>CAYVQO010000123.1:0-1955 GCA_964452835.1 uncultured Sphingorhabdus sp. | reverse complement strand
TCGGCCTGCCGGAACAGGCTGGCGTCGCCGGGGAGCGAATGTTTGAGCGCGGTCAGCGCAAGGCCAGTTTCGGCCATGGCTTTCGCGTCGCCGCCGCCCAGGTGCGCGTGGAGCACGCCAGCTGCAAAGGCGTCGCCTGCGCCGATGCGGTCGACGATGTTCGTGACGTCGATTTCGGACGTTTGGTGTGAACCGTCACGCAGGTCGACTCGCGCTGCGATGCGGTGATGGTCGGCGCTGACGATATGGCGAGCGGTCGAGGCTATCAGCTTGAGGTTTGGGAAGGCGGCAAAGCCGGCTTCCGCGGCTTCGCGCCGCCGTTGTGGCCCGTCGCCCGAAAACTCGCGTTCCAGCACCAATGATAGGTCGCGATGGTTGCCGAACAATATGTCGGCCATGCCGATCAGTTCCAACAGTATGGCCCTAGGGTCGCTGTCCCACGCCTCCCACAGCATCGCGCGGTAATTGCCATCAAAGGAGACAGGGATGCCCAGCCGTTTGGCCGCCCGCGCCGCCGCAAGCGCATGGTCCGATGACTGCGGTCCGAGCGCTGGCGTGATCCCGGACAGGTGAAGCAGTGCTGCCCCGGCCAGCAACCTGTCCCAGTCAAAAGCATCCGCGGATGCCTGCGCAAAGCTCGACCCCGCCCGATCATAGACAATCTCCGAAGCGCGCAACCCGGCACCGACTTGCAGGAAGTATAACCCCATCCGCCCCTGGCCCGACACGACGCGCTGGCAATCGACACCATGCGCGCGCATTGCCGACACCGCCCCGCGCCCCAACGCATTGTCGGGAACGATACTGACCATGTGGCAATCATGCCCCAAATGCGAAAGGCCCACCGCGACATTGGCCTCTGCCCCACCCACATGCAGGTTCAGGCTGGGTGACTGCATCAGCAATTCATTGCCCGGCGCTGCCAGCCGGATCAACAATTCGCCAAAAAAGACGAGTGGCTTGGTCATGCCGGGAAAGCTAGCGCGCCAGCCATCCGCCGTCCACCGCCAGCACTTGGCCAGTGACATAGTCCGAAGCAGGTGAAGCGAGGAACACCGCAGCTCCGGCAATGTCTTCGGGCCTGCCCCAGCGCCCTATCGGGATGCGTTCCAATATCTGCCGGTTGCGCGTCTCGTCAGCCTGCAGCGCGGCGGTGTTGTTGGTGGCGATATAGCCCGGCGCGATCGCGTTCACCTGCACGCCCTTGGGCGCCAGTTCGTTCGCCATCGCCTTGGTCACCCCGCCCACGCCGGATTTCGCTGCAGCATAGCTCGGAACACGAATGCCGCCTTGGAAGGTCAGCAGCGAAGCGATGTTGATGATCTTGCCGACGCTGCCCTCTTCGCCGCGCAAGACCATGTGGCGCGCTGCGGCCTGAGACAGAAAGAACAAGCTCTTCAAATTGGTGTCGATAACCGCGTCCCAGTCTTCCTCACCAAAGGAAAGCAAGTCTTCCCGGCGGATGATCCCGGCATTGTTGACCAGGATATCGAGCCGCCCCAGCCCACTTATGACTTCATCCACTACGCGCGCCACCGGCTCGACGGACGAAAGGTCGGCTTTGACATTCAGCAACCTGCGCCCCGTCGAACCGATCAACCGCAGCGTCTCCGTCGGTTCCGAACGTCCGGCAACCGCAACATCTGCCCCGGCACAGGCCAGCGCGACCGCAATCGCTTGCCCGATTCCGGTATTGGCCCCGGTTACGAGTGCGACCTTGCCGGAAAGATTAAAGGAGATGCTCATAGCCCGTGCAGATAGGCGGCGATGGCTTCATCCTCGGCATTGGCATAAAAATATTCGGCGAAACGCTCACCGGCAATCGCCGCCTTTAACAAATCCTGATCGACATTCTTGAGAACGGTCAGCATGTCGTTGCACGAAACAGCCTTCAGGTCCTTCAGCTTGCCCCGATTGGCCGCCATCAAATGCGCGCGCTCCTTGGGATAGCCGGC
>CAYVQO010000122.1:3762-5870 GCA_964452835.1 uncultured Sphingorhabdus sp. | reverse complement strand
GCCTTTGCCAGCGATATATCCCGCTCTGACAGCCCGCCCGCATCATGCGTGGTCAGCAATATCTCAACGCGGTTGTAGACATTGAACCATTCGGGATGATGGTCGGCTTTCTCCGCCAAAATCCCCACCCGCGTCATAAAGGCAAAGGCCTCTGCAAAGTCGGTGAAGGAAAATGTGCGCCGGATGCCGCAGGCTTCGCGGTCATATTCCCAGCGCGGCAGGCTGTTCAGCGCAATCGCACGGGCAGTGTCGTCCAGCATTGCGACAGTCATTGCATTCTCCTTGCTTTGCTTTTTCGTGTAGCCATGCCTATGTCGCGGCATGAAAGACAGTCAAGCCGCCAAAGTGATGATCCGTATGGAAAATGCGGCCATATTGCGCGGCAACCGGATGGTGCTGAAGGGCTTCTCACTCACGGCCGATAGCGGCGAGATCATCTGGATCCGCGGTGCCAATGGGACCGGTAAATCGACGCTATTCCGGACACTTGCCGGACTGCTGCCGATCACGGCGGGAACGATGCACATAAACGGCACGCTGGCGCTGACCGATGAGGCAGTAGCGCTTGATCCGGAAAGCTCCCTGGAGAACGGACTGCGTTTCTGGGCAAAGCTGGATGGAGCCAGCCCGAAGCAGCTGGAAGCGGCACTTGAGGCGCTGGACCTTGTGCCACTGGCCGAGCTGCCTGTTCGGTTACTGTCTGCTGGGCAAAGACGGCGCGGGGCACTGGCGCGCATGATTGCCTCTGGCGCGCAAATCTGGCTGCTGGATGAGCCCTATAATGGTCTGGATCAGGCCAATGTCGTGCGGTTGGATGAGGTGTTGCAGCGGCATGCCGCCAAGGGCGGGATAGCGCTGGTTGCCTCCCATATTGCCCCGACAATCAATGTTGCGCGCAGCATAATGCTCGATCAACAGGCAGCCAAAGCGGCATGAGCGCTTTTCTCTCGCTCATCTGGCGCGAAGTGCGGCTGGCCTGGACCGGCGGCGGATTGTGGCTGCCGATTATCTTCTATCTCGCCGTCGCCACACTTTTCCCCTTTGTCGTCGGCCCGGACAAGGCGCTGCTTGCGCGCACTGGCGGTGGCGTGCTGTGGATTGCGGCGCTGCTTGCCAGCCTGTTGCCCATTGAAAGGCTGATCTTGCCAGACCGTCAGGCAGGTGTGCTGGACCAGCTGGCCCTTCGCGGATGGTCTGATGAGTGGCTGGCCTGTGCCAAAATTGCCGGCCATATCGCCGGTTTCGGCCTGCCGCTGCTGCTGGCAACACCGATAGCGCTGGTGCTGATGGGCGTGCCCGATGCCCAGATGGGCACGCTGTTCTGGGGGCTGGCAATTGCACTCCCAGCGCTGGCGGGTCTGGGCGTGACGATAGCCGCGCTAACCGCAGGGCTTAGCGGTGCCGCCGCACTGGGCGGCCTGCTGATGGTACCGCTTGCTATCCCGCTGATGATATTTGGCGCCGGGACGCTGGGCGATAATCCGGGTAATGCCCTGCAATTGCTGGGCGCAACCAGTCTGGCATTAACGGCCTTGTCACCCTTTACGGCGGGGGCGGCGCTGCGGGCCGCGCGGGGCTAAAACTTATTCCGCATTCATTTTTGCGGCATAGCCCGCAGCGACCATCGCCTCGACCATATCGAACAGTTTTTCAGGGTCAGACGCACGCAGCAGCGGGATTTGCGCCTCCATCCCTTCGGCAATGACAATCTCGCGCTTGCCCGTCTCCACCGCGTCCCAAATGGTGCGCGCAACTTCGTCGGGATCAATGCCATTGTCGATGGCTTTGTCGCTGACGCCGCGCACCGTGCCGTCGGCGTTAAGTGCATTGCGGGAGACATTTGTGCGCACGGAACCCGGGGCAACCACCAGTACCTTTACCCCCTGCCCCGCCATTTCTGCACGCAAGGCATCGGCATAGCCAATCAGGCCATGCTTGGCGGCGCAATAGGCTGTACGCATGGGAACACCCGCCTTTCCGGCAACGCTGGAGATCATCACCAGCTGCCCGCTGCCCCGTGCAGCGAAATGCGGCAGCAGGGATTGGGTCAAGGCTATGGGCGCAAGCAAATCGACATCGACAATCTTTTGATAAACGCCAAAATCGGT
>CAYVQO010000122.1:0-3662 GCA_964452835.1 uncultured Sphingorhabdus sp. | reverse complement strand
GCAACGGCCAGTTTCTCGGTCCCTGCAGCCGATGAATATCCGCTTGATGATCCCGCCGATGCCGAAATTGTCGACCAGATAAAGGAATTGATCGAAACCCGTGTTCGCCCAGCCGTTGCCAATGATGGCGGCGATATCGTCTATCGCGGATTCCAGCGCGGGGTTGTTTTCCTGCAAATGCAGGGAGCATGTTCCGGCTGCCCATCGTCATCAGCTACGCTGAAAAACGGTATTGAGCAGTTGCTTAAACATTATGTACCAGAGGTCACTGAAGTCCGCGCCGCTTGATCTCTTCCAATTCAGAAAGCCCAAGAAATGCCTGTGAACCAACCGCTCGGCGATGCCGCGCTTGATCAGCTTTTCCGCACCGCTCGCACCTATAATGGCTATTTGGACACACCAGTTTCAAACGAGCAGCTTGAGGCCGTTTGGGAATTGATGAAATATGGCCCCACCTCTGCCAACTGCCTGCCTGCCCGCATCATCTGGTGCGTCAGCCAAGGGGCAAAGGAGAAGCTTGCAGCACTTGCCATGCCAGCCAACGGGACCAAAATCCTGTCCGCCCCCGCCACCGCCATTATCGGCATGGATATGGAATTTTACGAACAGCTCCCTGAGCTTTTTCCACACACCGATGCGCGCAGTTGGTTTGTCGGCAATGAGGCGCTGGCGGAGAAAACCGCATTTCGCAATTCAAGCCTGCAGGGCGGATATTTCATCCTCGCCGCCCGTGCGCTGGGGCTTGATACCGGGCCAATGTCTGGTTTCAACAATGATGCGGTTGACGAGGCTTTCTTCGCCGGAACGACGGTGAAATCAAATTTCATCTCAACCATTGGCTATGGCGATCCGGCCAGCATATTTGCGCGCAGTCCGCGCCCGGAATTTGGACGCTTTAACAAGATCATCTGATCGGCTACGCGCCGTTGCGTGAGACGATTGGTTATTGATACGGCAACACGCGCCTGCTCGGTCGCCCTGTTTGATGGCGACAGCTGCATTGCGTCATTTCACGAAGACATTGGGCGCGGCCATGCCGAGCGCTTGGTGCCAATGATTGCCGACCTGCCGGACAAGGGGCGCGCGGATGCCATCCATGTTGATGTGGGGCCGGGCAGCTTTACCGGGATCCGCGTAGGCGTCTCGGCAGCGCGGGCATTGGCGCTTGCTTGGGGTGCCGAATGCCATGGCTTTGGCTGCCTTGATTTGGTGGCGGCGATGGCGCGGGACAAGAAGCAGGGACCAATCGATGTCGCCATGACCGGTGGGCACGGCGAATATTATTTCCAGTCCATTGGCGCTGACGGCAGTTCGTTGCGTCCAGCAATGTCCCTGCCACCCCATATGGCGGTGGAGCAATCTCATGCCGATATTGTTGCAGGCGATATGGCCGAGGCCGTGGTCGCAGCACGTGGAAGTGGCGAGGCCATGAACCTGATCCCCGATGCCCGCTTCTGGCCATTAATCGCTGCGCTTGATCCGTTAAACCCGTCACCCTTCTACGTCCGCGGGCCTGACGCCAAATTACCGGGAGGCGTTGTGCCATGATCTCCATCAATGAGGGCAGCGCGCATGATGTCAGTGTAATCATGCCGGTAATGAAGGCTGCCTTTGACCCCTGCTTTGGCGAGGCATGGACAGCCGCCCAATGCCTGTCGACACTCGCCATGCCCGGCAGCTTGCTGTTGTGCGCAAGAAATGGCGTCAATGTTCAGGGCTTTACACTTAGCCGCGGGGTTGCTGATGAGGAGGAATTGCTGCTGATTGCGGTATCGCCCTATGCGCGACGCGGTGGGATCGGACGGGAATTGGTCAAGACGCTGGTCGGCAATGCGCGCCAGTCGGGCCGCACGAATTTATTCCTTGAAGTTCGCGACGGAAATCCGGCAAAGGTTTTTTACCATGAGATGGGTTTTCAGCCAATAGGGCGACGGATCGGTTACTATAAAGGCAAGGATGGCGCCCGGATTGATTCAATTACGATGGCTCTAAATTTATAAACCTATCAAAGCCGGTATTTATTTTTCCGCGAATTGACCGTTGATGCGCCTGCCGATAAGGGCAGGTTACCGAATAGCCAAAAGGCATCGGTAGGGTCGTATTAAAAATATCGTCAAGGGGAACAAAAATGACGACTGATAGTGGTGAAAATAATGAAATGCTGATTACGCTGACGGCGGATATCGTGGCAGCACATGTCAGCAACAATAGCGTAGCTGTGTCTGATTTGCCTGTCCTTATTGGTAATGTGCACAATGCGCTTTCCGGCCTTTCGGGCGCTGCACCGGCCGCGCCTGCGCCAGAACCGGCCGTGCCGATCCGCACGTCGGTGAAAAGAGAATATATCATCTGCCTTGAAGACGGCAAAAAGCTGAAAATGCTGAAGCGCCATCTGATGACACATTATGGCATGACGCCCGATGATTATCGCGCAAAGTGGGGGCTAGCGGCAGACTATCCGATGGTAGCACCTGCCTATGCCGAAACGCGGCGCGAACTGGCGAAAAAAATCGGTCTTGGCCGTGCGCCTGGATCGGGCCGCAAGAAAAAGGCGAAATAAGCCCACCGCAACATGGTTGGAAATCAGGGGCTGGTTGGCAACGACCGGCCCTTTTCATTGACCTGTGCCACAATGACATTACATATGTTGGCCCATGGAAACACGGATTGATCTTGAGGCGCTTTGCCAGGAACGCGGCCTGCGTATTACCGACCAACGACGCGTAATTGCGCGGGTTATTTCGGATTCAGACGATCATCCCGATGTTGAGGAATTATATCGCCGGGCCTCTGCGGTCGATTCGAAAATCTCGATCGCGACTGTGTACCGCACCGTTCGTCTGTTTGAAGAGGCAGGTATTCTTGACCGCCATGACTTTGGTGACGGCCGCGCACGCTATGAAGCCGCTCCCGAGGCGCATCATGACCATCTGATCGATGTTGAAACCGGCAAAGTGGTCGAATTTGTCGATCCAGAGCTCGAAGCCCTGCAGAAAATCATTGCGGAACGGCTGGGCTACCGTCTGGTCGATCACCGCATGGAGCTTTACGGCGTTGCCCTCAGCCGCGACGATTAAGCCGCGCAATCCGCTTGCCCTGCTGTTCGGGCAAGTCATGTTCGTTGCCCGGCTGCTGCTGATGGGCGCCTCTTTGCTGGCTGGGCTTATCCTGCATAATATCTGGCGCCTGTTCCGCGTCCCCTCCCCCTGGCCCCGGCTGTTCCTGCTGTCGATTAGTTGGACTGCCGGGATTGCAACAGCAACCAGCGGCCAGCGGGTACGCAAAAATGTCTTTTACGCCGCCAATCACCATAGCTGGATCGACATCCCGGTGATGTCGGGCGTCACAGGCTGCACCTTTGTCGCCAATGACGGCATCGAGAAATGGCCACTGATCGGTTGGTTGTGCACATTGAACAACACCATCTTTGTCTCCAGAGAGAACCGGCTGAGCGTCGGCGATCAGGTGGATGATTTGCGTGAGGCGATGGCCGGAGAGCAGCCCGTAACGATCTTCCCCGAAGGTACCACCCATGATGGTTCAGGCCTGCTGCCTTTCAAACCATCGCTTTTTGCGGCCTTGGTGCCGCCACCACCCGGCATGCTGGTCCAGCCCGTTTTCCTGACCTATGGCCGCCACACAAGCCGCGTTGCATGGGTGGG
>CAYVQO010000121.1:0-5983 GCA_964452835.1 uncultured Sphingorhabdus sp. | reverse complement strand
TTCCAGCTTCTTCTTCGCCTTGGGCGCGGCGTAATAGTACGCATCCTGGTAATCGATCGGCGGAACATTGAGCTTTGCCCAGTCGGGCGCTTCCATCTTCTGCCACATGGCGAACGCCTTCAGCCGCCATTCGAGCATCCATTCGGGCTCGTTCTTCTTCGCCGAAATGAAGCGGACAGTGTCCTCAGTCAGGCCCTTTTCGGCGAATTCAGTTTCAATGTCAGAGGTCCAGCCATGTTCATAATCGGCGACCTTTTCGGCAGCCTCGCGGGCGGCGGCATCCTTGACTATCGTCTCACTCATCGCGCCAAACTCACCAAGCTGATCTCCGCCAATGCCCCCCGCACGGCATTATTTACCACACCCATATGCGGCTTCACCACGCAATCTGGCTCTATCGCACAGTGGCAGCTGTCTTCCTTGACGCAGCCCGTTAGCGCAATTGGCCCCTCCACCGCCTCGACTATATCAGCAAGCGTGATCGCGGCTGCGGGCCGGGAGAGCTGAATACCACCGCCTGCTCCGCGCACAGAGCGCAGCAAGCCGCCCTTGGAGAGAATACTAACCAGCTTCTGCACCGTCGGCAGAGCAATGCCGGTTTCTTCCGCAAGTGCCGTCGCCGAGGTGCGTGTGCCGCCGCAATGGCGCGCCGCAGCACCCATTACCACAACAGCATAGTCGGCCATGTTGGAGAGCCGCATGGGCACGAATCCTAATCAGACAAATTTGTTCTGATTAAGCAGATGAACCTTCATGCCCTGAAAATCAACCCCCAAGGGTCTGAACGTGAGTCCTATTGCGGAGCAGTGTCCTCAGGAGCATCTGCATCGCCCTGCTTTTCGCGGTTACGACCAAGGGCGCGGTCAATCCATTCTTCATCAAGCGCTTCCGGTTCCGTCGCCTCATCTGGAGCAATGCCCGGCTCGGGCGGCAAATCGCCCTCTACAGGCTGGCCTGCCTCATCCACGAGCAATTCCTCTTCTTCGGCACCCAGGATCATTTCATCCTCTTCCAGCCGTTCAGGGAAAGTCACATCGGTGGCAAAATTTTCAACCGGGCGTTTCGCCGTGGCTATCCGCATATAAGCCGCCCATGCCTTTGCCGGTGCGGTGCCACCCTGCAAATTGCCTACCGCACGGGCATCATCACGGCCGAACCACACACCAGTCGTCAATCCCGACGAAAAGCCCAGGAACCAGCCATCCTTGTTGCTGCTGGTCGTGCCAGTCTTGCCTGCAACAGGCCGTCCGATCTGCGCAGCGCGGCCAGTGCCTGCAGCAACGGCGGATTGCATCAGGTCAGTGACACCAGCGGCAACATAGGGTTCCACCAACTGGGCTCCGCCCTTTGCCTTGTGCCGATAGATGACTTCGCCGTCGATCGTCGCCACTTTGGTTATGCCATAGGGCGTCACCGCACGGCCACGGGCCGCGACCGAGGCGAATGCCCGCGTCATTTCAATCACACGCGTTTCGGATGAGCCAAGCACCATTGCCGGGCCCGTGCTGATGGGCGTGGTAATGCCAAAACGCCGCGCCATATTGGCAATCGAGCTGGTCCCCACTTCCTGCCCAATCATCGCGGCAACAGTATTTTTGGAATAGGCAAAGGCTGTGCGCAGAGTAATTTCACCGGCATAGGTACCGCCGCTATTCTTGGGCGACCAACCATTGATCGTCACTGGCCTGTCGATAACCTTATCCTCCGGCCGAAAACCAGCCTCAAGCGCAGCCAGATAGACAAAGACTTTCCAGGATGAACCTGGCTGGCGCACGGCTGTAACAGCTCGGTTGTAGTTGCTGCTTGCATAGTCTGTGCCGCCAACCATGGCGCGCACGGCACCGTCGCGGTCCATGGATACCAGCGCCCCCTGCCCCCCGCGTGGCGCATAGCTAACGATAGCAGCCGTAGCTGCACGCTGCATACCAAGGTCAATGGTGGTCCAGACATCAATCGGCTTTTCGGTCTCATCAATCAGGCCATCGAGCTGCGGCAGCGCCCAGTCGGTAAAATAGCGCACGCTATCCTGCGGCTTTTGAGAGGCTAGCTTGACCTTGGCCGGCTTTACCTTGGCGGCCTGTTCTGCCGTGATCATGCCGGCATCCTGCATTACTTCTATCACAACACCGGCTCGGCCTATCGCAGCCTGCGCATCAGCGGTGGGCGAGTAGCGCGAGGGGGCCTTTACGAGGCCAGCGATGATTGCCGACTCGGCCAGATCAAGCTCCTCCGCGCCATGATCGAAAAATTTGCGGCTGGCTGAATCGACGCCAAATGCGCCGCCGCCAAAATAGACTTTGTTGAGGTAGAGTTCCAAAATCTGGTCTTTGGAAAATTTGGTTTCCAGCGCCATGGCAAGGATGATCTCACGCAGCTTTCGGCCGAAATCGCGGTTGTTGTTCAGATAGATATTGCGCGCAAGCTGCTGCGTGATTGTCGATCCGCCCTGCGCCCAGTAGCCGCGCTGCAGCCGCACCCAGAAAGAACGGGTAATACCAATGGGATCAACGCCAGGGTGCATATAGAAACGGCGATCCTCGACCGCGACCATCGCATCCTTCATTTCCTTGGGCGTTTCGCTGATCGGAATCCAGCGGCCAAAGCTGGGGCCCAGCGTCTGGATCACTGTGCCATCAGCAGCCCTTATACGGATCATCTGCCCATTGGGCGAGGATTTCAGATCCTCAAAGCTTTTGATCTCGTTACGGGCAACGGCCACAAAAATGCCAACGACCAGCAGGCCAAGCAGCGCAAGGCCAATCCCGATTTTGAGTGACAGGACCAACCAGCGCCTGAAGCGCCCGCCTCCCGAAGCCATGTCTGCTTTTGCCATTGGCAGCCTGTTACCGTTTCGGCAGAAATCCGACAAGCGCGATTAACATGCGCTTATCATGCAGATTTGATGCACCGCTTATTCAGGCTCGAAATCCAGCGAGACACTGTTGATACAGTAACGCAGCCCGGTCGGCCCAGGGCCGTCGGGGAAGACATGGCCCAAATGGCCGTCACAGGCGGCGCAGCGCACCTCAATGCGGTGCATGCCGTGGCTATGATCATGATGTTCGGTAACCGCATCCGGCGTGGCTGGCGCTGTGAAGCTCGGCCAACCGGAACCGCTGTCGAATTTTTCATCGGACCGGAACAGCAACGTGCCGCAGCCGCCACAATGAAAGGCGCCATCGCGTTTTTCAACATTCAACGCGCCGCTAAAGGCGCGCTCCGTACCCGCTTCACGCAGGACATGATATTGTACAGGGGAAAGGCGCGCACGCCATTCATCGTCGCTGAGTTCGATTTTTTCCATAGTTACCATGTGTGCTTCGCAGCTTCGCGCGTCAAGGTTACAGCCACGCCTGCGCATTTACCAAAAATTCACCATGAACTGCGATAATGGGAATAATGCCCAGATTGCGCCGAAAATCGATTGCAATATTGTCCTGCTGGCTACTGCTGGCCGGGGCCGCTGACGCGCCCGGCATCATAAATCAGGATGAAGCGACGCATGTGCCTTTGCGCGTTGAAATCCGGTCTCAGCTTGATTTCAGCCGTGCCGCAACCGCTGGTAATGGTGGCGGGCAAATCAGCATCGACCCGCAAAGCGGTGCACGCAGCGTTGATGGTGATGTTGTTGACCTGGGCGGGTCAGCCCTGGCGGGATCAGCTATAGTGACAGGCCAGCCGGGCCGCCATGTGCGGATAGATATGCCGCTGTCGATTCGGATGACCGGATCGACTGGCGGTTCAATCGAGATCAGCAATTTGCGGACAAATTTGGGGCCAAACCCAAAACTTGATCCTTTCGGGCGGCTGGAATTTTCCTTTGGCGGCGATTTGCGGATCAGCGGCAGTGTTGCGGGAACATTTCGCGGGCGGATACCGATTACGGCGGAATATGAATGATTAGCGCGCCCGTGCCGCTGCCCGGGCAATGCGTGCCAATTCTTCCTCCAGCAAAACCGGACCCAGATCACCGCCCAGCGCCATCAGCCGTTTTTCGAGGTCGAGCAAATGTCCCATCAGCCCGGATAGCCGGGCCGAAGTCCAGCGTTGCAGCTGGCGGGCATGTTCATCCTGTTCTTTCCAGAAAATCGATTTTGTCGCACGCACCAGCGCGCCGGGATTGGCTCCGCTATCTACCTTTGCCCGCAACCCTGCGAGCAGAGCGGTGCGCCGTTGCAGCGACCGGATGATCCGGATCGGCTCCACCCCCATCACCCGAGCCTCAGTCAATTGCCGCCCTAGCGCACGGACTTCGCCACCCATCACCTGGTTGACCAGCGAGTTTATGTCTTCCTCATTCGTCTCTGCCGCAAGCGCCGTGAAGGCCGCAGCCTCGACCAACACCGGCCGTTCCGGGCTGGCATCATGATAAAGGGCAAGCTTCTCGACCTCGCTCTCCGCCAGACGACGATCCTGCCCCGTGTAACGGGCAATTTGCGCCGCCAGCGCCCGATCCAGCTTCAGCCCCGCCTTTTGCGCCATTCCTAGAACCGCATCGGTCGCTTCCGCTTCAGTTGGCGGATAGCAGATATAGGACAATGCGTGCGGCGAGCCTTCAACCAGCTTACGCAACCGGCTGCCTTTTTTCAGATCGCCTGCGGTGGCAATCACCGGATTGCCAGCAATGTCAGCGTTGAGCAGATTTTCAACCGCATCGACGCCTTCTTCGCGGCGAAAGGCCAATCGGATATAGCGGGTGTCACCAAAAAGGGAGGTCGACGCCGCTTCATCGGCAAGCAAGGCCGGATCGCTGCGTAGCTTGTCGCTTTCAATATCGACGGCTTCCGCTCCGGGCCCCATCTTTGCAGCCATTGCACTGGCCATGCCGGCGATGGCGGATTCATCCTGACCGAAAATGAAAAACAGCCGGATTTCGGGCCGCGTCCCTATGCTTGCGACAAAATCGGCCTCGCGCAGTTTGGCACTCATTTTGCCTGCTGAGCGTAAAGCGAAATGCGCGTGACGATTTGCTCTGCCACTTCCTGCGTCAGATTTTCCAGCGCCGTACTTTCACCTGCAATGGTTGCATATTCGGAACCGACCACATCAATCCCTGCATCCGAACCGGCGGTTGCATCGAGAACGATCTTTCCGCTTTCCAGATCGACCAATTGGTAACGAGCACGCAATGTGCGTCGTTCGCGGGTGACGGTATCGTCGGCGCGGACGCCGAAGCCTTCAATCTGGTCATCAAGTTTGACGCTCAACCTGTAGCGGGTTGAGCCATTGCCGCCTGCTGCCAGCCGGTCATTCAGTGCATTGCGCATCAGCCAGCCATTTTTGCCCTCAATGGCATCGACGCTGACGGAGCCGAGCAGGCCCGATACAACCCCTTGCGATCCGCCCGAATAAAGCGGTTTGAGGCCGCAGGCTGACAAGGCAGCGGACAATAAGAGCAGGGGAAACACACGCTTCATATCACAATATTCACCAGCCTGTCGGGCACCACAATCACCTTCTTGGGCGAAGCCCCGTCCATAGCACGCTGCACCTTCTCGGATGATAGCGCAAGGGCCTCCAGCTGATCTTTGGGCGCGCCTTTGGCAGCACTCAGCGTATCGCGCAGCTTGCCCATCACTTGCACGGCAATGGTCACTTCATCATCGACCAGCAAGGCAGGATCATGCTCCGGCCAGGGCTGGTTGGCAATCAGCCCTTCATTGCCAAGCGCCGCCCAAGCTTCCTCGGCCAAGTGCGGCAGCATCGGGGCAACAAGCCGCACCAGCGTGCGAACAGCCTCATTTCGCGAAGCCGATGGCGCTGCCTTTTCAATATCATTCACCAGCGCATGGACACGGGCAACGGCCTTGTTGAAATGCAGCGCCTCTATGTCTGCGCCGATCCCGGCAATGGCGCGGTGCAGGCTCTTATCAAGCGCCTTGTCCTCACCCTCAGCCACTTCCAGCCCATCAACCAGCCGCCAGATACGGTTTACAAAGCGCCATGTGCCTTCAATCCCGCTTTCCGACCATTCCAGATCGCG
>CAYVQO010000120.1:0-6100 GCA_964452835.1 uncultured Sphingorhabdus sp. | reverse complement strand
CGGGCATCGCGGACATATTGTTCCATGCCCCATTCGCCGACATAGCCGTGCCCGCCATAGACTTGCTGCGCGTTGGTGGCGACGTCATAGCCCTTGTCCGTGCCATAGCCCTTGATCACTGGCGTCAGCAGCGACAGCATGTCATCGGCCAGCAGCCGCTCTTCCTCGCTCGGCGCGCTGTGGATCATGTCGGCAAGCAATGCACCCCACAGGCACAGCGCCCGCATGCCTTCAGTAAAGGCCTTTGAATCCATCAGCATGCGCCGGACATCGGGATGGACGAACAGCGTATCGGCCTTTTCGCTTACGTCCTGCGGCCCGGTTAGCGCCCGGCCTTGCCGCCGGTCATGCGCATATTGCACAGCATTTTGGTAAGCGACCTCAGCAATCCCAAGGCCCTGCTGCCCCACGCCAAGTCGGGCAATGTTCATCATGATGAACATCGCAGCCAGCCCCTTATTCTCGTCACCGACCAAATAACCGGTGGCTTCATCATAGTTCATCACGCAAGTCGAATTACCGTGAATGCCCATTTTATGTTCGAGCGAACCACAGCCCAGCGTATTGCGTTCGCCCAACGAACCGTCTTCATTGACAAGAAATTTGGGCACGATGAACAGCGAAATGCCCTTCACATTGTCAGGCGCATCAGGGGTCTTTGCCAGCACCAGATGAATGATATTCTCGGCCAGATCATGTTCGCCCGACGAGATGAAAATCTTGGTTCCCGAAATCGCATAAGAGCCATCGCCCTTCGGCACAGCCTTGGTACGGATCAGCCCCAGATCGGTGCCGCAATGCGGCTCGGTCAGGTTCATTGTCCCCGTCCATTTGCCGCTAATCATATTGGGGGCATAGGTCGCCTTCTGCTCTTCGCTGCCCTTCACCAATATCGCTGAAACCGCGCCATGAGTCAGTCCCGGATACATGGCAAAGGCCATGTTGCTCGATGCCATATATTCCTCAAACGCCATCGACATGATGTGCGGCATCCCCTGCCCGCCAAATTCGACCGGCGCCGACAATGTCCCCCAGCCGGCCTCGCAATAGGCTTTATAGGCTTCCTTGAAGCCATCCGGTGTGGTCACTGATCCATCTGCATGGCGTGTACAGCCCTGCTTGTCGCCAACGGCGTTGAGCGGGAACAGCTCATTCTCCACAAATTTCGCACCCTCGGTCAGGATCGCTTCCACCATATCAGCGCTGGCATTTTCAAATCCTGGCAGATTGGCGTATTTTTCAATCCCCAACACCTCGTTGAGGATGAACAGCGTGTCGCGCACGGGGGCCTTATATTGCGGCATTTTCGTTTCCTTCAAACTATGGGTTGCGCTGCGTCAGGCAGCCTTGATTTCAGCCGCCTCGACTTTTTCGACCAGGCTGACAAATTCGGTTAATTCTGCGATCGCACTGTCCAGATCCTGCCGCTGCTTCTTCAGCAAGCCAATCCGATCACGGCATTTTTCAATGGTAACACGCCGCTGGATATTGCGCCCATCGTTCAGATCATAAAGATCAATCATCTCGCGTATCTCAGCGAGGCTGAAGCCAACGCGCTTTGCCCGCAATATCCATGCCAGCCGGGCGCGGTCTCGCTTGGAGTAAATGCGCGCTAACCCCTGCCGTTCGGGCGCTATCAAGCCCTGATCTTCGTAAAAGCGCAACGCCCGCGCTGTTACATCGAATTCGGCTGAAAGGTCTGAAATAGTGAAGGCATCCCGATTGAGCGCATCGGGGGTATCAATCGTAGCATCTGCCCGCTTATTCTCTGCCGCCATCATGTCCATGTCCACAGCACCTTCCCTGATGCTGGGATAACTACTTTACGTTAGCGTAAACGTCAACTGCTATTAACGCTACGGCAAGCCCATGGGGTTGCGATTATGCAGCAGTCGGTGTTGCCGGTGGCGGTGCAGGCTGCGTTTCCGACGGCACTGTTGGGGAAGGCACGACCGGCGGCTTGGGCGGAGACACCGGTTCCGGTTTTGGCGCTGGCGTCGACAGATCAGCAAGAACGACCACTTCCTGCCCCATTTTGGTGACGCTATACAGCGCCTTGGCAAAGGCCAACGGTAGACGCAAACAACCATGCGAAGCAGGATAGCCTGGGATATGTCCTGCATGCAGCGCAATACCGTCCCAGGTCAGCCGCTGCATATAGGGCATAGGGGCATTGTCATAAATATTGGATTTATGATCGACATTTTTCTGCAGGATCGGGAAAACGCCGGTTGGCGTGCGATGCCCCTTCTTGCCTGACGAAATGGTTGACAGACCGACAAGCTCATCGCCATCAAAGACATAAATGCGCTGAATATCCAGCACGGCGATGATCCGCAAATTTGTGGCATCATAGGCTCGCTTTTCCCAGATATATTGGCCGGGCTTCAGACTGTCAGGAGGTCCCTTCTTTTTGGGTGATGGCGTCACCTTGGGCGCAGGTGCAGGGGCCGGAGCAGGGTTAACAACCGGAGGCGACACGGCTGCATTGGGCGCATTTGTGTCGGGCGCAGTTGCCGGTGCTGGTTCGACTATTGGATCCGATGTCTGCGCAAATGCGATCGACGGCAAAGCCGCCATGCCAACCATATATGCCAAAATCGTTGGAAAGCGGCGCATTTTAAACTCCCTGCTCGTCCTTGCTGTCGTTGAACGGTGCTTCACATACGATGAATTGAATTTCCCTTCAACGATAAAACCATCCCCACATCCTGTTTCACCAAAGTGTGACATTTTTGCTTCCTCCAATTGCGTCTAACGGCAAATTTTTTGCGGCGGAATGAGAATGCACTGGTTCTTATGTTAAGAAGACGGCTCTATATGGACGGCAATGAACCAACAGGGTCGCAGAGAATTTCTAAGAGGCGCCGCCCTCGCATCGCTTGGCCTGACTGCCGGCGGACTTGGTGCAGCGCGTGCCTTTGCTGCACCGATGGCACCGAAAATGCCGCTGGTACCGCAAAATATGGCCCCAGGACTGATGCAGCCTGCCATGGCTGCCTTTCATAAATTCGGTAGTTTAATAAACGAGCGCCGCGTGATTGGTGTCGCCGATTTTACGGCAGGTTCTGGCAACAAACGGTTCCACCTGATCAATATTCAGGATGGCCAGTCCAGTTCGCTGCTGGTTGCACATGGCAAAGGCTCTGATCCGGCCCATAGCGGCTGGGTGCAAAATTTTTCCAACGTGCCGGGGTCAGAGGCGACCTCTTCAGGGGCATATCTGGTCGGCGAAAGTTATATAGGCAAATATGGCCTGTCGCGACGACTGATCGGTCTGGAACCAGAAAATGACATGGCAGAGGCGCGGGCAATTGTCATTCACCCGGCATGGTATGTCAGCGAGGCGATGGCTCAGGAACGCGGCAAGATTGGCCGCAGCCAGGGCTGCTTTGCCTTTGCCGACGCTGACATCAGCCAGGTGCTGTGGCAGTTGCCAACGGGGTCGCTGATCTATGCGGGTAAGGTTTAGAGCTTCTCAAACACCCCACAGATTACGCGCTTGCCGCTGTTTCCTGTCGGATCGGTCTTATAGTCATCGGCTTTTTCGTGGATGATCAGCGCGGCACCATCGGTATCCAGCACACCTGCAGGACCATCAAAGGGATAGCCCTCCAGTTTTTGCGACAGAATCAGCTTGCCTGCGGGATTTGCAGCGACGTTCGGCAAATCCCCGGCATGCGATCCCATGGGGTTGTCGCGGCCATGCTGCCTGCTGGCCGGGTTCCAGTGCGGCCCTGCCGAAGTGAAATCCGGCGCTTCGCATTTGCCGATGGCATGAATGTGCATCCCAAAACTGCCTGTGCCCGGCGCATTGGCATCCAGCTCCAGAAAGACACCATCGTCGCGGTTGATCAACCGGGCTGTTCCGGCAGCCGAGCCATCGCCCCGTTGCAATTTGGCGACAGCCACCTGCTCGACCATTTTGCCGCCCTGCTGCCCCGTAGCACAGCCGCCAAGCAGGGCGAGTGCGATCATTGGTACCAATGCTTTCATCTGTTTTCCTTTCACGCCCCGACCCATTCAGATTTAGCTACGCCCTGCGCATAGAGCAATGCAGTCAAATCCCCATGGCGCACGGAAAAATTGGCTGCCTCAGCCAATAGAGGGCGCGGATGATAGCCGACGCCAAGCCCCTCGCCTGAAACAGCTGCTGCAATCATCGGCAAGTCATTGGCGCCATCACCCACGGCTAGCGCTTGCTGCATCGAAAGCCCTTTCGCCGCAACGCCAGCCTCTAGAACCGCCCGCTTGGTGCTTGCATCGACAATATCGCCCGCCAGCCTTCCGGTCAGCTTGCCACCCGCTATTTCCAATATATTGGCGTGCACCTCGGCCAGCCCAATCTGCTGTGCAACGGGGCCAGTAAAGGCTGTAAATCCGCCTGACACGAGAATGCTGTGCGCGCCCCAACCCGCCATGGTTTGCACGAGCGGCACGGCACCGGGCATTGGCTGCACCCGCTCACGCAGGCATTCCGCAATTATCTTTTCCTCAAGACCTGCAAGCAGTGCTACTCTTGCCCGCAAGGCTTCGGCAAAATCCAGTTCGCCGGCCATAGCCCGTTCGGTAATCGCAGCGATTTCAGGCTTTATTCCGGCATAGTCGGCCAGTTCATCGATGCACTCTACGGTGATCATAGTGCTGTCCATGTCTGATACCAGCAGCATCTTGCGGCGATGGTCGCTCGACTGGACGACAATGTCATGACGATCTTCCATTGGCTTCAGCGCGGTGCGCGCCGCTGCCATGGCACCGGCAAAACCTATGTCCACGGCAACGCCATTTTCGACCCATTCAACGTCCGCAGGGCCAAGCCCGGCCTCTCGCAACCGGTCGCGACATTCCGAAATTGCTCCGCTTTCCAATGTTTCTGCTGCTATCAGTGTAGCGATGGGCACTGCGAATCCTTTGGAAAGTAAACCGGTCGCGCTTATTGCCGGTCCCACTGCCAGCGGCAAGACCGCTTTGGCGCTGTGGCTGGCGGCGCGGCGCGATGTGACGATAATCAACGCCGATAGTGCGCAGGTTTACAGCAATTTGCCGATATTGAGCGCACAGCCAAGCGCCGCGGAGATGGCGCGCTGTCCGCACCGGCTGTTCGGTTATCTCGACGGGCGAGAGGCTTGTTCAGCTGCACGCTGGGCGGTGGATGCAAAGGCGGCAATATCCGAAGCGCATGACTCCGGGCGCTTGCCAGTGCTTGTGGGTGGAACGGGGCTCTATGTGCGCACATTGCTGGAAGGGATTGCGCCAATACCCGAAATTGATCCTGAGATTCGGAAGACAGTCAGGGCCATGCTAACTGCCGAAGCGCAGGCCACGCTCGCGATCCAAGACCCCGGCATGGCGGCGAGACTTGCAGCAAATGACGACAGCAGAATCAAGCGGGCTTTGGAGGTCATCCAGTCGACAGGCCGTAGTATAGCCGATTGGCGTGCGGCCAAGACTGGAGGGATTCGCGATTTGGTGCAGTTACATCCGCTGATTCTGCTGCCACCTCGCGATTGGCTGCATCAACGCTGTGATGCCCGGTTCGAGGCAATGATTAAGCGGGGCGCAGTTAACGAAGTCAAGGCACTGCTAGCGCTGGATCTGCCGGCCGACGCGCCGGTGCTGCGCGCCATTGGCGTTCCCGAGATCACAGCGATGCTGAGCGGCGAACTGAGCATGGCCGACGCAGTCAAACGTGGCCAAGCCGCTACGCGCCAATATGCGAAGCGCCAATATACATGGTTCCGCAATCAGCCGCCTGCTGATTGGCCTTGCTGGGATGGGTTACTAAATGACTCTGATTATCCTTCAATTGAAAGAATATTTCAATTTTAACGATTGACATGCCATTTTCTAATCCCTAACAGCCCGCTCTTGCCCGTCCTGCTGCGATGCAGCATAGGCGTGCGTCCTTTGTTTGAGAGGCAATGAAAGTGGCCGAAAAATCCGGCGCAGATATATTGATCGATGCCTTGCTCGCACAAGGCGTGGACACCGTGTTTGGCTATCCTGGCGGCGCGGTGCTGCCGATCTATGATGCGCTGTTCCAGCATCCCAAGATCCGCCACGTCCTTGTCCGGCATGAGGCTGGCGCTGCGCATGCAGC
>CAYVQO010000119.1:0-6162 GCA_964452835.1 uncultured Sphingorhabdus sp. | reverse complement strand
TCCACCCCCCAACGCGACCTGACCGTCGGCCCAGTGGGCAAGACGTTGCTACTTTTTGCGCTGCCATCGTTGGGCGTGAACATATTACAGTCGGTCAACCATAGCGTGAATGCGGTCTGGATCGGGCAATATCTGGGGGAAGCGGCCGTCGCTGCGTCGGCCAATGCCGGGCAAGTCATTTTCATGATGTTTTCGGCGCTGTTCGGATTTTCCATGGCGACCACGATTTTGATCGGCCAGTATACAGGCCGCCGCGATATCGAGGCGGTGCGGCGCGTGGTAGGCACCGCAGCGGGGATATTCTTCATATCGGGGGTGGTCGTCGCTCTGCTTGGCTGGCTTTATTCTGGCGCGCTTCTGCAGCTGATGGCGACGCCGGACAATGCCTATCCGCTGGCGCTGGCCTATTTGCGGGTGATGTTCCTGTCGATGCCGACGGCCTTCGTCATGGTGCTGCTGTCGTCCTCATTGCGCGGTGTTGGAGATTCTGTAACGCCGTTTCGCATTGCCGCGCTCAACGTCGTGCTTGATATTATCCTCAACCCAATTTTCATTCTGGGCTTGGGGCCGATCCCAGCCATGGGGATAGCGGGATCGGCATTGGCGACACTGATCGCCGGGCTG
This sequence comes from uncultured Sphingorhabdus sp., assembly GCA_964452835.1. Lineage (GTDB taxonomy): Bacteria > Pseudomonadota > Alphaproteobacteria > Sphingomonadales > Sphingomonadaceae > Sphingorhabdus_B. The sequence goes on along the minus strand of CAYVQO010000119.1, from coordinate 5,538 downwards.
GTCAGCATCGCGCTGCTGATCCAGCGCATCTATGCCAGGGACCTGACAATCCGGCTGCGCGGGGCAGAACTGGCATGGCTACGGCCCGACCCTGCCTATCTGAAGTCCATTGCGCATATGGGCCTGCCACTGGGGCTGTCGATGATTATCATGTCAGGCTCTGCGTTGGTGATGATTGGCCTTGTCAACCGCGAAGGTGTGCAAACAACGGCGGCATTTGGTGTGATGAACCAGTTGTGGAGCTATGTGCAAATGCCGGCAGTAGCGGTTGGGGCCGCAGTCAGCGCGATGGTGGCTCAGAATATCGGCGCAGACAAGTGGGACCGCGTGGGCCGCATCGTCTGGGCCGGGGTCGCCATCAACAGCATCATGACCACGCTGCTGCTGGCAATCATTACGGTTTTTGCCAGCCCTATCCTCAGCCTGTTCCTGCCCGCGGGCAGCGCCGCCATCCCCATCGCCGAGCATATCAATCTGGTCATTGGCTGGAGCTACATTTTGATGGGGGCATCAATGGTGGTGACTTTTGCCGTCAGGGCCAATGGTGCGGTGCTGGTGCCGCTGCTCATCCTGATCATTGCCGCTATTCTTGTCCGCTTTGCTATCGGTTTTGGTTTTCATGACACCTATGGTGCCGATGCAATCTGGTGGGCCTTTAACATCGCGGCCATTGTCTCGGCGATATTGTCAATCGGCTATTATGCGCATGGCAGCTGGCGGCGGTTGAGCCCGCTTATGACGCGTCGCTGAACTGGTCTTTATTGCGCCGCAAAATGGCGTTAGGACATAATTCAAGCTGTCATTCGTGCGGCGTTCAGGGGAAAGCGGTTAGCGCAAAGCCATGGAGATTTACCTGCCCATAGCCGGATTATCGGTGGACGTGCTGGTAATCATCCTGCTTGGCGCAGCGGTTGGCATGCTGTCGGGAATGTTTGGCGTCGGCGGCGGGTTTCTGACCACGCCCTTGCTTATCTTTTACGGCATTCCACCGATGGTCGCAGCGGCCTCTGCATCGACGCAGGTAACAGGCGCAAGCGTTTCCGGCGTGTTCGCCCATATGAAACGCGACGGCGTCGATTTTCGCATGGGCGCAGTGCTTGTTGCGGGCGGATTGATTGGCACAATATTCGGCGCCGGGCTGTTTGCGGTCCTAGAGGCCTGGGGACAAATCGACACGATCATCAACATCCTATACGTCGTAATGCTGGGCGGGATTGGCGGGCTGATGATGCGCGAAAGCCTTACTGCCGTGCTGGCAACGCGCACAGGGCGCCCGGTCCCACCCGTCAAGCGTCGCCACCATCCACTGGTCGCCAACCTGCCCTGGCGCTGGCGCTTCTACAAATCGGGGCTATATATCTCGCCGCTCGCGCCGCTTATCCTGGGCTTTATCACAGGCATATTGACGATGCTGCTGGGCGTTGGCGGCGGCTTCATCATGGTGCCTGCAATGCTCTATATACTTGGCATGAGCGCCAATGTGGTGGTGGGCACTTCGCTGTTTCAGATTTTGTTCGTCACAATGGGATCGACGATGGTCCACAGTCTGACGACCAAGGCCGTAGACATTGTGCTTGCGGTCTTTCTTCTCATTGGCAGCGTAACCGGCGCGCAAATCGGGGCACGGCTGGCGCAGCGGATGAAGCCCGAATATCTCCGGCTGTTTCTGGCAGGCATTGTCCTGCTGGTGGCCATCCGCATGGCCATGGGTCTGGCCTGGCGACCCGATGAAATTTATACGGTGCAATTGCTGTGACGATGCGGTTGCTTCTAATGGCGATACTTGCCCTGCTTCCTGCGCAGGGCTGGGCGCAGGCCGCCATGCCAAAGCTGGTGCCGGATGTGTCTCAGCGCGAAATCAACATCCAGTCCCGATTTACGGGCGAGACACTGACATTATTCGGCGCGATCATCTATCCACGCGGCGTGGCGCCAGAGGGGCAGGTTGACGTCGCTGTGGTGCTGCGCGGGCCAACTGAACCGATCATCGTTCGCGAAAAACGGCGCGTGGCAGGGATTTGGATCAATGCTGACAGCATCGATTTCCGCTCGGCACCAACCTATTATGCCATTGCCTCGTCGCGGCCGATTAACAAGATCATCGATGCACGGACAGCGGCCATTTACGAGTTGGGGCTTAACCGGCTCCAGCTGTCCCCAACAGGCGAAATCGATTCTGCCGAACTGCGGCGCTTCAGTAACGGCCTGGTCGATCTCAACCGTCGCGACGGGCTTTATGTGGAAACACCCAACAGCGTGAATATCACCGATCAGGTGCTCTACCGCGCACGCCTGACAATTCCCTCCAGCGTGCCCGAAGGCCGCTATGTTGCCGAAACACTGCTGATCCGGGATGGCCGGGTCATTGTCGCGGATGACGGCGTCACAGTGACAATCAGCAAGACCGGCTTTGAACGCTTCATCACCATATTGTCGCAACAATATTCCTTTATCTACGGCGCCTTGGCGGTGTTGATCTCGCTGCTGCTGGGCTGGGTCGCAGGGATCGCGTTCCGCCGGATATAGGGGGCATTCCTCAGATCGCGGTTATGAAATATTTACTTTAACCAGCTACGCCCCAAGTCAATTTGACGGGGATTTTCAATGACCGACGCGATGAACGGGCAGGGATTTGGCGCAGCGCGACCTTTGGATAGCGGTGCCTCAGCTATGGCCGGTGGTATAGCCAGTGCTGCGGGCGGACAGCCTGTGGCTCCGCGCCCTGCCCCGGCGGCGGCTACATTGAATCTGATCGGCACCGTTATCGAAATAGCCGGGTCGGGGTCCCAAATCAGCCTTGATGCCGCGCTGATAAACCAGCTGATCACGCATCAGGACCCAAGCATCGCGATGGCCGGGCAAGTCGGTAGCCAGGTCAAGATTCGGGTGGCCAATACATGGCTGCTTGCCAGCATAAGGACCCAGCGCCTGCACCCGCGCGACCCCGGTATCATTGTCGCGCAGGTTGATTTTCTGGGCGAAGGCGATGAGGAGCGGCTGACAGGCAAAATTTTCAACTTCCGCCGCGGCGTGACCCGTTATCCTGTGCCCGGATCAGAAGTCTATGCTGTCTCCAGCGCGGATATGAAGCAGGTCTATGCCGCCGATGGCCGGGCCAATGTGGAAATAGGCACTGTCTTTCCGACCAAGGATATTCGCGGGTCGCTCTATATTGACGCCATGCTGGGCAAGCATTTCGCGTTGCTGGGATCAACGGGTACTGGTAAATCCACCAGCGCCGCTCTGATCCTCCACAAGATTTGCGATATTGCGCCCGAAGGCCATATCGTGATGATTGACCCGCATGGCGAATATAGCGCCGCCTTCAAATCCAATGGTGCGCTTTATGACGTGAACAATCTTGCGCTGCCCTATTGGATGATGAATTTCGCCGAGCATTGCGAAGTGTTTGTGACGTCCAAGGGCGATGACCGACAGATCGATTGCGACATATTGGCCAAATGCCTGTTGGCGGCACGTGCCAAAAACCGCATTGCTGAAAGCATCGGCAAGCTGACCGTTGATGCGCCTATTCCCTATTTGTTGTCGGATCTGACCAACATCATCCAGAATGAAATGGGGAAACTGGATAAAGCATCCTCCAGCGCGCCCTTCCTCCGTCTGAAGGGCAAGATTGAGGAAATGAAGGCTGACCCACGCTATAATTTCATGTTCTCTGGCATGCTCGTTGGCGATACGATGGGCGAGTTCATCTCCAAAATCTTCCGCCTGCCCGCAACGGGTAAGCCCATCTCGATCATCGACGTATCCGGTGTGCCGTCGGACATTACTTCGACTGTAGTCGCGGTGCTTAGCCGACTTGTGTTCGACTATGCGATCTGGTCGCGCAACGAACCGCAACGGCCTATCCTGCTCGTATGTGAGGAAGCCCACCGCTATATTCCGTCAGACCGTGTCTCCGGTGCCAGCGCTGTCCGGACGATATTGGAGCGGATTGCGAAGGAAGGCCGTAAATATGGTGTGTCGCTTGGTCTGATTACGCAGAGGCCGTCGGATCTTGCCGAAGGCGTGCTGTCGCAGTGCGGTACGATCATCTCGATGCGCCTGAACAATGATCGCGATCAGGCCTATGTGCGGGCTGCCATGCCCGAAGGGGCGCGCGGCTTCCTCGACGCGATTCCGGCGCTCCGTAACAGAGAGTGCATTATTTGCGGTGAAGGTGTGTCGATCCCGATCCGTGTTGCACTGGATACGCTTGAAGAAGAAAAGCGTCCGGCGTCAGAAGATCCGCTCTTCTCGCTACTGTGGCAGGAAACCGGCGGGGAAGAACAGATATTGGAGCGCGTCGTGCGCCGCTGGCGTGCGCAAGGCCGGTAAATTGCACATAAGATCATGTAATTGGGGCAAAGTGATATGGAAGCACTACGTTTGATTTTGGCGGCACTGGGGTGCTTTGGTCTGCTGGCAATAGGATCATGCACCATGCTTGGCATGGGAACGGCTGCCGTGCTGAACGAAGCAGTTCAGAATCAGCGAAAGCATGCGGCTGAGCAGGCAAGCGCCGCAGGCGCAGATTCGTCACGCTTCAGCGCCCCCAGCCGTTATGATTACCAAAGCCGCGAAGCCGCCGTCCCCCAGGACCGCACGCAGCGGATGAATGATCGCGACTGGAAATTCGGCGACCCGGCGGTCGACCCCAATTAGAGCATGCTCTAACGCCTTTTCTCAGCGCTTCTCATAGGGGGTCAGGCCGCGCCCAAGCCGGTTTGATCCCAATGTCGGGCGGTCATCTCCCCATACCGCGACAAAAATCGTATCCCTGTCAACACCGGGCGCAATGCTGGCATCATTGCCGCTAATGGCAAGGCCAGCACTGCTGCGCGTCCGCCCCTCGGCGGCCACGGCGATAAAGGCGCTGTAATTTTCCTTGTCCTGCCCTTGCACAAAGACATTGGCGTTGATCATCCCCGATGCCCCGCCGGGCAGGTCGATCATATAATTGGTCTGCCGCCCCCGTGTATCGTCAAAAGCATTATTTTGGATTATCGCACGCGCAGCACGGCTTTTGACATAATGGCCGCCATTGCCTGCTTCAAAACGGCTTCGCGTTACGGTTAGCGAGGCAAAATTGCCGATATAGATGCTGTGCGCGCAGCTCAGGCCCCGGTCGCATCGACCAAGGCGGGAGAATGTGGATTGATCGATGATGATTTCGCCATTGGGATCTTCGGCGGTCAATATACCCTGCTCGCTGTTGCGAAACACGGAGCGCGTGACCGAGAGATTGCCCTTTTCAAGGCGGATACCTGCACCATTGCCATCGGGCACAGCCATGCGCTGGAAGACTATGCCATCAACCGCCGCCGAGCGCCCGCGCAGCACCAAAGCCGCCTTGCCTTCGCAAATCCCGCCGTCAAAAATCGACTGCCCCGCCACCTGCGCGCGGTAGCTGATATGCCCCGCCGTCTGCACCGCGCATTCGCGGTAGGTGCCGGGCGCAATCACAATGGTGCCCTGGGCATCCCCAATCGCTGCCACCGCCTGCGCCAGACTGGCATAGCCGCGCCCGGTTTCCGC
>CAYVQO010000118.1:0-6189 GCA_964452835.1 uncultured Sphingorhabdus sp. | reverse complement strand
AGCGGCAAGATGCAGCTGCTGGGCTGGTACCATCCTGTCCTGAAAGATGCCGACATGAATCCCATGGATTCGATCCGTTATAAGGCATCTGACGGGTTGGAAATCGAAGCGGTGGTCACCTATCCGCGCCACCGCCCCCATCGCAAGAATTTGCCCGTGATCGTGATGCCGCATGGCGGCCCCTTTGGCGTGCGGGATCAGGAAGAATTTGGTTTCTTCCCCTGGCACCAGGCCATGGCCGAGCTTGGCTATGTCGTCATCCAGCCCAATTATCGCGGCTCTGGCGGCTATGGTAAGGAATTTGTGAAGGAAGGCCGCAAGCCCAATGGTTACGGTATCCGGATGCAGGACGATCTGAACGACGCGGTAACCTGGTTCGCCAATAGTGGCCTTATCGACAAGAACCGCGCCTGCATCATGGGATGGTCCTATGGCGGCTATGCCACCGCGCGCGGCGCGCAGCGTGATCCCAATGTGTGGAAATGCGCAATTGCAGGGGCGGGCGTCTATGACTTCCCGATGATGAAGGCGTTCGATACACGGGCATTTGGCGATTTTGGTGCCAATTTCCAGGCAACTTCGGATGACCTGATCGGCATTTCTTCAGCACGCAATACCGATGGGCCATGGTCTCCGATCCTGATCGTGGCAGGGCTTCGTGATGCCCGTATCCCGATTGAACAGTCGCGCACTTTGGTGTCGCGCCTGAAAGGGTCTGGCAAGCAGGAAGGCGTCGACTTCCGCTACATTGAACAGCCAAAGGGTACGCATAACCTGCCCTATGAAGATGTGCATATTCAGTGGCTGGAAGAAGCCGAAGCCTGGGCGCGCCGTTTCAACCCACCCTATATTGCCAGCGATCCTGACAAGGAACCACAGGTCACTGTAACAGTGGCAAGCGCAGGTTCAGGCGCGGCAGCGGCCGCCGGCAAGTAACTGCTCACATCCAAAGCTTAAGAGGCCGCTCGTCCAATGGGACGGGCGGCCTTTTGCTTTTGACTTATTCACGCAAAATTTGGGACTTTGGGTTAAGGGTCGCGCCATGCTGTGGAAGCAACCCGCCCGATGAATGCCCCGGAAGCCATGATTGCGTGCGCCGATGGACGCACCAATATGCCTGTGCACGGCAGGCAGGCGGTATGTCAGATTGAAATTCTGACGGCGGCGGAGCTACTCGCAGATGCTGCTTTGGCCGATGAATGGGACCAGCTTGCAGCCAAAGCGGCATCGACCAATCCCTTTGCCGAACGCTGGTATGTGGCAGCCGCGCTGACCGCACTGAATAGCAGCATGGTTCGCATTGCTGTTGTGCGCGATCAGCAGCTGGTAGGTCTCTTCCCCTTTGTGCAACAAGAGCGCTACGCTGGGCTACCGGTGCCCCATTTGCAGAATTGGCTAAATCACAATGCGTTCCTCGGCACGCCGCTGGTCCGGCGGCATTCGGAAGCGCAATTCTGGCAGGCCCTGCTGGCGCATTTTGACGCACAGGCAGGCCATGCCCTATTTCTGCACTTGGCCGGTTTTGCCATCGATGACCCGATTTCGGTCGCACTGCATGCGGCCTGTGCCACGGAGAAGCGCCGGTGCGCGCTGGTCATGCGCGAAGAACGGGCTTTGCTTGAAAAAGGGCTGTCGCCTGAGGCCTATTTGGAGGCCCATGTTCGCGGCAAAAAGCGCAAGGAATTGCGCCGTCAGCACAAGCGTCTGGGTGAAGACGGTCATCTGACTTTCTGTCGTCAGCAAAATCATGACGGTCTGGATCAATGGATCGCGGAGTTTCTCGCGCTGGAACTGTGCGGATGGAAAGGGGCCAATGGTTCTGCCCTCGCCTGTTCTGACGATACCCGCGCGCTGTTCACCAATGTGTTGCACGGCGCAGCCGCAGTCGGAAAGCTTGAGCGGCTTGCCCTGCGGCTGAATGATCGTCCTATTGCCATGCTCGCCAATTTCCTGACGCCGCCCGGAGCATTTTCTTTCAAGACCGCATTTGATGAGGATTATGCCCGCTTTTCACCCGGCGTTTTGCTGCAGATTGAAAATCTGGCTCTGCTGGAACGCGAAGGCATTGACTGGTGTGACAGCTGCGCAGCGCAGGACCATCCGATGATAGACAGCCTATGGGCGGGCAGGCGCGCCATTGGGCGCTACTCGGTCGCCATTGGCGGCACCAAAAAACGGGCGGCTTTTGCGATATTGCTTGCGGCGGAGCAGGCGAAGGCAAGATATAAAGGCAAGGGGCAGCCATGACCGACATTTTTGATCACGAAGCGCGCAAGACATTCGCGCAAAACTATCCCGAAACGCCGCACAAGCTGGCGCACAGCCTGCGCAATCATCCGCTGCTGGCGCTGGAGGCATTGGCGGCACTAGGCGAGCGGCTGCCCGCTACCTCAGTTGAATATAATAAAGGCGATTTGCCTGTCGGTATCGATCCCGCGCTTGTTCCCGCCAATGGCCTGTCAATTGGCGATACGATCCGTATGGTCGATAGCTGCCAGAGCTGGGCAGTGCTCAAAAATATTGAGCAGGATCCCAATTATGAAGCGCTATTGCTGGCGTTGCTGGGTGAGCTCAAGCCGCTTATCGAGGGAAAGACCGGCGCGATGCTAAAACCGCAGGGCTTTGTCTTTGTCTCTTCGCCCAATGCCGTGACACCCTATCATTTTGACCCCGAGCACAACATATTGCTGCAATTGCGCGGCACGAAAACCATGACGCAATTTCCAGCAGGCGATGCCCATTATGCGCCCGATGAAACGCATGAGGGCTATCATACTGGCGGGCACCGCAATCTGGTCTGGCGCGACGAACTGGCAGCGGGCGGCAGCGAGTGGCCACTGGCACCGGGCGAGGCCTTGTTCGTGCCGGTGATGGCGCCGCATTTTGTGAGAAATGGCCCGGAACCGTCAATCTCACTTTCGATCACCTGGCGCAGCGACTGGAGCTTTGCCGAGGCCGATGCGCGGGCGTTTAACAGCGTTCTGCGGCGGATCGGCGTTCGGCCCAAGGCACCGGGGCGCTTTCCAAAGCAGAATAAAGGCAAAGCGCTTGCCTGGCGGGCAATGCGCAAATTGGGGGTGAGGTGACGGCATGAAGCCAACCGGACCGATCCCACCCTATTTCGGCGTGCTCAATGGCGAATTGGAGATAGGCGGCAAAACCGCCTCTGCCTTGGTCGCCGAAGCAGGTGACACACCGCTCTTCGTCTATTCAACCGATGCCTTGGCGCGCCGCATTGCTGAATTGCGCGAGGCCATGCCCAAGCAGCTGGCGCTGCATTATGCGATGAAGGGCAATCCCTTCCCGCCGCTGTTGCAATGGATGGCGGAACGCGTCGATGGCTTTGATGTGGCGTCGGGCGGTGAATTGCAGCTTGCCATGGCGGCGGGGATGTCGCCGGAATTGATCAGCTTTGCCGGGCCGGGCAAGCGCGACCGCGAGCTGGAACTGGCGATCTCGCACAATGTTACGCTCAATTGCGAATCCGAAGGCGAAGCGAGGCGTGCCTTTGCCATTGGCGACCGGCTGGGCGTTACCCCCCGGCTGGCGATCCGCGTAAACCCCTCGTTTGACCTGAAAGGGTCCGGCATGAAAATGGGCGGCGGGGCAAAGCCCTTTGGCGTTGATGCCGAACGCGTGCCTGCGCTGATTGGCGACATCATGGCCGCCGGTGCCGAATGGCGCGGCTTTCATATCTATGCCGGGTCACAGGCGCTGGACGCCGACGCCATCATCGCCATGCAGGCGCAGACGCTGACGCTTGCGGCGGAACTGGCGGATGCAGCGGGGGCAGCACCGCCGCATGTCAATCTGGGTGGCGGCTTTGGCATTCCCTATTTTCCCGGTGACAAGGCCGTCGATCTGGCTGCGGTGGGCGGGGCACTGGGGCAGGCGCTGTCGGCACTACCTGATGTGCTCAGCACGACCCATTTCTGTATTGAGCTCGGCCGCTATCTGGTTGGCGAGGCTGGTGTTTATTTGTGCCGCATTGTCGACCGCAAGGTCAGCCACGGCGAAGTCTTCCTGATCACCGACGGCGGGCTGCACCACCAGCTTGCCGCCTCGGGCAATTTTGGGACCGTTATTCGCCGAAACTATCCCGTTGCTATTGCCAGCCGTTTCGATGCCGAAGCCACCGAAGTGCAAACAATAGTCGGTTGCCTGTGCACGCCGCTAGACCGGCTTTCAGATCAGGCCATGCTGCCGCGTGCCGATGTGGGCGATCTGGTCGCGATATTCTGTGCAGGTGCCTATGGCGCAAGCGCGAGCCCGGCCAATTTTCTGGGCCAGGGCGCTGCGCTGGAAATGCTGGTTTAGGCGACCTTTGCCGCTTCGCCCAAGATCAGTGGGTCATTGCCGCTGATATCCACCGTAGTCTTGCGGATATTGGGCGCTGCGCTGCCGCGATGCTTGAACTTGCCTTCCACTTGCCCGCCGGGGGCAATGGTCAGGTTTTGATAGAGCACATCGCCGGTGATCCGGGCGCTTGCTTCGATTACAAGATCGGTTGCCTCAATAGACCCATCCACCTTGCCGGAGAGGCGGGCATTTTCAGCGACAACCTTGCCATTGATCGTGCTGCCTTCGCCTTGCACGAGCGAGCCACACACGACGTCGCCCTGAATTTTGCCATCGATATGCAAATCGACCTTGGCCGTCAGATTGCCGACAATTTCCACATCAGAGGCAATGACCGAAAAAGTATGGCCCGAACCGCGCATATTATTTCGCGCCTGCGGCGCGGCCAGCGGCGCGGTTTCCGGCGATGGCTTGGATTTCGAGAACATTGGGATTGGCCTCCAGAAATTTCATCGGATTGATTGCCGCGCCGTTCAGACGCACTTCAAAATGCAGATGCGTGCCTGTTGAGCGGCCGGTGCTCCCCATCCGGCCGATTTGCAAGCCGCGGTCCACTTTCTGCCCAAGCGCCACGGTAATGCCCGAAAGATGGGCATAACGCGTTACCAAACCATTAGCATGGGTAATCTCAACCGTATTGCCATAGCCACCCTGCCAGCCCGTAAAGGTAATCAAGCCGTCGGCTGCTGCCAGGATCGGCGTTCCATGCGGGCCTTTGAAATCAAGGCCGCTGTGCATGGCACCGGCACCAGTGAAGGGATCTGAGCGATAGCCAAAGCCGCTGGACATCATCGCGACTTCGGCCGGCATGCTGGTAGGGATGCCTGCAAGCGCAGCTTCCATGGCGTTCATCTGCTCAAGGGCTGCAAACATTTTGGTAAAGCGCGGATCGCCAGCGCTTTTTTGCTTGCGGCCAAAGAAGGGAATGAACGGGCCACCCATGCCGCTTTTGGCCTCCGCCGCGAGTGTTTTGGGATCAAGGCCAAATTCACGGATTGCAGCTGCGGCCTTTTGCGAACGCTGCGTTGCGATGCGCGTCAGATGTTCGGCCAGCGCAATCTGCCGCGCTTCAATCTGAGCCAGCTTGGCTGCTTCGGGGATGGCTGCACCAATTTTGGCTGCCGCAGCGGCACCACTGCCGCCTTCGGTTGCTGGCGGGACATCGCCGCCAAATTGCTCGACAGCATCTTCAACCATTTTCTGGCGCGTCTCAAGCTCGCCGGTAACCTTATCAATATCCTTGCGATATTTGGTGATGCGCTCCTGATCGGATTCGACGCGTTCCTGTTTGGCATTCAATGCCATGCGTTCAACCGAAACGCTTAACTGGTTGACCATCATGCCCAGCGTCACGACCATCCACACGCCGACAACGCAAGCAACAACGGTCGCAACGCGACGCTGCAATTGTGCACTGATTTTCAGAAACCGAACCTGTCCGTTGGCGCGCATGAAAAACTCGCGATCAACAAACCATCCGGCCAGCCGGTTTTTGAATCCGGCCATTTTGGCCAATAGCGACACGACCCGTACCACCCCATTTATATTTTCGTGCGCGGCGCATAGCAGCTTGACGGGCGCTTGACGAATCGCCGGACAGCAACTTGTGATGAATTGAGGGAGTCGCACGGCGAATCGATAAGTTTTGCTGTTTTCAGCCTGTCCAACGGTGAACAGGGCCACCAGTTCCAATTGTAAATATGGGTAAAAATCAAATATTCTCAAGGCGATGGGGCGAATCGGCCAAATCTGCCACGGCCGCTGTGCTGCGCCCATTTTCAGCAGCGCTTCCGCTTTCACAAAAGCTTCCCTAGGAAGCGGGTATGGCAG
>CAYVQO010000117.1:1814-6342 GCA_964452835.1 uncultured Sphingorhabdus sp. | reverse complement strand
GGCCTGATGGTGCGCGGCATCCGCGATAGCATCGTCATGTGCCCGCCGCTGATCATTTCGACGGAGCAGATCGATGACCTGATCGGCATCATCCGCAAATCGCTGGACGAGGCAGAGCCCAGGCTGCGGGCTATCGGCTAAGCCTTGCTATAACTGGGTGGCCGCTTTTCGACAAAAGCGGTCATCGCCTCCCTGAAATCGGCCATCTGGCCCAGGATGATCTGCTGCCGGTCCTCTATCGCCATGGCATGCTCCAGGCTCGGCGCATCAATGTTGAGGTTTAGCGCCTGCTTGGACAGCCGCAGCCCCCATGGAGTGGTTGCGAGCATTTCGTTCGCCAATGCGAGCCCGGCGTCCAGCAGCTTATCTTCGTCAACAATCTCGCTGATCAGACCAGCCCGCAATGCGCGTTCAGCATCAATAAAACGCCCGGTCAGGATCATTTCCGATGCCAGCGAAGCGCCAACCAGCCTCGGCAGGAAATAGCTGGAGGCCATGTCGCAGCCGCCCAGGCCAATGCGGATATAGGCAGCATTCATTTTCATCGATGGCGCTGCATAGCGGACATCCGCCGCCAGCGCGAGGCTCATACCGCCGCCCGCCGCTGCACCCTGCACCAGCGCAATGATTGGCTGCGGGCAGCTGCGCATCTTGCGGTAGATATTGCCGATTTCCGCCTGCGTCCGGTAGCTGTGGACGACAGGTTCAATCTCGCCACGATCACGATGCTCCTTGATATCCAGCCCCGCGCAAAAGGCCCGCCCGCTGCCACGCAAAATAACCACGCGCACGTCGCTGCGCTGATGCAGGCCATCAAAATAATCATTGAGCTCTGCCGTCAGCTGTACCGAAATGGCATTCAACGCATCGGGCCGATTGAGCGTCAATATTTCAACAGCGTCGCGCATTTCAACCAGCAATGTTTCATAAGGCATAAGAGGGCTTCCCGAATCCGTAAGAGTGCTGCAATGCAGTTTAACTAAGCAATTAAAACAGCAGCGTGCAAGGAACCCCGATGAGCAATCCCGGTATGGACCCCGAAATCTTTGACGCCTTTATCGAACAGCTGCGCCGCTATGTGCGCGAACGGCTGATCCCGGCGGAAGAGGATGTCATCGCCAATGATCGCATCCCGGACGAGATTCTGAACGAAATGCGGGAATTAGGGCTTTTTGGCATCACCATCCCAGAAGAATTTGGCGGCGCGGGGATGAATATCAGCCAATATATCGAGACTGTGAAGCAGCTTAGCTACGCAGCCCCCGCCTATCGTTCTACCATGTCGATCAATGTCGGGATGACTGGAAGCGCGATCAAGAATTTCGGCACAGCCGAGCAGAAAGCGCATTGGCTACCGCGCATTGCCAGTGGGGAAATCGCCTGTTTTGGCCTCACCGAACCCGGCAGCGGATCGGACAGCGCAGCGATGCAAACCTTCGCCGCCCGTTCAGGCAATGGCTACGTACTGAATGGCACCAAGCGTTATATCACCAATAGTCCGCAGGCAAAGATCGGGCTGATCATGGCGCGGACTTCCAAAGAGGCGCTGCCCAAAAACGCGCATGTTTCCTGCTTCATAGTCGATATGGATAGCGCCGGAATCAGTATTGGCAGCCCGGACAAGAAAATGGGGCAAGCAGGGGCGCATATTGCCGATATCATCATGGAGGATGTGCAAATCTCTGGCGACGCGCTGGTTGGCGGAGAGGAAGGGCGCGGCTTTTCCATCGCTATGCAAAGCCTGGACAATGGGCGGCTGTCCGTCGGCGCAATGGGCGTTGGCATGGGCCGCCGCATCCTCGACACCGCGATCCGCTATGCAACCGAGCGCAAGGCCTTTGGCGAGGCAATCGCCAATTTCCAGCTGATTCAGGCAATGCTCGCCGACAGCGAGGCCGAGTTGTACGCAGCCGAGTGCATGATTGCCGATGCCTGCGCACGTGCAGACCGGGGTGAAGTCATCTTGCGCAAGGCTGCCGCTGCCAAGCTGTTCGCCACCGAAACCTGCGGGCGCGTGGCCGACCGCTGCGTGCAAATTTACGGCGGTGCTGGCTATCTTGCCGAATATCCCGCCGAACGCTTTTTCCGCGATGCCCGCATATTGCGGATTTACGAAGGTACCAGCCAGATCATGCAGCTACAAATCGCAAAGCATTTGTTGCGCGAATTTGATCGAGAAGGGGCCGTTTGGTAAGTGTACAGCCTGCTTTCCGGCATTACCCTTATCGAAGCCTCCAGCTTCGTTGCCTCGCCCAGCGCGGGGCTATATCTTGCGCAAATGGGGGCGGAGGTGATCCGCGTCGATCAGATAGGCGGCGGACCGGATTTTAACCGCTGGCCGCTCGCGGAAAACGGATCGAGCCTTTATTGGGAAAATCTAAATCGGGCGAAAAAATCGGTGGCGCTGGATTTGTCCAGTGCCGAAGGCCGGGCGCTGTTGCAGGAAATGGTCGCGGCAACCGGACTGCTGATCACTAATTTCCCGGTGGATGGCTTTCTGAGCCATGAAACACTGGCGGCCAAGCGTCCCGACCTGATCACCATTAGGATTATGGGGCAAGCCGATGGCAGCACAGCGCTGGACTATACCGTCAACAGTGCCATTGGTATTCCGTATATGACTGGTCCGGTTAGCCTTGGCGGCGAGCCTGTGAACCATGTCCTTGCCGCATGGGACTTGCTGACGGGCGCCTATGCCGCCTTTGCCTTGCTTGCTGCCCTGCGCCACCGTGATGCAACCGGACAGGGCCAGGAAATCCGCCTGCCGCTCCAGGATGTCGCCACAGCCAGCGTCGCCAATATGGGGATGATTGCAGAGGTGCTGACCAGCGGCGCAAACCGGCCGCGAATAGGCAATGACGTATTTGGGGCCTTTGGCCGCGATTTTGAGACGGCAGATGGCAAGCGGCTGATGATTATGGCGATTACGCCCAAACAATGGGCGGGGCTGGTTTCTGTGCTGGGGATAGAGGCCGAAATTGCCGCAATAGAGGCAAGGCATGGGGTTTCCTTTGCCAAGGATGAGGGGCTGCGCTTCACGCACCGCGACCAAATTTTTCCACTAGTGGAGGCCAAGGTTCGAAATTGGCAATGGACTGAATTGGACCAGGCTTTTTCCGCCGCAGGTTGCTGCTATGGCCCTTACCAAAGCATGCTGGAGGCCGCCCAAGACCCCAAACTGGTGACCGAAAACCCTGTCTTTGAAACCACAGACAACCCCAGCCGCGAACATTATCCTGCTGCTGGGGCCTTTGCCACCATCCCGCAAATGCCGCGCCAAGCGGTGCAGCCTGCGCCGATACTTGGCGAGCATGGCGATGCTGTGCTGTCTCAACTGCTACACCTGACGCCTGATCGGATGCAGGCGCTGAAAGATAAAGGAGTATTGGCATGACGCTTCGCCGCGCCGCCATCGTGTCGCCGCTGCGCACGCCTGTCGGAAAATTTCTGGGTAGCCTAGCTTCTGTCAGCGCGGGCGAATTGGGGGCAGTGATCATCAGGGCGCTGGTCGAGCGGACCGGCATTGATCCCGAACGCATTGACGATGTCATCTTCGCCCAAGGCTATGGCAATGCAGAGGCACCGGCGATTGGCCGCTGGTCGGCGCTGGCGGCGGGCCTTCCCATCCATGTGCCAGGTTATCAGGTCGATCGGCGCTGCGGATCAGGCCTGCAATCGGTGGTCGATGCCGCAATGATGGTGCAAACGGGCGTCGCTGATGTGGTCATTGCCGGCGGGTGTGAGAGCATGTCCAATGTCGAACATTATACCACCGAGCTGCGCCGCGGTGTGAAGGCCGGTAATATGGTGCTGCACGACCGGCTGACACGCGGACGGCTGATGAGCCAGCCGCAGGAGCGCTTCGGCGTGATCAGCGGCATGATTGAGACAGCCGAGAATCTCGCCAAGGATTATGGCATCAGCCGTGAGGCTTGCGATGCCTATGCCGTGCGCAGCCATCAAAATGCCACGCGGGCCTGGGCCGAGGGTAAATTTGCCGACGAGCTGGTGCCTGTGCCGGTACCGCAGAAAAAAGGCGAAGTGCTGCTTTTTGAAAAGGATGAAGGCTACCGCGCCGATGCGACCATGGAGTCGCTTGGCGCCCTTCGCCCGATAGAGGGCGGCGTGGTGACAGCAGGCAATGCCAGCCAGCAAAATGATGCCGCAGCCGCCTGTCTGGTGGTGGCAGAGGATCGGCTGGCCGAGCTTGGCCTGGAGCCCATTGCCTATTTGCATGGCTGGGCGGCGGCAGGCTGTGATCCGTCGCGTATGGGTATAGGACCTGTGCCTGCGGTCGAACGGCTGTTCTCCCGCACCGGGCTGGGCTGGGATGATATTGATCTGGTGGAATTGAACGAGGCCTTTGCGCCGCAGGTGCTTGCCGTGTTGAAAGGCTGGGGCTGGAGTGCGGATGACAGCCGGATGGATATGCTAAACGTCAATGGTTCGGGCATATCGCTGGGGCACCCCATTGGCGCCACGGGTGGGCGCATCCTTGCCAATCTGACGCACGAGCTGCAGCGGCGCG
>CAYVQO010000117.1:0-1714 GCA_964452835.1 uncultured Sphingorhabdus sp. | reverse complement strand
GCGCAGAAGGCCACCTATCTGCCGAAGATAGCAACCGGCGAACTTCGCCTGCAAGCCTTTGGCGTAACCGAGCCGAGCAGCGGCACGGATACGCTTAGCCTGAAGACTAGCGCAAAGCGCGATGGCGATGCCTATATCATCAACGGCCAGAAAATCTGGACCAGTCGCGCCGAACATAGCGACCTGATGCTACTTCTTGCGCGCACCGCCCCGAAGGAGGAGGCGGCCAGCCGCACCGAGGGGCTTTCAGTCTTTATCGTCGATATGAAGGAGGCGCTTGCGGCAGGCACGCTCACCATCCGCCCCATCGACACAATGATGAATCACGCGACCACTGAAGTTTTTTTTGATCAAATGCGCGTCCCGGCCGCCAATTTGATCGGTGAGGAGGGAAAGGGCTTTCGCTATATCCTGTCCGGCATGAATGCCGAACGGCTGCTGATCGCGGCGGAATGTATTGGCGATGCCAAATGGTTCATTGAAAAGGCCAGTGCCTATGCAAAGGAGCGGCAGGTTTTTGGCCGCCCCATCGGGCAAAATCAGGGCATCCAGTTCCCCATCGCCCGCGCCTATGCCCAAATGCGCGCTGCCGAATTGCTGGTACATGAAGGCCTGCGCAAATATGAGGCAGGCGAGCCCTGCGGTGAGGAAGCCAATATGGCGAAAATGCTTGCTGCTGAAGCCAGTACGGCTGCTGGCGACGCCTGTATCCAGACGCATGGCGGCTTCGGCTTTGCGGCAGAATATGACATTGAGCGCAAATATCGCGAGACAAAGCTGTATCAGGTGGCGCCGATTTCGACCAATTTGATCCTGTCCTTTGTTGCCGAACATGTGCTCGGAATGCCAAGGAGCTATTGATGGGCGGTTGGGATCAATGGATAGGCCGTCAGCTTATACAGCATGACAGGCTAACCCCTTCCCTGCTCCACCGCTTTCGTGCGACACTGGACAGCGCGGAAAGCGGGTCAATTGCACCGCAGGCGATCCATTGGGTGCTCTGCACCCCGGAGGCGCCGACCGCTGGACTGGGAACCGACGGCCATCCGCTACGCAGCGACAGCGCCGATAGTTTCTTCCCCCCAGTGCCTCATCCGCGCCGCATGTGGGCGTCGAGCAAGGTTGAGTTTTTGACCCCAATTCATGTCGATGCAGAGATTGAGCGCATTTCCACCATCGCTTCGATCAACGAGAAATCTGGCAGCACCGGCAGCCTGGTCTTTGTCGATGTCGCGCATGACGTCAGCGCCAATGGTGAGGTAGCGGTGCGCGAGACGCAGACGCTGGTTTACCGGGAGGCCAGCACAGCGTCACCTTCGCCTGCGCCCGAGGCAGTACAAGTCGATTTTGGCAACTGGCATTTCCACCGAACAATAACGCCGAACGAAGCGCTGCTGTTCCGCTTCTCCGCCATCACATTTAACACGCATCGCATCCACTATGATGCACCCTATGCGATCGGGGAGGAGCGGTATCGCGGCCTTGTGGTGCATGGCCCACTGATGGCGAGCCTGCTCGTCGACTTGGCGGCACGCGAACTTGGTGCAAATGCCCTTAAAAGCTTCGCCTTCCGCGCCCAAACCCCTGCCATTGTCAATGAGCAGCTGCACCTTGTCGGCAGGCGCGAGGGCGATGCGCTGGTTCTGGCAACCCTCGGCCCCGACGGCACGGTCAGGATGGCGGCAGAAGCAACGCTTTAGGCCGCATCAATCCC
>CAYVQO010000116.1:0-6425 GCA_964452835.1 uncultured Sphingorhabdus sp. | reverse complement strand
ATGACGTCGATCAACGGCGTCGTGTTCATTTCCATCATCGGCTGGCCATCATCGGAACCGCCACTCATTGCCATGATAAATTACTCCTAAATGGGTGCCGTTTAGCGTGATGAGGTGATTTCCATCGGCGACGATACGAAGCCGATCCGGACAAAACCTGCACGCTGCATCGAGAAGATGACGCCACCGATGCACCGATAGGGCGTGTTCACGTCACCGCGAATATGCGCTTCGGGCAAATCCTCTGGCTTGAAATCAGGAGACTGAAGGACGGCTTCGCCACCCAATATTTCAATCTGATCCTTCATATGCTTCGACGCACGTTCTACCAGCTCTTCGGAACTGATGGGCGTGACATTCCAGTAAACGCGGCATTCGCCACCAGGATTGGCACCAGCAAATCCATCCGTGCCCGGATCAAGCCCATTTGCGTCGGTCGTCGTGACCGACAGCAAAATATTCTCGCGTTTGGCTTTTACCGGCTCATATTGCACCACCGGCAATTCCATCTTCACGGTCTGAATGGCGACCGGAATTGCGATGAGGAACACGATCAGAAGCACCAGCATGACGTCCAC
This sequence comes from uncultured Sphingorhabdus sp., assembly GCA_964452835.1. GTDB lineage: Bacteria > Pseudomonadota > Alphaproteobacteria > Sphingomonadales > Sphingomonadaceae > Sphingorhabdus_B. Next base: position 5,847 of record CAYVQO010000116.1, on the reverse strand, counting down.
AAGCGGCGTCGTGTTGATGTCTGACATCGGCTTCTCTTCGCCGCCGCCACCTGTACTCATTGCCATTGGCTATACCTCTCTCAATCCTAAGGCTTATGTTGCAACGAACCGATGTCCGCTGCAGGTCGGCCGGAGCGCATAGGCCCCGGCCAGACAAACCTTACTTCTTTACAGCGGCAGCAGCCGGAGCAGCAGGGGCAGCCTTGGCAGCGGGAGCAGCAGCAACCGCCGGCTTCACGCGACCACCTGAGGTGATGTAGCCAAGCACGTCATTGCTGAAACCCGACAGGCTGCGTGCAATGGTCTTGTTGCGCGCCTGCAGCCAGTTATAGGCAAGCACCGCAGGAACCGCGACCATCAGACCGATTGCGGTCATGATCAGAGCCTCACCCACCGGACCGGCGATCTTGCCGATGTCAGCCTGACCAGCGATGCCGATTTCGATCAGCGCGCGGTAAATACCGATAACCGTACCGAGCAGACCGATGAAGGGAGCAGTAGCGCCCACGGTTGCGAGGAAGGAGAGACCGCCGGTCAGCTTGTTGTTGATGGCTTCTTCCGAACGGGTCATTGCACCGTGCAGCCAGTCATGCGCTTCAACCGGATCGGTCAGCAGGCCGTGCTGCTTCTGCGCAGCAATGCCGTCGTCCACCAGCTGGCGGAACGCGCTGTTCTTGTCGAGCTTGGCAGCGCCTTCTTCAAGGCTGTTCGCTTTCCAAAAATTGGCGCGCACTGCTGCTGCCTGCTTCATGACCTTATTCTGGTCGATCAGCTTGGTGAACAGGATGTAGAAGGAGAAGATCGACATCACCACCATGATGATGAAGATCGACCAGCTGAGCGCGCCACCGTGGTTGAGCGCTTCAACAAGACCGAATTGGCGGGCCACGTCCGTCTTGGGGGCGGCTGCAGCGAGAATTGCAATCGACATTTTTACTTCCTCTCAAGAATAATCAAAATCAAATGGTCAAAAATATGCCCGGAGCAAAGGCTCCCCTGAACCGGGCGGTTAATCCTTTGGAATGCGCCAGGTGACGCGGCTGGAATAGCTGCCACCTGTCGGGTTACCTGCCTTGTCAAGGCCAGCCTCAAAACGGGCGCGACGCTTCACGTTGGAGCAGGTTGCCTGATCAAGATCAGCATGGCCACTCGACGAGGTCACCTGACAATCCGTCACCTTGCCGCTTGCGTCATAGGTAACGCGGAAGCCGGTGGTGCCTTCGCGCTGCTGGTTCAGCGCACGCTGCGGATAGTCATTGGTGGTGGCCCAGCTGCCCGGATTGTTGCGCGGCTTGCCCGGCTTTGACTTGTCAACGGGCTTTTCAGGGCAAGCAGCCAGCGAAGCAGCCGTCGAACCATCCCAGCAAGTCACACCGGTGCCACCCTGCTTCTCAGCAGGCTTGTTATTAAATGCGGGAGGATTTTCCGGCGGCGGCGGTGGCGGCGGCAGCTGGTTGTTCGTCGGCGGCTGGAATGGCGGCGGCGGCGCCGTAATTGGCGGCGGCTCCATTGGCTTTTCATCAGGTGGAGGCGGCTCTTCCTCGGGCGGCTTCTCTTCCTTGATGTCAACGACTTCCATTTTTTCCTTCATCTTCTTGACCGCCTCGTAAGCGAGACCGGAAACAAGAGCGAAGCCAATACCTGCGTGAAGAAGCACGACCAGGGCAATCGCAATCATCCTGTTTGTGCTCATTCCTTGTTGGTCAGCATATGCCATGCGGAAACGACTCTCCTAACTTCCCCGTAAAGGCGCAGTTCGTCAGGATACGGCATTAACACTCTCGCCACCCCAACAAGCCTACGCAGTCTGAAACTGTCTTTTGGCTGATTCCTCTCACGCTTTAGCGAGGCGAAAAACTACAGGCAATCCGATTCTGCCCGATTCTGCGATTCATTTTCAGATTCATCTGGTTGACAGATTGAGGAGTGCATATGGAGCTCCCATAAGCAGACCGCTGCCTGCCTATTCCATATTGTTGAAGGTGCCCGATGAAACGTCCCCTTATCCTTAATTTTTCGGCCTTCGCGCTTGCCATAGCCGCACCAGCAGCCTTGGCGCAGACGCCGCCTGCACCGGCCTTTGCCATTCCAGCGACGAACAGCAGCTATGCCGATGTCGCCGATCTGGTGACCATTTCTTCCCTGATAATCGACGTTCAGATCAAAAAAGCGATCAAGGTTCCGCCCGAACAGGCCATTGGCGTGCCCGCGACCATGCAACGTATGCTGATTGAGGCTGATGTGCTGGGGCTGTTACTTGGCGATGGCGGCTTTGCCGGACAAGCGCGCTTTCTGCTGGATGTACCAAAGGATGCGAAGGGCAAGATCCCAAAGCTGAAAAAGCAGCGCTATTTTCTGCTGGGATCAAAAGTGCCGGGCAGGCCGGGAATCGTGAAACTCTCGCGGCCCGACGCGCTGATTGAATGGAGTGCAAGCAATGATGCACTGCTGCGGGCAATCACCAAGGAAGCCGTGCTGATCGACGCACCGCAGCCCATCGTCGCTCTCACCAGTGCCTTTCATAGCCCTGGCACAGTGATTGGTGAAGGCGAAACCCAGATATTTGTCGAGGCCAGGGGCAATCAGATTTATTCGCTGTCCGTATTCAGCCGCCCGGGCCAACCCAAACGCTGGGCCGTTTCTACCGGCGAAGTGATTGACGAATCGGCGACGGCACCGGAACGCAACAGCCTGCTATGGTACCGCCTTGCCTGCGGCCTGCCCCGCACGCTGGACGCATCATTGGTTGAAACAGCAGAGCCGGAAGATGTCGCCAAGGCTCAGGCAGATTATCGCTTCGTCATCGAATCGCTGGGGCCATGCGACCGCAAGCGGCGCTAATCAGGGGCGGGACGCGCCGGGCACCCACAATATATCGCCGCCCTGCCCCTTGTTGATCAAACGGCAGAGCACGAACAGATAGTCGGACAGCCGGTTCATATAAGTGAGCGCAAGCGGGTTAAGGCTCTCTGTCGAAGCCGCCGCGACCATCGCCCGTTCCGCCCGGCGCGCAATCGCACGGGCAAGGTGCATGGCGGACGCCGCCTCACTGCCGCCCGGCAATATGAAGCTGGTCAACGGTTCCAGCTGATCATTGGCGGCATCTATTGCGGCCTCCAGCCAGTCAATTTGCGGCTGGACCATACGCAGGCTCATTTCGGTGGGGGCAAAATCCTCTCCGGGCGTGGCAATATCAGCCCCCAGATCGAACAGGTCATTCTGGATGCGCCGCAGCCCTGCGACCAGCCCGGTATCACCACCCGACCGCTCCAGCGCGCTGATTGCAATACCAAGGGCGCTATTTGCTTCATCCACATCGCCAATAGCCTGCATTCGCGCATCGGCTTTTGACCGGCGCGAACCATCGACCAGCCCAGTGGTGCCATCATCACCCGTACGGGTGTAGATTTTGTTCAGTTTGACCATCTTTGCCTGATCGCGCCCTAGTTGGTCGCTGCCCGGCCGAGCAGCAGGATGACGACAATGACCACGGCAATCGCCTGCCATTTCACGCGGGCAAACATCATTTTGTTCTGAAGCTTCAACGATTCGGGGACGCCATTCGCATCCACTTCATCGGGGCGCATATTGGCAAAGGCATGCAGGCCGCGAATAACGGCCCAGACGACAAGGCCCAAGACGACAAGCAGCAACAGGATCAGCAGGATATTCATGGAAAGCAGACCTTCAACCTCATCCGCACCAGCCGGATAGCAGCGCGGCGTTGACGGCTATCTAGGCGGCGGAAAGCGAGATTCCAAGTGGGGGTTTACCCTGCCTTAGCGCCTCGACCAATGCAGGCCCGTCGGCGCCTGCTACACGCAACCGGGACAGCGGTTCTGAAAGCCTGCTCTTGGCAAGCTTTTCCCCCTTCTCATCCAGCAACAGCGGATGGTGCCAATAAAGCGGCACAGGCAGATCAAGCAATGCCTGCAGCACGCGGTGGATTGCGGTATAGGCGAACAGATCCTGCCCGCGCACGACATGGCTGATCCCGTCCGCTGCATCATCGAGCGTTGCGGCCAGATGATAGCTGGCAGGCGCGTCTTTCCGCCAAAGAATGACATCGCCAAACTGCATCGCATCGGCTTGTTGCGGGCCAGCGGCAAGATCATCCCAGCGCAGCAGCCCTACCCGCTCCACCGCCTTTGCCATATCCAGCCGCCAGCAATATTCTCCGCCTTTACGGTCAATTCCCCTGCAGGTGCCGGGATAGATCGGGCCATCTGGCCCATGTAGCACTGGCCTGTCCTTCAGCGCGGCGGCAATGTCGCTACGCGTGCACCAGCAGCGATAGACAAGGCCCATGGCCCGCAACGTCTCAAGCGCCGCTGCATAACGCTCCACCCGTTGCGACTGAAAAAGCACGGGGCCATCCCAACCCAGCCCCAGCCATTGCAGGTCATGCTGAATGGCCTCGACATGCTCCGCCCGGCTGCGCACACCATCAATATCCTCAATCCGCAGCAGGAAGTGCCCGCCATGCTCCCTTGCAAAATCATGCGCGCACATTGCCGAATAGGCATGACCGACATGCAGCTGCCCATTAGGGCTGGGCGCAAAGCGTGTTGCCTGCACCAACTGTGACTCAAAATCCACGCTGGCGATTTTTACCACAGAAATACCATATATTGTGTCTTTTGCCCTCTTGACGTCAATTTATGTGCAAATAGGTTGGCCATTGTCAAAAAGCTGTAACGTGCTTCGCTAAAAGACGATAGAGTTGCAGCCAGGGGGAGAATGGAGCGGCATGTATCATGCAGGGACCCTTGAAGCGGCCAGCAGGGCCAGACATCCGGAAAATTGTCCGGCGCTGGTGCTGAACGCCGATTATACACCACTAAGCTATTATCCGCTTAGCCTTTGGCCGTGGCAGACCGCGATCAAGGCGGTGTTTCTTGACAAGGTCGACATTGTCGCCAGCTACGATCAGGAAGTGCACAGCCCAAGCCTGGAGATGAAAATCCCCAGCGTGATTGCGCTTCGACAATATGTGAAGCCCAACGAATATCCCGCCTTCACCCGGTTCAACCTGTTCCTGCGCGATAAATTCGAATGCCAATATTGCGGCAGCGGTGACAATCTGACCTTTGACCATATCGTCCCGCGCCGGCTGGGCGGGCGGACAAGCTGGGAGAATGTGACCACGGCCTGCCTGCCCTGCAATCTGAAGAAGGGCGGGCGCACGCCCAAGCAGGCCCATATGCACCTGCGCATGGCGGCCATCCGCCCCACCAGCTGGCAATTGCAAGACCGCGGCCGCAGCTTCCCCCCCAATCATCTGCATGAAAGCTGGATGGACTGGCTCTATTGGGATATTGAGCTGGAGCAATAGGGGCTTATCCCGAATTGCGGCTAAGCGGTGCGGGCCTAAACCCGTTTGATGCTCTCAAGCCATGCCCAACCCGTCACAGCCTGCGTCTTTGGCGCAAACGGCGGTATTGGTGCTGCGCTAGTCCGGCAATTGGCGGCCGACCCGGCTGTCTCGGTCGTGCATGCTGGCACGCGGTCTGCGACCGTTGGCGGCAGCAAGATTTTGCCGTTCCATTTTGACCTGACGCAGGAACGCAGCATTGCCGAAGCCGCCAGAAATATCGGTCCGGTTGATCTGCTGATCATTGCCACAGGGATGTTGCACAGTGATGATATTCAGCCCGAGAAATCTTTGCGCGGACAATCGCCAGAGGCCTATGCACGGGCCTTTGCGATCAACGCCACGGGCCCTGCCCTGATCGGGAAGCATTTTTTGCCGCAACTGCCGCGTGACCGCCGCGCCGTATTTACCGCCATCTCGGCGCGCGTCAGCTCGGTCAGCGATAACCGGCTTGGCGGCTGGCATGCCTATCG
>CAYVQO010000115.1:2291-6457 GCA_964452835.1 uncultured Sphingorhabdus sp. | reverse complement strand
ATGACGTTACACAAGTGCCGTCACGCGAAGGATAATCCCCCGAAAAGGGACCTCAATCGTTCGCCCGTGTCTTCCCGCACGCGCAAAGGAACAGCTGTGGCAGGCAGGTCTCCTGGCTCCCGGGTCAGTGCTTGGCTCGACCTTCCCATGCCCATTGAAAAAAGCACAGTGGTCGTGTTGAGCCTCGCTCGCCGGTCACAGTTGCGGGAACAGCGCCGGATTTTAACCGGCTTCCCTTTTCACCCCGGATTAGCGGGGCACCTGTCACGAAGAGGGCGGGTAGGGGATAGGCGAGCGCTAGTCAATTCCCCTCTCGCAAGCGGGAGGGGAGCAATTACTTCTCCACCCCCTTTACTTTCCCCCATTGCCGCGCCGCCGTGTAGCCAAGGTAACCGGTGCCAAAGAGCGCGTAGAGCGGCTCCGGCAACCCCGCCAAATAGGCATTCATCCCCGCTGCTATGTCCAGTGCGGCCTGCGGCCGGAAGGCGGCGATTAGGCCCATGGGGATGGACCAGAGTATGATCAGATACATTACATAAAGGAAGCTGGGCCGGGCGCGGCTGGTCCATGGGTCGGCGGCCTGCGCCTCGGCCAATATCGCCGACAATTGCGTGCGCAGCGTTTCCAGATCCTGGCTGCCTTGCAGCTTGATCAGCTCCAGCTTGGCGGCATCGCGCGCCTTGGGGTCGGGGATGATCTTGTCGATCAGCGCCGCGATAGGCCCGATCAGGGTTTCAATAAGGGGCATTTTATTCTCCATATTTTTTTTGAAAGGTCACACTAAAGTCTCACCTGAACGGGTTGGGGGACTAGCCAATCCGGTTGGCGAGCCAGCCATAGACAAAAGCCTCCTGGCTGGGCCGCGCCTCTGCAATGTTGAGATAATGCGCGCCTTGCAGCGCCTCGACAGCCTTTAGCAGCACGCTCTCCGCCCCCTTGCCGCGCTTCTTCAGGAAGGCGTCGAGCGCCGCGAGCGTTGCCGGGCCGATGGCCCGGTCTACCGTCAGGTCGGGATAGTCGCGCCCTTCGCGGTTGAGGGCATTGAGTGCGCGTTGCAGGAAGCCGGCGGCCGTGCCTGTGCCCATGTTGATGCCAGTGTCGAACATTTCTGCCGCAAGCCGCGGGGCGCGTTCGGCCACGGAATCCAGTCGCGGCTTGTGCCAGTAGAGCCGCCGGTAAATGGCTGCTGCATCGCTACGGGGCAGGGCCCGCATGTCGCCTGCATAGCCCTGTCGCCGGGCGACAGCCTCGGTAATGCCCCAATTGGTCGCGCCGCCGCGATCAGCAGGGTGGTTCACATATCCGCCTTCGCGTTCGATGACCTCTTCGATCAACGCCTCTACATTCGCCATTTAACCATATCCTTTCCGTTCACGCGAATCATGATAACCGATATGGTTACTTGTAGGACAGGCCGAAAACCAAGAAACTTCTCTGATTTTTCAATGCGCCGTGATTTTCGCAGAGCCCAAGCGAGAATTTAATCGCGCAATTAAATTCTCGCTTGAACAGCGCAGACAGAGTCGATAACCCGCAATCAACCTTAGGAGAGAGCCCCGTGAATTTCGATTTTAGCGAAGACCAACTGGCGTTGAAGGATGAGGCGCGGAAGTTTCTCGCCGCCAAATGCCCGCCCGATACGGTCCGCAAGCTGATGGCTGAGGGTAGCCCTGGCATAGACCGTGCGCTTTGGGCGCAGGTGGCTGAGCAAGGCTGGCTGGGTGCCGCCATCCCCGAGGAGCATGGCGGGCTGGGCTTGGGCTATCTGGAGCTATGCTGCATTGCCGAGGAACTGGGCCGCGCCGTGGCTCCCATCCCCTTTGCCTCGACCGTTTATTTCTTTGCCGAAGCCATTTTGCGCGCGGGCAGTGCAGAACAAAAGGAAGCTTTGCTGCCAAAAATTGTCGCCGGTACGTTGATAGGTACAATCGCCAGTTCCGAACAGCCAGGCCCGATTGCGGCGTCAAAAATTGCGGCTGAGGTTTCGGGCGGCAAGCTCAATGGTACCAAAATTCCGGTTACTGATGGCAATCATGCCGATCAGGCCATTGTCCTCGCAAAGGAAGGTGGCAAGCCAACGCTATATCTGGTTGATCTAAATGGTCCCGGTGTTTCTCGCGAAGTGCTGGAAACGCTCGATCGTTCGCGTGATAGTGCGCGGATTGTCTTTACCGATGCACCCGCCGAACGGCTGGGTGCGGTTGGCGATGGACTGGCCCTGTTTGAAGCGATTAATGACCGCGCCGCCGTGCTAATTGCTTTTGAACAGGTCGGTGGTGCTGACATGTGCCTGGAAATGGCAAAGGCCTATGCCCTTGACCGTTTTGCCTTTGGCCGCGCCATTGGCGGTTATCAGGCGATCAAGCACCGGCTGGCGGATATGTACACCAAGAATGTGCTTGCCCGCGGCAACGCCTATTATGGGGCATGGGCGCTGAACAGCGATGCGCCGGAACTGCCGATTGCAGCGGCAGGTGCGCGGATTTCTGCATCAGAAGCCTATTGGTATGCGTCCAAGGAGAATATCCAGGTGCATGGCGGCATGGGCTATACCTGGGAAGTGGATTGCCATCTGCATTACCGCCGCAGCCGCCAATTGTCGCTGGTCGCGGGCGCGCCGCGCGTCTGGAAAAACCGGCTGGTCACGATGCTGGAGCGCCGCAACGCGGCTTGAGGAGAAGCGAAAATGGATTTCAACGATACCCCCGAAGAAGCCGAATATCGCGCCAAGGTCCGCGCTTGGCTGGAGGAAAATGCGCCCCGCGGCGTGAAAGGTGCGTCGCTGGGTGACGAGGATGAAAGCCAGATGGCAGCGGCCAAAGCCTGGCAGGCGAAAAAGGCGGCGGCTGGTTATGCGCAAATCCGCTGGCCCAAGGAATGGGGTGGTGGAGGCGGCACGACCATCCAGTCGGTGATCTTCGGGCAAGAGGAATCGCGCATGGGTGTAAGCCTTGGTGGGCCCTTTGCCATTGGTCTGGGCATGTGCTTGCCAACGGTGATGGCAACGGCAGACGATGAAACCAAGAAGCGCTTTGTCGGGCCTGCTGTGCGCGGCGAGGAAATCTGGTGTCAGCTCTTCTCGGAGCCTGCTGGTGGTTCAGATGTTGCAGCGATACGAACCCGTGCGGTTAAAGACGAGGCCTCGATTGATGAGAATGGTGATTTTGACTGGGTAATCAACGGCCAGAAAATCTGGACCAGCGGCGCCCATTATGCGGACTATGGCATATTGCTGGTTCGTACTGATCCCGATGCGGTGAAGCATAAGGGGCTGACGATGTTCTGGATCGACATGAAGTCGCCGGGAATCGAATGCAAACCGATCCACCAAATGTCCGGCGCACGCGGCTTTAACGAAGTGTTTTTCACCGATTTGCGGGTGAAGGACAGCCAGCGACTGGGCGCGCTTAATGATGGCTGGAAGGTATCGATCATCACGCTGATGAACGAACGCGCCTCGGTTGGCGGCGGTGGCGGTTCGCCCGGCGGCGGCGCGATGAGTGCGCTGCGGCTGGCGCAAAAGATCAGCGATGAAAATGGCGAGCCCATGTCACGCGACAGCGCTGTGCGCGAAAAGATCGCCGACTGGTATGTGAAATCGGAAGGGCTGCGGTTTACTGGCCTGCGTTCGCTGACCGCGCTGTCGCAGGGCAAAATGCCGGGGCCAGAGGCGTCGGTATCCAAGCTGGTGCAGGCTGCCGGGGCGCAGGATATTGCCAATGAAATGATAGAGTTGCAGGATCAGTTCGGCATATTGCTGGATGAAGAATTTGCTGCCGCCGGTGGGCAATTCCAGAATATGGTGATGGGTGCGCCGGGGATGCGGATTGCGGGCGGTACCGACGAGATTTTGCGCAACATCATCGCTGAACGCGTGCTTGGCATGCCAGGCGATATTCGTGTCGACAAGGATTTGCCCTTCAAGGACCTGCCGACCGGGCGATGAGCTATTCACTGCCCAATGCCTCGCATGATTTGAGCGGCCGTGTGGCGCTGGTCACGGGCGCTTCATCTGGACTTGGCGAGCGCTTTGCCCGGGTGCTTGCTGCCTGCGGGGCAAAGGTTGGGCTGGCGGCACGGCGTGCTGACCGGCTGGAGGCTCTTGCCGAAGACATTCGTGCTGCTGGCGGCGAATCGATAACCATTGCAATGGACGCAACCGATGC
>CAYVQO010000115.1:0-2191 GCA_964452835.1 uncultured Sphingorhabdus sp. | reverse complement strand
GCGCATTTCAGCTATGCCGGACAGGGGGCAGCGCTGTACGCAATCACCAAAACCGGCGTGGCGCGCATGACCGAGGCACTTTCCGTCGAGTGGGCCAAATATCATATCAATGTGAACGCGATTTGCCCCGGCATGTTCAAGACTGAAATGCTGGATGGCATGTTTGAACGTATGGGTGATTTGGCGCAGCATGTAGTACGCAAACGCGCAGGCGATCCGGCGCAGCTCGATTCAACTTTGCTCTATCTACTATCGCCCGCGTCGGATGCAGTGACGGGTGCGATCATCCGCGTGGATGACGGGCAGAGTGCGCGAAACTGATTTTTGGGGAGATAGGATAATGGCGATCAAGACAAGGCTGACCGAAATGTTCGGTGTCGAAACCCCCATTGTCATGGGCGGGATGACCGGCGTGGGCTATGGCGATCTGGTTGCTGCCGTTGCCAATGCGGGCGCGCTTGGCTTTATCACTGCGCATATGTTTGAAAGCGGGCAGGCGCTGTTTGACGAGATTGAAAAGACGCGAAAACTGACCGAAAAGCCCTTTGGCGTGAACCTGACTTTGCTGCCCTCGATCAACCCCATCCCCTATGATGATTACCGCGAGGCCATTATCGCGTCGGGGCTGAAAATTGTGGAAACCGCCGGCCGTGCACCGACCGATCATTTGCCGCGCTTCAAGGAAAATGGCGTGAAGGTGATCCACAAATGCACCAGCGTGCGCCATTCGGTGTCAGCGGTGAAAAAGGGTGTGGATGTGATCAGCATCGATGGCTTTGAATGCGCAGGTCACCCGGGGGAGGATGATGTCGGGCTGGTGGTGCTATTGCCTGCCACCGTCGATGCGTTGCCCGATACGCCGGTTATTGCGAGCGGCGGGATGGCCGATGGCCGCAGCCTGGTGGCGGCGTTGGCGTTGGGTGCGGACGGGGTCAATATGGGCACGCGTTTCTGTGCCACAGTGGAGGCGAAAATCCACGATAATGTGAAGCAGAAGATTGTCGAAAATAGCGAGCTGGATACCGTTCTGGTCGGCCGCACCCTTCGCAATACAGCCCGCGTCGCCCGAAATGCCGTGTCAGAGCAGGTCCATGCCATTCAGCAAGACCCGACCAAGACCTTTGCCGATGTGAAGGAATTGATGGCAGGGGTTCGCGGCCGGGAAAATGTGTTGCGCGATGGCGATACCGATGGTGGCATCTGGACCAGCGGGCAGAGCCAGGCATTGATCCACGACATTCCGACCTGTGCCGATCTTATCAAGAATATCATGGCACAGGCAGAAAGCGTGCGTCAGCGGGTTGCGGCCTGAGAATGAGGCTTATTCCGGTATCGCTGTAATCAGCCGCTCCATCAGCGCGGCGAATTTGTTCCCGTCAACCTCCTGCGCGACATCGTTCCAACTGCCGGTTGCCACATACCATTTGCCATTCTTCGCTTGCAGCAAATAGCTCATGGAAATCACGCCCGGCTCCGAACCACCCTTGTAGCCAACATAGCGCCACTTTCCGCGCGCAGTGCCCGATAGCTGGGGGTTAATGCCCATAATCTCGAGCATCTCATCATTTTGCTGGGCCCGAATATGACTAAGCAGCCAGAGAAGGTCAGTGGGCGAGGCAAACCATTCAATGGTATCAATGGCGGTTGGCCCTTTGCTCAACTGCGCATTGTCGATCTTGTCGAGCGTCAGCGATGCGGCCTCGCTTTGCAGCAAATCGCGCTGCTGAGCTTCGCTGGCCTTCAGGAAGCGTTCGCGCAGCGGCGGATTGGCCTTCAGGGCAAAAGCCTCCACGGTGGAGAGGAAAGGCAGCGTCTTGTCTGGCGCGTCATGGCCAATGCTTGCCAGCCGCTGCTCCACTGCTTCCCGGCCCAGCTTGAACAGCAGCGTATCGGTGGCGCTGTTGTCGCTTAGCGAAATCATCATCGCCGCCAGCGAATGCAGCGTCATCGGGCTGTCTTTTGGCCAGCGGCTGGTTCCGGCCGAAGAGAAGGAGCGATGGACAAGCGGGGCAACATCGCTCCATTTGCGCGTCCCCGTTTTCACCTGATTGGCGAGCTCGGCCAATATGTAGAGTTTGAATGTTGAGCCGATGGCAAATTGTTCATCGCTGCGATGGGTTTCCAGCAAGCGGGCATTGCCGGACTGATCCAGTTCCACCACCAAAAAGCCTGTCCGCCCCGGCAAAGCGCG
>CAYVQO010000114.1:0-6521 GCA_964452835.1 uncultured Sphingorhabdus sp. | reverse complement strand
GGTCGTTTGCAGAACAAAAGCGAGTTGATGGACGAACTCGCCAAAATCCGGCGCGTGCTGGGTCGGTTGAACCCTGCTGCACCGCATGATGTCGTCCTGGTGCTTGATGCGACGACCGGGCAGAATGCGCTCAACCAGATTGAGATATTCAAAGAGGTAGCAGGCGTGACGGGTCTGGTTATGACCAAACTTGACGGCAGCGCACGCGGCGGTGTGCTGGTGGCAGCGGCGAAGCAATTCGGTCTTCCCATTCACGCGATTGGCGTGGGCGAGTCTATGGAGGACCTCCGCCCGTTTGAACCCCGCGATCTGGCTGTCGCAATTGCAGGTTCAGCATGACCGAAGCCACGCCTGCCAAAAAGCCGCATGGTGCGCTCAATTTTGCGCTCGATTTTGGACCGCTGCTGTTGTTCTTTGTGGCCTCCAAATTGGGCAGTTCCGGGGCTGATCCAAAACAAGGTGCAATAGTCGGAACCGCCACCTTCATGGTCGCCATTTTCATCGCGACGCTTGTGTCCAAGATGAAACTTGGCCGCATTTCGCCAATGCTAAAGCTGACGGCGGCTCTTGGCATTTTTTTCGGGGCGCTGACCATCTGGTTTCATGATGAGCGCTTCATCCAGATCAAACCTACGATCATTTACGCCTTTTTTGCGATCCTGCTTATCGGCGGGTGGATGCGCGGAAAAGCTCTGCTCAAATATGTGCTGGAGGCAGCTTTTGAAGGGCTTGACCAGACGGGCTGGCTGAAATTGTCACTTAGCTGGGGGATTTTCTTCGTGTTTCTTGCGATCGCCAATGAAGTAATGCGAGCAATGCTCGACTTCGACCTTTGGCTGACCTTGAAAGTCTGGGGCGTCACAGCGCTTACTTTTCTCTTCTCAATGGCGAATATCCCGATGCTGCTGAAGCACGGCCTGTCACTAGGCGAAGGCCCCACTGCCCCGCCGCAAGCTTAATGCGGCCACCGTTTGCGTAAAGGAATGGCCGTGGCCCCTTGTAACACTGCGTTGCCTTGTCTAGGCGAAGAGGCAACGTCTTACAGACTCAAGGGGAAGCAAAATGGCGAAGTTTTTTGGTAATTTGCATGCAGTGCTGGGCGTCGGCCTGCTACTTTCATTAGCAATCATGTTCGGCCTGAATGGCGACGCACTGACGGCGCAAACCGTAACGCGCTGGCTGCACACCTTTTTTGGCATCGTGTGGATTGGCCTGCTTTACTATTTCAATTTTGTGCAAATCCCGACCATGCCTAAAATTCCCGCTGAGCTGAAACCTGGTGTGTCAAAGCATATTGCGCCTTCTGCTTTGTTCTTTTTCCGCTGGGGTGCGGCACTGACTGTGCTGTTCGGGCTGATCATTGCCGTGCAGGCGGGATATGCGCATCAGGCGTTTACGCTGCAGGATCCCTATAAGCTGATTGGGGTTGGCATGTGGCTGGCGCTGGTCATGGCGTTCAACGTCTGGTTCATCATCTGGCCTAACCAGAAAAAGGCGCTTGGCATTGTCGAGGCAGATGATGCGACCAAGGCCAAGGCCGCAACAACGGCCATGATGACCTCACGCCTCAATACGCTGCTGTCGATCCCGATGCTATATTGCATGGTCAATTTCGGCTGAGCCAGTTCAACCAAATTGAAAAGAAAGGCGGCCCTTGAGCCGCCTTTTTTTATCCAAGCAAATCATGCTTTTTCAGGCTGTGGCGCAGCTGATCATAACTCAAATTCAGCGCCTTTGCCGTTTGTCTCTGGTTATAGCGGTGCTGCGCCAAGGCTTGCTCCAGCAATGCCTTTTCAAATGCCTCGGTCGCCGCCTTGAAATCGCCAATCTTGATTTGTGCCTCGCCCAAGCCGGAGAAATCTGTGGAGTGCCTTGCCGGCTCTTGGGCATCCTCAACAGGGCCTGCATTATTGCCTGCGGCTTCGCGAATGGAAGCCACGGGCACCCAAGGACTTTCAAAGGGGTCGAATTGCACATAGTCAACCGGTTGTGAGGGATCATTCCAGCGATATACGGCCCGCTCAACCACATTCCGCAGCTCGCGTACATTGCCCGGCCATTGGTAATTTTCCATTGCGCGGCTGGCGACAGGGCCAAATCCGGGCCAGCCATCCCAATCGAGCTCGGTTGCCATGCGGCGGCCAAAATAGTCGGCAAGCACTTCAATATCGCCTTCCCGCACTCGCAAGGGAGGAAGCGTCACGACCTCGAAGCACAATCTATCGAGTAAATCTGCGCGGAAACGGCCCTTTTCAACCAGCAAAGGCAAGCTTTCATTGGTTGCCGCTACAATGCGGACATCAACGCGTACGGGTCTGGAGGAGCCGATCCGCGTGACTTCGCCATATTCGACTGCTCGCAGCAGTCTCTCCTGCGCGCCCATGCTGAGGGTCGCTAGCTCATCAAGAAACAGCGTCCCACCATCGGCTTCCTCAAACCGCCCTTCGCGGGCGCGGGTGGCTCCGGTAAAGGCCCCGGCTTCATGCCCGAATAGTTCCGCCTCGATCAGCGTTTCGGGCAGTGCCGCACAGTTCATGGTGACCAGCGGCCCGTCCCAGCGCGTGCTCAAACGGTGAAGACGTTCTGCGATTAATTCCTTACCCGTGCCGCGCTCTCCAATTACAAGCACTGGTCGGTTGAGCGGAGCGGCGCGACTGGCACGCTCAACAGCGTCAAGAAAGGCCGATGACTGGCCAACAAATTGCGTCCCACGCTCCATTCCTCACTGTTGGCATATTTCACCATCATTTGGCAAGTTTTACCGGCTCAAAACACCAACTAAATTCAAAGAACAACGCATTTCTGCCGCTTTGCAAGAATTGGCACGCCTCCTGCTAATATGTAGGCAAGCCTCAAAGGGGGCGGAACCGATAGGAAAGACAGAAACATGAAAACGATCTCCACCCATCAGCCTGAAACGAAAGGCAAGCTTGAAATGTCGGGCACCGGGGTAGGTGCCACGATTTCCTTGCTGCTGCTCGTTGCATTCGGACTTTCGTCCTATTTGAACCAGCAGGATAGCAACAGCAATCATGCTGCAGCCGAACATTCTAACCGGCCGACCGTCATCAGTGCCTACCTTGCCTGATTTCGCCAAGCCACGACCGGGGCGTGAAAGCTCCCCCCCAGCTCCCCTAACAGAGCTTGCCCCGGTCACCCCATTCAAGCACTATAGCCTGGACGCAGGTCGCAGTTTTTACCGGAGTATCCCAATGGGCATTTTTTCCCGAACACGCGATATCATCGCCGCCAATGTCACCGACTTGCTCGACAAGTCGCAAGACCCGGCAAAGATGATCCGCATGATCATTATGGAAATGGAAGAAACGCTAGTCGAGGTGCGCGCTTCTGCTGCACGGACCATTGCCGACAAAAAAGAATTGCAGCGGCATATCGCCAAGCTGGATCATCTGGAGGCCGACTGGACCGAAAAGGCGCAGCTTGCGCTGTCAAAGGACCGCGACGATCTGGCCAAGGCCGCGCTTGTCGAAAAGAAGAAAGCGACGGACATGGCTGTGCAACTGCGCGCCGAAGTGGAGGTGCTGGACGATGCACTAAAGGCGTCGGAGCAGGACATCCACAAGCTGCAAAAGAAGCTGACCGATGCACGCGCCCGGCAGAATGCGCTGATGGCACGCCTTGAGAGCGCGGAGAATCAGGTGAAGCTTCGCACCATGTATAATGGTGACAAGGTTCGCGACGCCTTCAGCCGCTTTGACGATCTGGAGCGCCAGGTTGATCAGGCGCAGGGCTATGCCGATGCACTCGCCATTGGCGCAGAAAAGCCGCGTACGCTGGGCGATGAAATCGACGCGCTAAGCTCTGTTGACGAAATCGACGAAGAGCTTGCAGCGATGAAAAAGGCCCTGAAACAAAGCAACCAGAAGGGATAAACCGGTGGAAGACACTCTTGTACCCATCATGGTCGTTGGCATGCTGTTTATTGGCCTGCCCTGGCTGATCATGCACTATGTCACACGCTGGAAGACCGCCGCCACACTCACCAACGATGATGAACGGATGCTGGGCGACATGCACGAACTGGCCCGCCGTTTGGAGGATCGCCTCGACACAGTGGAGCGGCTTGTAGCGCAGGACAATCCCGATTGGCATCCGCGCCGGCTGGATCATGAAAGCGACGATTATCTACCCGAAAACATTCGCAAGCTGGAAAGGAGCCGTTGAGATGGCCGGCGCGCATACAAAATTCTATCTCGACAAGCAGAATGCCAAATGGAAAGGTGTCTGCGCCGGGATTGCCGACTATACTGGGGTCAACGCCCTTTGGGTTCGCCTCGGCGCAGTCTTCCTCACCCTTATGGGAGGATTTCCCTGGACACTGATCGCCTATTTCGTTGCAGCCTGGATGGCCGATAAAAAGCCTATTCATCTGTACACCGATGACAAGGAAGAACAGAAATTCTGGCAAGGCGTCCGTCAATCCCCTGCCCGCACCACCCGCGATATTCGTTCGCGCTTCCGCGAAATAGACCGCCGCTTGGCCGATATCGAGATCTTCTACACCAGCAACAACAAACAGCTGGCTGACGAAATTGAAAGCCTGCGCTGAGCGCGCTTTCGGGGAGAATTACAATGAACGAAGGTGGGTTCATGTTCATTCTGCTGCTGGGTGGGATGATGGGCAGCACAGTCACGTTGTTGATCCAGTGGTACGGCCGCCGCAAGGTAAAGGCGGCGCTTAAGCAAGAAGGGCTGACCCCGACGCGCCAAACCGAGCTGCTGGTGAACGAAAATGAAGCGATGCGCGGCCAGATGCTGCGTTTGGAAGACAGGCTTTCAGTCATGGAACGCATCGCCACCGATGCCAGCATGAACCTGGGCCGCGAAATTGAACGGCTGCGCTGAGCGCGCTAGTTTGAAGGAGACATCAGATGTTTGAAGGACCAGCTATGATTGTCGCGATTGTGGCCATCTGCACGCTAGGCTGGCTGATCAACAATTGGATCAGGGCAAAGCATGGCTATCCGCTGGAAGACGAATGGGGTGGCAAGACAGCATTGACCGATGGCGACTATCCGGAGGTCGACCGTAAGGTATCCTTGCTGACCAGCGAAAATGAACAGCTGACCGGAAAGCTGAGCCGGCTTGAGGAACGGGTCGCCGTACTGGAACGCATCGCCACCGACAAAGGTGTGCGCCTTGCCGAAGAAATAGAAAGCCTCCGCTGAGGCTAACGCAAAGGGAATGATATCATGGAACCAGAAAAAGCGAACTTCCTCCTGCAAATTGCGCCGGTAATTGCCGTGATCGTTTCAGTCGGCGTTGCAGGCTGGGTGGCAACTACATGGCTGCGGATCAAAAATGGCTATCCGCTGGATGGTGCATGGGGGCAGGCTGTCTACCCAAAGACAGATCAGGAATCTGCCGAGCGTATCAAATTGCTGAGCCAGGAAAACGCGCAACTGCGGGCTGAACTGGGATCGATCAAAGACCGTCTTGCAAGCGTTGAAAAGATCATTGTCGACGATACCCACAAGTTGACCGCAGAAATCGAAGCCCTGCGCGGCCCGGCCAATTAAGGACATCATATGAGCCCCCTACTCATCCCGATTTTAGGCATCAGTTGTGGCTTGCTTGCCATCTTCGCCGGTGCGATTTTTCGTCCCTGGCTGAAGCTTAAGGAACGCAAGATGGAACTGGATGCGCAAATGGTAGCGGAAAAGGCCGCACAATATGCGGCTGACAAGGGCAGGCTCGAAGAGCGTGTCGCGGTGCTGGAACGCATTGTCACTGACCAGGGATACAGTCTGGCTAATGAGATAGAGGCACTGCGCAGCCTGCCAACGTCAGCCACTCCGGCTCATGAAAAGGAAGTGTTGAAATGATCGGTGATCCCTTCACCATGGTGGTGGCTATCGTGTTGATCGCCACCATCGGCAAAGTGCTGTCGTCCAAATATAAGGCGCAAAATGGCATCATTGAAGACGAAGACATAATGGGCAACAAGACCCAGCGCCTATTGACTAGCAATAAGGACACTCAGGCGATGCAGGATGAAATCCGCACGCTTAAGGAACGTATTCAGGTGCTGGAACGGATAGCAACCGACAATAACAGTGCCCATGACATCAATCGCCAAATTGAAGAATTGCGGCAGAAATAAGCATCAAGGCAAAGGAACGGAATCATGCCCCAGGATCCCAACTTTTACCTAATCATTGGCAGCTTCATGCTAGCCTCCATCGGTCTTGTCGCGCTCGCTTCGCTGCGCGGTTGGCGCGAATGGATCGAGCTGAAGCGTGCGGAGCTGGATGCGGCCCACCATGGGCGCGACATGGCAACGCCGTCCACTGCGTCGCGTATTGAGGTTGCCGACCTGAAAGAGCGGGTCAAAAAGTTGGAAGCCATTGCAGCTGGCATTGATCTCTGACTGAAAGGACCATAAGCGCTTCTGCCATGGACGCGCTTGCCGATATTCTTGATGAATATGAATTTCTCGATCCCGATGACCGTTACCGGTTGTTGATCGATCTGGGGAAGGCATTGCCGCCCATGCCCGA
>CAYVQO010000113.1:0-6544 GCA_964452835.1 uncultured Sphingorhabdus sp. | reverse complement strand
TGTCCAGTGTGCGCGTCTCAAAATCGCTCGCATCATGCCGTTCGGGCAGGCAATTGGCGGGATCGCCCATTACCCGATTGACCATCCGTCCACGCTGCGCAGCCGGGCGCGCCGCAATTTGCTTGGTCCAGCGCTGCACATTTTTATAGCCGGCAACGTCGAGAAACTCGCCCGCCTCATAGACCAGCCCCATGGCTAATGCGCCATACCAGGGCCAAATTGCAATATCGGCGATGCTATACTCATCGCCTGCCATATATTCCCGCTCGGCCAGATTGCGGTCAAGCACGTCTAACTGCCGCTTCACCTCCATGGCAAAGCGATCGATGCAATATTCAATCTTGAACGGGGCATAGGCATAAAAATGCCCAAAGCCGCCACCCAAATAGGGGGCGCTGCCCATCTGCCAGAACAGCCAGCTTATGGCCTCAGTGCGCTTGGCTGGGTCAGTGGGCAGAAAGGCCTCGAATTTTTCGGCGAGATAGAGCAGGATTGCGCCCGATTCAAAAACGCGCTGCGGCGTGGGGCCGGAATGATCAATCAAGGCCGGAATTTTGGAATTGGGATTGGCGCCGACGAAGCCCGAACCAAATTGATCGCCATTGCCGATGTTGATCAGCCAGGCGTCATATTCGGCACCCTTATGTCCGGCTGCCAGCAGCTCCTCCAGCAGCACAGTTACCTTCACGCCATTGGGCGTGCCGAGTGAATAAAGCTGCAGCGGATGCTTGCCGACCGGCAAAACTTTCTCATGCGTCGGCCCGGCAATAGGGCGGTTGATATTGGCGAAGCGTCCGCCGGATTCGCTGTTCCATTCCCACTTTTTGGGCGGGACATATTCGGAAAGCGTCTGGTTCGGTGTTTCGGGCATGATGGCTCTTTTCCGCTGTTGCTGTTTTTCAAGGGCCTACTCTAGCAGATGGCAGGCCCAAGCCAATCCCCGTTGCAATTTGCAACCATGTTAGTAAGCTGGTTTAACTGACCGCTTAAAGCAAGACCGGAGAGCATGGCATGGCGCAGGCAGCAAATGATTATGACGTATTGATCGTCGGTGCCGGACTTTCCGGAATAGGTGCTGCGGCGCATTTGACCATGCAATGTCCAAATAAGAGCTTCGCCATTTTGGAGCAGCGCCATGACATGGGCGGGACATGGGATCTGTTCCGCTATCCCGGCATCCGTTCCGACTCAGACATGCACACACTGGGCTATCGCTTCAAACCCTGGCTGCATGAAAAAACCATCGCCGATGGCCCTGCAATCTGGGACTATGTGCATGAGACGGCTGCCGAATATGGCATCACGCCGAAGATCAAATTCCGCAACCGCGTACTCAGCGCCGACTGGTCAAGCGAAACAGCGCGCTGGACCGTGACGACGCGGCATGAGGATAGCGGTGAGGAGCATCGCTACTCCGCCAATTTCCTGTTCATGGCTGCTGGCTATTATGATTATGATCAGGGCTATCGCCCCGATTTCCCAGGTGAGGCGGATTATAAGGGGCAGATTATCCATCCACAGCATTGGCCGGAGGATCTGGACTATAGTGGGAAGAAAGTGGTGGTCATCGGTTCAGGGGCAACCGCTGTCACCATTGTGCCAGTAATGGCGCGTGATGCCGCGCAGGTCTATATGCTCCAACGCACGCCGACATGGATGGTTTCGCGCCCGGCACGGGACTGGTTTGCTAACAATCTGCGCAAAATACTGCCCGAAAAAATCGCCTATGGCATTACCCGCTTCCGCAACATCTGGTGGCAACGCATAGTCTATAAGAAGGCACGCAAAGACCCGGCGAAAATTGGTGAAAAGCTGCTTGAGATGGCAAAGAAGGAATTGCCTGCAACTGTCGATATAGAAAAGCATTTTACTCCGCCCTATGGCCCATGGGAACAGCGGCTGTGCCTTATCCCCGACAGTGACATGTACAAGGCGGTTTCCGATGGCAGCGCTGAAGTTGTGACGGATCATATCGACCATTTCACAGCGACTGGCATCAAGCTGAAATCGGGCCGCGAGCTTGAGGCGGATATCATCGTCACCGCAACGGGCCTGAACCTTGTGACGCTGGGCAAGACCAGATTGTCCGTCGATGGCAAGGCAACCAGCGCTGCAGAGCATTTCAATTATAAAGGCGTGATGTTCAGCGACGTGCCCAATCTTGCCAGCGTATTTGGCTACATCAATGCCAGCTGGACGCTGAAGACTGATATTGTTGCCGATTATGTCTGTCGCTTGCTCAAGGTGATGGATCAGAAGGGCGCAAAGATCGCCAATCCAAAGCTTGGCGATACCAATATGCCCAGGCTACCCTTTGTGAGCGATTTCTCATCGGGCTATTTCGCCCGGTCCTTTGATAATCTGCCTGCCAATGGTGACCGTCATCCGTGGCGGGTGCTGCAGGATTATCATGCCGAGAAGAAAATCCTGACCAAGGATCCGGTTGATGATGGCACTTTGGTGTTCAGCAACCCGACCGCAAAGGTCGCCGCCAATGAAGGTGAGGCTGAACTGGTCGCGGCTGAATAATCAAAAGTGCGCTACGCCTCGCGCACTGTGGAGGCTGTTAGTCGTTCTTCACTCTGGTCTTCGTTCACCACCAGATGCGGCTTGCGGCGGACAATCCAGATAAGCAGGATGATGCCGATCACACCGAAAAGCGACAGCCCAGCAAGCACCCAGAATGTCAATTGTTGCTGCTTGCGTATTGCTTTGGGGTCCATACCGCTGCGCATGGCAGCGGCAGGCTCTATATTGGATACGCGCCAATATTCGACACGATAGGGACCTTCCAGGCTCCGGTAGACGCGTATTGTTGCACTCGTCCATTTGTCATCATTTTTGACGGCATACACCAATGTCACTTTGCTGCTGCCATCGAAGGATGATGGCGTATTGGGGACCTCAAGCCGCGGCGTGAGTGGAGGCAGGGCAGCCAGCTTCCTATTGTCTTCATCAAATTTCGCCTCCAGCTCATCTTTGGCGCCCGGAGTAACCAGCTTTGCCGCTGCTGACTTGTCGCCCTTGCGCAAAGCATCGAGAAAGGGTTCGATCGCGGCAGCCGCATCTTTCGACGGCGTGATCAGGGCAGGTTCCTTCCCATTGCAGGCCGCAAGCAGAAACAACACCATCGCCAGCAAAATGTTGCGCGAAAAAATGGCTGTCATGGCAAGAAACACGCTCCCCTATTGCGGACCATGCCGCTAACGGTTCGATCATGACCGATTACACTGCTTTAATCCAGCCCGACAATGGGCAAGATGCCATCACCCTGGAGATTGTTGGCAAGGCTGCCTTTGATGACTGGTTGGCCGGCCAGCCCGCCGCCATACGCGCAGCCGCCACAGCACAGAAATTTGTGGGCGAACCCCGCGACTTTGCCATCGTGCAGGAAGCTGGCAGCGAAAGCTGGCGCGGGCTGCTGTGCGTAACTGATCCGGCAAAGCTTGATCACTGGGCGTTGGCAAAGGCTGCTGAAGCCTTGCCTGAAGGCACCTACAGGCTGGCCGGGGCGCAGCCGGGCGATGCAAAGCTGGGCTGGCTCCTCGCCCATTACCGTTTTGATGCCTATCGCAGCGCGGCCAAACCAAAGGGCGCACGGGTGCTGCTGACCAGCGAGCCGGGACGAACCGGCCCAGCGGTACTGCAGGCAGAGGCGACAGCGCTGGTCCGTGATCTTGTCAATCGTCCGGCGGCCGATATGGGGCCAGAACAGCTCGAGGCCGAGGCAGCACGCATCGCCAAGGTGCATAAGGCGATGCTCACTGTAACGCGAGGCGATGCTTTGGAGGCCGGCTATCCGATGATCCATGCCGTCGGCAAAGCGGCTGCCCGCGATTTTGCGCCGCGCCTGATTGAGCTGGAGTGGGGTGATGAGCGGCATCCACGCATTGCATTGGTCGGAAAGGGGGTCTGTTTCGACAGCGGCGGCCTCGACATCAAGCCTGCTTCGGGAATGCGGCTGATGAAAAAGGACATGGGTGGCGCGGCGCATGCACTGGCCCTGGCTGATGCGGTGATGAAGGCGCAACTACCGGTGCGACTGCACCTGCTGATCCCTGCAGTTGAAAATGCCGTTTCGGGCAATGCCTTTCGCCCCGGTGACATATTGCAAAGTCGCGCCGGGATTACCGTAGAGATTGACAATACCGACGCTGAAGGGCGGCTGGTGCTGGGCGATGCCTTGACAAAAGCGGTAGAGGACAAGGCTGAGCTGATCATTGACTTTGCGACGCTAACGGGTGCGGCGCGCACTGCGCTTGGGCCTGAGCTTCCTGCGCTGTTTGCCAATGATGACGCACTGGCAGGCGCGCTACTGGACGCAGCAGATACAGCGGCTGATCCCCTCTGGCGCATGCCCTTGTGGCAGCCCTATGTTGAGATGCTTGAAAGTGATATTGCGGATACCGCGAACAGTGGCGGGGCATTTGCAGGCGCAATCACGGCGGCGCTGTTTCTGCAGAAATTTGTTCCGGACGATGTGTCCTGGGCGCATTTTGACACCTATGCTTGGCGCGGTTCGGCAAAGCCCGGCAGGCCAAAGGGTGGAGAGGCACTGGGGCTGCGTGCGGCTTTCCGCTATTTGGCGACCACTTATCGAGTTCGGTAATAATAACTATCTATATTTTCGCAGAGACTTGATCTTCCCTGAATTTATAGTAAAAAGGCGTAAAATAACGGACGCATCGTTTTTTACTGTTCATGGAGGAGAGAAGCCATGACGTATGCGTCTGTTCGTTTTCAGTCATTTTTAGCTCTTGCCGTTTCGGCTACGGCGTTGCTGGTCGCCTGCAATAGCGACGGCAATGGTGCAAAAGATAGTGCCGAAGCGGTTGCTGCCGCCAACTGCCCGGAAGGCTTTGGCTGGGCAGAGGGGCTTGGTGCCTTCCTGCAACCCGCCGCCAAGATGGACGTCAATGTCTCGGCGACCGCCGATGATTGCCTTTTCAACCAATGGTCATGGGAGACTTTTGTCTGGGCAACGGCACCGATTGAAGGCACGCCGCGCTTTCTTGGCTGGAAAACCCCTGATGAGTTGATCGCCAGTCCGGGTGAGGCCCCGCGCAAGCCCGGAATGCTACGGCTAGACGGTCATATGAAGCCGCTGCACATGCCGGGTGTAACTGGCGGCGATAGCGAAGTCGGCGCAATTGTGGAGGCTGATGGCAGCATGCTGATCGGGCCCAATGGCTACCCCGTTTATGCCTCGGTGCATATGACCGACGGCTTTTTCGATACTGTGAAGCGCAATCTGATCGCTACCGGCGCCTACCAGAATAACCCCAATCAGGACGATTATTTCAGCGTCGGCGATGCGGTGGTGAAGGCGACCTGGTACCGGCTGGATGAGGGTGAAACCGCGCCAACGGGAGCGTATACCACGCAGGCAGAGGTGCCGATTGTGACTCAGCAATGCGATGCCGCTGGCGCATGCAAGGTGGTGACCACTGGCAAATTCGAAGTGGCAAAAGTTGCACTTGTCGGTATGCACGTTGTTGGCAACACCGATAATCACCCCGAATTCCTGTGGGCGACGTTCGAGCATAATATGAATTCGCCGACCTTTGCCGACAACAGCTTCGTCTTTGACGCCAGCAAAAGCGATCCAAAGACCTATACTTTCTACAAGGGCGGCACACCCTTTGGCCAATCGACGCTGCTGGTAAACACCAATCCCTCAGCCGGCCCTGTGGTCAGCTTCGATGCTGCTACCGGCAAATTTTCGCCCGCCACGCAGGTGGTGCAGATGAACCGGACCGGCGGCGATACCCAACCCAATGGCCCGGCAAACATCGCCAAGCTGAATCAGGTCTCTCAGGCGCAGCTGAAATCGATCAATGCCTCGACGCCGTTTCAGAATTACAATCTGATCGGCACTGTGTGGTTTAAGCCTAACACTTATGTCACCAGCACAACTGGCTGGCAAAATCTGAATCAGTCCAATGCGGTCGGCGCGATCAGCCTGATGAACAGCACAGCGGAAACCTTTCTGCAAAGCACAAAAGGCAACCAGGGCAACAATTGTTTCGAATGCCATAGCGCCACATCCTTCTCCTATTCGGGCATTCAGCCCAAGGCGCTGGCGACGCGGCGGGTGGCGATCATGCACATGATTGCTACCGGTTCGGCCTATGATGTGCCCAACAGCCTGCCAGTGAAGGGGCAGGCCGCAGCCAAGCCGAAGTAGCGGTCGGCACTTGTCGTAGCGCTATCCTGTCCGCTAAGGCGAGGCAGGATAACAGGAAAGGCAAGACTTGGCCGATCAGGCAATAGCAAAACGCCAGCTTTACCGGCTGACGGGGCACAGCATAGAGGGTGATCGGCGCACCACGCCGATCCGCGGTGACTTGGCCGACATCAAGCTGGCAGGCAAATTATTTGCGCCGCATTATGCGGTGCCGATGCTGCGCACAGGGGTGGCACCGGTGACGGAAATCCATGCCGAGCCGCATCTGTCCTCGATGCCGGTCAGCGCGCTGATGCATGGCGAGGAATTTGCCGTGCTCGATGTCGCGGGTGAGTGGGCCTGGGGCTATTGCCTGCA
>CAYVQO010000112.1:0-6629 GCA_964452835.1 uncultured Sphingorhabdus sp. | reverse complement strand
TGAGTGACAGCTTCCGCTTCACCCTCCTGGGGGGCGTGTCTAAATCGACAGCGGAAATTCCGGTCGAGACGACGATCATTTTCGACGACCGCGACGCGCAGGGTTATAGCTATGACTATTCCGATATGGGCAGCCCCCGGCTGACCTTCGGGACCAGCGTCACCGATCCAGCAAACTTCCAGCTTGCGGAAATCCGAGACCGCCCGTCGAGCGTCGTCAACAAGTTCAAAACCGCCCAGCTGCGAACCGAATGGGATGTGAACGAAGGTTTCACGGTCAAGGCAGGCGCAGTGTGGCGCCGGTTCAACTTCGATGCCGAAGCCTTTACGCGCGACACGGCGGTATGCGGCAATGGCGGCACCAGCCTTGTGACCAGCACGTCGGGCACCATCGCCTGTTCGCCCACCAGCCTGTTCGGGCCGACTGCGGTCTACGGTTTCCCAGTCAACGCTTCACTTTCACAGTTGTTTACACTGGGGCGTGCCGGGCAGCCTTCGGGCAACACCAACAGCTGGCTGGTTCCCAATCTGGAAACAAGCACGGCCTTTACCAACCTCTATTCTCGTCCGCTGTTGAACGACGCAGGCAATATCCGCGGTGTCCAGGAAACCACCAAGGGTGCCTATCTGCAATTTGACGCGAAGGGCGAAGTATTCGGCCTAGAATATGCCCTGAATGCCGGTATCCGCTACGCCAAGACCAACCAGTCGTCCTACGGACTGGTCGGCGGCGTGCCAGCCACCGTCAAACGCAGCTATGAAGACTGGCTGCCGTCCGCCAACCTGGCGCTTTATCCCAGCGACGATACGATCATTCGGTTCGCGATTGCCGATGTAATGACGCGGCCTACGCTGGGGTCGTTGACGCCGGGCGGTTCGGCCGATGGCTTCAACTTCCGCGTGACCAGCGGCAATCCGTTTCTGGAGCCATTTCGCGCAACCAATTATGATTTGGCATTTGAATGGTATTTTGCACCGCAAGCCGTTCTGTCGGTCGCATTGTTCAAGAAGGACGTGAAAACCTTCACGCAGTCGGCCTCGATCACTGGCGCAACCTTTACCCAGACCGGTCTGCCCTCCTCGGTGCTGCTGGCGAGTTCGCCCGCCGCACTGAACCCGGCGTTGCAATCGCAGCCGATCTGGACGCTGGTGACGACGGTTAACGGCTCGGGCGCGACGCTGAAGGGCGTTGAGTTGGCGGCACAAATTCCGTTCAGCGCCTTTGCCGATGGCTTCCTCGGCAATTTCGGTATCCTCGCCAATGCCACCTTCATCGACTCCAATGCCAATTTCAACCTGCAGGGTCCGGCGATTGCGCCGGGTGGCGCGCTGCAGAATGTGGCGCTCACCAACACGCTGTCGAACGTCTCGAAGAAGGCTTATAACGGCACGCTTTACTATGACGACGGCACCTTCAGCGCGCGCGTGATGGCCAGCTATCGCGGGCGTTATCATGAGGGAGCAAGTGGCACCGGCAACTTGCTCGAAGGCTATGGCGCGACGACCAACCTCGACGCATCGGTGCGTTACAAGCTGACCGAATGGCTTGAACTTTCGGTAGAGGGCAATAACCTGCTCGATACCTATCGTTATCGCTTCACCGATTTCGACGCCGACCGTAATTATGAGAATAACCATTTCGGCCGCACCATCTTGTTCGGTGCGCGTCTGAAAATCTGAAGTCGGCCTCACGCCGACGGGTTGCAAAGTCAGGCTGGTTCCCGGTGGCAAACAGGGAGCCAGCCTTTCCTTTTAAGGAGTGGACCGATGCCTGATCGCAGGGACAGCCTGAAACTGCTCGGCGGCGCACTGCTGGCGCCGCAGCTGGCCTTTGCGCAAGGATCGGCGGCCAGCTCATCGCTCGATCCCTATGGCGACATGCGCTGGGGCAAGGGCTTTGAGGGGCAGCGCAAGGCCGATCTGGGCAACGGGACATTTTTGAACCCCATATTTGCAGGCGACCATCCCGATCCGGCATTGTTGCGCGATGGTGATGATTATTACCTGACCTTTTCCAGCTTTGATGCCTATCCGGGTATCGTCATCTGGCACAGCCGCGATCTGGTGAACTGGCGACCACTTACAGCCGCGCTGTCGCAGCCCATTGGCTCGGTATGGGCACCCGATCTGGTCAAGCATGGCGAGCGTTACTTTTGCTATATCCCGGCACGCTTCCCCGACAAGCGGTCGATATACGTCATTCATGCCAACAAGATTGAAGGGCCATGGAGCGATCCGGTTGACCTGAACCTTCCCGCCCATATCGACCCCGCGCATGTCGCCGACGAAGCGGGGCGGCGCTGGCTGTTTCTGTCTGGCGGCGACCGGGTGCGGCTAGCAGATGACGGGCTTTCGACTATCGGCGCGGTCGAACATGTCTATGATCCTTGGCGCTACCCCGAGGAGTGGGTGGTAGAAACCTTCGCGCCAGAGGGCCCCAAAATCGTAAAGCGCGGTGACTGGTGGTATATGACCACGGCGGTGGGCGGCACCGCTGGCCCACCCACCGGCCATATGGTGATCATGGCGCGCAGCCGCTCGATCGACGGGCCGTGGGAGAATTGCCCACGCAATCCGATCATCCGCACGCAGTCGGCGCGGGAGAAATGGTGGTCGCGCGGTCATGCTACCCTGTTCGAAGGGCCGGGCGGGGCGTGGTGGATGCTGTATCATGGCTATGAAAACGGCTATTGGACGCTGGGGCGGCAGGCGCTGCTCGAACCGGTGGGATGGGCTAAGGATGGCTGGCCCAGACCGCTGGGCGGCGATCTGTCGCAACCGCTGCGCAAACCGGTCGATCATGGGCCGCAGCCTCATGGCATGCCGCTATCCGACGACTTCGCCGCCGACCGGATGGGCACGCATTGGGCATTTTATGATCCAGCGAGAGACGAGGCGAAGCGGCTAGCGCGCGCCGATCGCACGCTGACGATGGCTGGCAAAGGCAAGACGCCGTCCGACTGCTCGCCTTTGTGCTGCATCGCCGGTGACCTTGCCTACCGCGTGACGGTCGATATCGAGATCGAACCCGGTGCCGAGGGCGGACTGCTGCTCTATTACAATCGCCGGCTCTATGCAGGGCTGGGGGTGAACAAGGATGGGCTGATGATGCACCGCTATGGCTTGCAACGCCCGCGCGGCGCGATTCCCGGCCAGCGCGAGACTGCTGGAGTTGCCGCCCGCAAACTCGCCATCCGCCTCACCAACGACCGAAATATCCTCACCATCCACACCAGCGACGATGGCCGCAAAAGCTGGCGCAAATTTGATGTGCAGATGGAAGTGTCCGGCTATCATCATAATGTTGCCTATGACTTCCTGTCGCTGCGACCGGCAATTTATGCAGCGGGCGAGGGCAAGGTTCGCTTCCGAGACTTTACCTATGAGGCACTGCCATGAGCCTTGATCGCCGGACGTTGATCGGTGCGGGTCTTGCCGCTGGGCTGGCGACGCGTGCTGCCGCTCAAACCCCGCCTCCGGCAACGGGCCGCCCGCTCCCTCCGGGGCTACCGCAGCCCACAGAGACCATCGACCTTTGGCCCAATGGCGCACCGGGAATGCCCGCAGGGCCGCTGACAGAAACGGTGAACGAACGCTCGACCGACGCGCAGCTTACCGACCGCGCCGTGTTCGGCATCAGCCGCCCGCGCATGGCCGTGTTCCGTCCCGCTCGCGCCAATGGCGCAGCGGTATTGATCACGCCGGGTGGGGGCTATCGCTGGGTAGTGGTTGACAAAGAAGGCTATGAAATGGGCCGCTGGCTGGCGGCGCGCGGCGTAACCGCATTTGTCCTGTTCTATCGTCTTCCGGGTGAAGGCTGGGCGTCGGGGCCCGACGTCGCGCTGTCCGATGCGCAGCGTGCGATGCGGCTGATCCGCCACCGGGCAGGCGACTATGGTGTGGATCCGGAGCGGGTTGCGGCAATGGGTTTTTCAGCGGGCGGCCATCTCTGCTGCGATCTGACCGTGCGTTTTGCAACGCCGACCTACAAAGCCGTCGATAAGGCTGATACGCTTTCGGCCCGTCCATTCCTATCCGCGCCGATCTACCCGGTGGTCTCGATGAGCGCGCCGCATGCGCACGCCGGAAGCCGTGAGAAGCTGCTCGGCCAAAATCCCTCGCCCATGCTGGAGCAGGCGCATTCGCCACACCTGAACGTGCCGGACAACGCGCCGCCGGTTTTCCTGCTGCATGCGGAGGATGACGATGTCGTTCCCGTCGATAACAGCCTGCTGTTCCGCGCCGCGCTACGCGCCAAGAACGTACCCGTCGAAACCCATCTCTTCAGCCATGGCGGCCACGGTTTCGGGCTGCGCAAAGCGATCGGCAAACCGGTCGAAGCGTGGCCTGAGCTGTTCCTCGCCTGGGCCAAAACGCAAGGCTTCTGACACCATGCCGCAACCCCTGACCCTACACCCTGATCGACTGTTTCCGACGGACCCTGATACCCGCACGATCGCCAGGCGGCTCTATGCAGAAATTGGGAGTCTTCCGATCATCAGCCCGCATGGCCACACCGATCCCGAGTGGTGGGCGACAGATGCGTCGTTCGGCAACGCGACGGAGCTGTTGCTGCACCCCGACCATTATGTTTTCCGCATGCTCTATTCACAGGGCGTCTCCCTCGAAGCATTGGGAATCGGCAATCCTGACGCCGATCCACGCGAGAGCTGGCGGCTGTTTGCCGAACGCTATCATCTGTTTCGGGGGACGCCGTCGCGGATGTGGCTCGACTGGGTGTTTGCTGAGAGCTTTGGCCTCGATGTGCTGCTGAGCGCTGAGACATCGGACCATTATTATGACATGATCACCGCAAAGCTCGCCACCGATGCCTTCCGCCCCCGCGCGTTGTTTGAGCGCTACAATATCGAGGTGATCGCGACCACCGAGAGCCCGCTCGACGATCTCCGCCATCACAAGGCGATCCGCGAGAGCGGCTGGAAGGGCCGCGTGATCACCGCCTATCGTCCCGATCCGGTGGTTGACCCGGAGTTTGAGGGATTCAGGGAAAATCTGAAAACGCTGTCGGAGCTAACAGGTGAGGATTGCTTCAGTTGGCAAGGCTATCTTGCCGCGCACCGTCAGCGACGTGCCTTTTCTGCGCGCATGGGGGCGACCTCGACTGACCATGGTCACCCGACAGCGCGCACCGCCGATCTCTCAGGGCGGGAGGCGGAGGCCTTGTTCCGAAAGGTCAGCGCGGGCGACTTCACCGCCGCCGACGCCGAACTGTTCCGCGCGCAGATGTTGACCGAAATGGCGGGGATGAGCGCAAAAGACGGGCTGGTGATGCAGATCCACCCGGGCAGTTTTCGTAACCACAACGCTCAAGTCTTCGAAAAATTCGGGCGCGACAAGGGCGCCGATATCCCAATGCGCACCGAATATGTCGAGGCGCTGCGCCCACTGCTGACAAAATATGGCAACCGTGCGGACATGAGCATCATTGTCTTTACGCTGGACGAGACAGTCTATGCCCGCGAGCTGGCACCGCTGGCAGGGCATTATCCCGCACTTAAGCTGGGGCCGGCATGGTGGTTCCACGACAGCCCCGAGGGCATGCGCCGTTTCCGCGAAAATATGACCGAGACCGCAGGCTTCTACAACACCGTCGGCTTTAACGACGATACCCGGGCCTTCCTGTCAATCCCCGCGCGCCACGATGTTGCGCGGCGGATAGATTGCGGTTTCCTGGCGCGGCTGGTGGCGGAGCACCGGATGCAGGACTGGGAGGCGGCGGAACTAGCGGTTGACCTTAGCTATAATCTGGCAAAGGCTGCCTACAAGCTGTGAGGCTCTCCAGCGCCATTATCGCTGATGTTCCGGCGACGGTTGTGCGTCCTCAATATGACCGGGCAACGCAGGCCGCTGGTATCGTTCATTTCGGCATTGGCGCATTCCATCGCGCACACCAGGCCATTTATACCGATGCGGCGATGAACGCAGGCGACCGTGACTGGGCCATTACCGGTGTGTCGCTGCGCTCGGCGGGCGTGGCCGAGCAGATAAATCCGCAGGACGGACTCTACACCGTCGCTGCGCGCTCGGGGGAAGGGGTAGAGACGCGCTTGGTCGGCGCAGTGCAACGCGTACTGGTCGCGACGCAAGACCCGCTGGCGGTAATAGAAGCGGTTGCTGCACCCGAAACGCGAATCGTCAGTCTCACCATCACTGAAAAAGGCTATTGCCGCGCCAGCGACGGCACTCTTGACACCGCACTTGCGCATAAGGGCAGCATCTACCGCTTCTTGAAAGATGGGCTGGCATTGCGGTGGGCGCGTGGGTTGCCGGGTGTAACCTTGCTGTCTTGCGATAATCTCGCCGACAATGGTTCAAAATTGCACGCCATCTTTGGCGAGTATCTTGCCGCGCAAGACCCGGCATTGAGCGAATGGGTCGAAGCAAATTGCACTTTTCCCTCGTCGATGATCGACCGGATCGTTCCGGCGACGACCCCGACCGATCTTGATGCCGCTCAAAGCGCGCTGGGTGGTCTGCGCGACTTAGCCCACGTCGTGACCGAGCCATTCAGCCAATGGGTGATCGAAGATCGCTTCGCTCAAGGCCGTCCGCGTTGGGAAGCATTCGGCGCAGAACTGGTGGTCGATGTCGCGCCCTATGAGGCGGCCA
>CAYVQO010000111.1:1834-6729 GCA_964452835.1 uncultured Sphingorhabdus sp. | reverse complement strand
AAATTGCGGTTTGCTTGCGGCCCCGTCGCTTCCGCCTAGCGCAAGCGGATATTTGCCCCGCGGCAGCGCGCCCAGTGGCATGCCGGCTGCGGCCAGCGCATAGGGTGATGCGCGGTGACGGGTGCAAAGGCCACCAGCGCCGTCGCTGATCAACGGGGTTTCAAACTCGACACCGATCACCGATCCCTCGGACCGCATAACGGTGCAGATCACCAATTGTCCGCCGCCGAGATCCAGCACCAGGCCAGTGCCAACAGGCACACCGACCAGCCCCTCAATCCGCGAGCCGGTTTTAGACAAATCGCGCATCACGGCGTCGTAGCGGTGGTCATCATGGATCACACCGATGCGGCGGAATACGGTACGCCGTTCAGACCGATATTTGTCCGGCCCCTGCGGCTCTATTTGAAAATCACCATTGCGAATCCGTTCAAGGATGACATCCTGTTTCAGCGCCTTGGAATAGATCCAGCCCTGAATATACAGCGCGCCCTTAGATTTGACCAATTCCAGCTGATCAAAGGCTTCAACGCCCTCTACCGTGGTTTCCATCCCCAGTGCATTGGAAAGCCCGACAATGGCGGCGATAATCTTCGCGCTATTCTGGTCTTTTTGCGTGCAGCTGTCGACAAAGCTGCGGTCGACCTTGATCTTGTCGAACGGGGCGGAGCGCAAATAGCTGAGCGATGAATAGCCGGTGCCAAAATCATCAAGCGCCAGCCGCACGCCCAGCTCCTTCAGCGTCTTGAACGTGGCGTCGGTCTGGTCGCTATCGCCCATGAAAACGCTTTCGGTCAGTTCCAGCTCCAGCCGCTCAGGCTCCAGCCCCGACATCGCAATGGCATTGGTGACGACTGTGGGAAAATTGGGGTTGGCGAATTGCAGAGCCGACACATTCACGGCCACCCGCACGGTTGATGGCCAGGCAAGCGCGTCATGACAGGCTTGTTTCAACGCCCATTCGCCCAGCTGGTTGATCAGGTTAGATTCCTCCGCCATCGGGATGAAGGCACCCGGGCTGATAGGGCCGCGTTCAGGATGCTCCCAACGCATCAGCGCCTCAAGCACAACCACCTTATTGTCAGTGGTGCGAACCACCGGCTGGTAGTGGAGCTCCAGCTGTTCATTAAACAAGGCCTCGCGCAGATCCTCCATCAGGATGCTGCGTTCTTCAGCTTCGTCCTTTAGGTCCGCCGAATAAAAGCGATATTGCCCGCGCCCACCATTTTTGGCGGCATAAAGCGCAAGATCGGCGCTGTGGGTCAGCTCTTCCTTTTCAACCCCGTCATAAGGCGCAATGGCCACCCCTACCGATGTGCCAATGATGGCGCGTTTATTGTCGATGGGATAGGGTTGGGAGACGAGATTGATCAGTTTTTCGACAAGTTCGCCCAATTGGCCGCGATCGTCGAAGTCGGGCAGAATTATCTGGAACTCGTCGCCGCCCAGGCGCCCGATCTCGCCATTCTCTCCGACTACCCGGTGCAGCCGTTCGGCCACCATCTTCAGAAGCTGATCGCCAGCCTGGTGGCCCATCGAATCATTGACCTGTTTGAAACGGTCAAGATCCAGCATCAGCAACGCGCAGCTGCGGCTGGCCGACTTATAGGCCGACAATATGGATTCGAGCCGCTTTTCCATGCGGTGGCGGTTGGCAAGGCCGGTCAGCGAATCATATTCGGCAAAGCGGGTATGCTCCAGCTTGCGGGCATATTCAGCGGTGATGTCCTTGGCGCTGCCGCGATAACCCAGAAATTCGCCATGCTCGTCCATCTTTGGCTGGCCGGACAGCGACCACCACATTTGCCGTCCGGCATCACCAACCAGCCGCACCGTCAGCGCATTGATCCGCGCTTTGATGCTCAGCTTGAATTTGAACGGCCGGTCCGATTGCGCGTCGGGATCATCGGGATCGGTTTCAAACAGGGCAGCCAGTGGTTTGCCGAGCAATTGGTCGAGCGGCACCTTCAGCCGTTCGCCTGCACTTTCCGAGATGTAAATCAAACGGCCATCGGCATCCGTCGCCCAAAGCCACCCGACGGCTGCCTGTTCAAAATCATCGAGCAGCTCAAGCCGCCTTTTGGTGTCGGTTGCACGGATGACATCGACCGGACCATCTGGGCCTATCCGACCCGATGACCCCAGCATCTTGCTGCCCAATCCATTGAATAGACTGCTCACGACAACCCTTTACGAAAAGCCCTAATGGGCCTTCACTAGCGAAGAGGGTCTTCTAGCAGGGAGGCGTTAATGCCCGGTTTACCGGGATTGTGCCGATAAACGCTGACGCACGGCTGCAGCAAAGGATGCGCCATCATCGTGGGCAAAGCGCAGGAACAGGCTGGGCTCAATCAGCTCCAGTTCCATC
Organism: uncultured Sphingorhabdus sp.; assembly: GCA_964452835.1. Lineage (GTDB taxonomy): Bacteria > Pseudomonadota > Alphaproteobacteria > Sphingomonadales > Sphingomonadaceae > Sphingorhabdus_B. Next base: position 4,361 of record CAYVQO010000111.1, on the reverse strand, counting down.
AGCCGCATTTGCCCCTCTTCGTCACGCAACATGTCTATCCGGGCATAGGTCAGCAGATCGCAAGCCATCAACCGCCTGGTTGCGAACAGTGTGGCTTCGGCCAATGCCTTGGCGTCATCGGGTGCTTCCACGCCGCGTTCAACGCCGCCAAATTGTTCCTGCACGCGGAAGTCACCTTTTGCCGGATGCTTGCTGATCGCATGGCTGTAGCGCCCGGCGAAATAGAAAAGGGACATCTCGCCTTCGCTGGCTATGGCAGGCAGGAAGGGCTGCACCAGCATAGGCTTACCTTGAGCTTCGGCAGCAATGGCGTCGTTTGGGCCAAGCAGGAAGGTGCCGTCAGCACCGCCTGAGATTGGCGGCTTGATAACGATTCTGTTTACATTCCAATTTTTGCGCGCATTCTCTAATGCCGCTTCGTCCAGGCTTTCGCACAGCAGTGTGGGAACAATGGCAATCCCTTCTGCCTCCAGATCGACCAAATAGGTCTTGGCACTGTTCCAGCGTAGCACTCTGGCCGGGTTTATAACGGGCAGCTCTTCTAACCGATCGAGCAACGCGAACCAGCGAGGGCAATCGCGCTGATAGCCCCATGCAATCAGAGGCAGAATTAGGTCGAAACCGGTCAGGTCACCGGGGTCAGTCCAACTGCGAAACGCCACATCCGGGCCAAGCAGGCGCGTATAGTCCGCCATGGGGACCGACCAGTCCTCATAATAATCTGGCGCAGGCGTCAGGATTGCAATGTGCGGCATGGCTCAGGCCTTTTCGCCCGCCATCCGCATAATTTCCGACCATTCCTCAGGCCGCACCTTCCCAACAGATAGCCGTGACAGGCGAACCAGATCCATTTCGGCCAGCTTGGGATTTGCCTTGACCGCTTTCAACGGCACCGGATTTTTCAGCTTCCTTACCGGCTTTACCTTAACCGCTACAAAGCGGCCTTTTTCATCGGTGGGATCGATAAACCATTCCTTGCTTATCTTGATAATCCCAACCGCTTCAACGCCGATATTGCTGTGATAGAAAATCGCAAGATCGCCCTTCTTCATAGCTTTCAGGTTCAGCGCAGCGGCATGGTTGCGTACACCGTCCCACATGCCTTCCTTTTCCGCCACCAGATCGTCCCAGCCATAGACGTCGGGCTCGGACTTCATCAGCCAATATTGCTCGGGCATCATGCACTCCTGATTTTTGTTGGCGACTCCTTAGGGCAGGCGCTAATGCGAAGTCCATGACACAGATGCCCGATATTTCGCTCAAGGGAAGCGACGCGAACGCCATTGCCCAGGCACTTGGCGACAGTTTCAAAAGCTATGGCTTTGCCAAGGTGGTGGATCACGGTCTTGACCCCGCATTGGTGAAGGAAGCATGGCGGCTTTCGAAGGAACTTTTTGACCAGCCGGATGAAGTGAAGCGCCGCGGCTATGATTCCGGCATCGCCGGTCAGCGTGGCTATACGCCGTTCAAAACCGAAATTGCCAAGGGCGCGGATCACCATGATCTCAAGGAGTTCTGGCATGTCGGCCGCGATCCGCTGCCGGGAAGCTCCCTCACCAATATCTGGCCCGATTCGGTACCCGGGTTCCGTGAGGTCTATGAGCAGCTCTATGCCGATTTCGACCGCGTGGGTGCACGCATCCTGTCTTACATCGCCATATATCTCGGCCTTTCGCCTGACTGGTTTGATGACAAGATCAATGTTGGCAATTCGATCCTGCGGCTGCTGCATTATCCGCCAATTGCAGGCGATACCGATGGCTGCATCCGGGCAGGCGCGCATGAAGATATCAACCTGATCACACTGCTGCTGGGGGCGGAAGAGGCTGGCCTGCAAATCCTGCGGCCCGATGGCAGCTGGATGGATGTTTCGCCACCCGAAGGCGGGCTTGCCATCAATGTGGGCGATATGTTGCAGCGGCTGTGCAACCATGTGCTGCCTTCAACCACGCACCGCGTGGTCAATCCCAGCGGCGAGCGGTCAAAATATAGCCGCTATTCGATGCCTTTCTTCCTGCACCTGAATTCTGACTATGCGATTTCGACGCTGCCGCAATGTATCAGTGCCGATAATCCGAACCGCTATCCCGAACCGATATTGGCGGATGATTATCTGCGCGAACGGTTGATCGAAATCGGCCTGCTCAAGGCATAGCATATTCTGGCGGCTTGCGGCGGAAGACGAGGTTGACCACTTCGTCAAATGTCTGCCGCGCCCCGAAGCGGAGCAGGCCGACATAAACCGCCGCCCCCACGCTGGTCAGCAGGATCAGGTGCAGCATGGCGGGCATATCGTGCCATAGCCATAGCACCAGATAGCGGTCTGCGGCCCAGACAAAGGCCCCCATGATCACAGCTGCGCCCAAGCCGGGCAGCAATGCCGCGAAATAGCCCGATAGGGTAAAGCCGACATGCGGCTTGGCCTGATAAATGGTGAAGGCCAGCAACAGCGGGAACGTGACCAACCAGCCCCAGGCCAGCCCCTCCACGCCAAATTGTATGGCGAAAAGATAGACGGTCGGCATCA
>CAYVQO010000111.1:0-1734 GCA_964452835.1 uncultured Sphingorhabdus sp. | reverse complement strand
GCGACTTCGTTCAGCGGCGGAATGAATTTGGTGGCAAAGAGCTGCGTGATCATCAGCGCCTCTGCGTACAGGCCCAGCATATGGTTATCGAGCGCCCGGCCGGCGATGAAAATGTCTGACTGGCTCTGAATGATGAAAAAGCCGTGGCTGATCAGCAGCGTGCTGCCAAAGGTGAAAATATAGCCTGCGCCTGCAAAGTTGAAACTGGGCAGCAGCCGGAATTTGGTGGCGATCACCATGCCGATTGCCTTGGTCCAGAAAATGCCGATGGGGGCAAAGACCAGCGCCCAGACGCCATAGCCGAGCAATGCCAGCGTCAGCGCAATGCCAGCGCCGACCAGCGCAGCGGCCAGATTGACGATTGCCGGTTTTTTGAACTCCAGCTCGCGCGTCATCAATGCCTCAGGCAGGATCAGCAACGGCGTCGCAAGGAAGATCAGCGATTGCCAGCGCAGCATATCGGCGATGATCGCTTCCTTATAATAAGCGGCGGCCAAGGGAGCTGCGACAAAGATCTGTACCAGCGCCAGCCCGCCATTCAGCAAAATCAGCATGCCAAAGGCCTGCCGGATGCGGATTTCCTCAATCTTGTCCTGCTGGATCAGCGCGCTGACAAAGCCGTAACCGTTGAGGAAATTCAGGAACACCAGCACGGCGGCAGACATGGCGAACAGGCCATAATCGCCGGGATCAAGGATGCGCAGCACCGCCAGCGTCACCCCCCAGCTGATAATCTGCGCCACAATCTGCGTGCCCGACCGCCAGAAAACCGCGCTGCGCACGCGGTTTCCAAAATCGCTAGGGGTGCCCTCCACTGTCATGCGCTCACTCTGCATGAATATGCGCATAGTGCCAACAGGTTACCAAAGGATGGCGTGCACCGGGCGGTCCAGAAAAACGTGCGCATGGGCAAGCGGCACATTTTCAGCGAGGAGTAGGCTGTGTTCTGGGTTCGGGTGCGTGAATCGGTTATCGCCGCATTGGATTAAAGATTGAACGGTGCAGGATTTCTTTTTTTCAAGGCCACTAACGGCATTTTGCCGGCGGGCCGCTCCGTTCCTTTAATCAATCCGGGCGCGATCAAAGTGCTGGAGCGCTGTAGGTATCTCGACCCAACTATGTCGCGACTGCTCCCACACTGATCGAACCGGCTGCATCGAATTTGGTTCATCGAAAAGGCCGATTGGTATGCCTGTTACGTCAGGATTTTTTGTGCCCCTCATAAATACGGTTGTGCCGCACTCTGCGCAAAAGAACTGACTGAAGGTCCCGCCCAAATCTGTTGGGCGATCAAACTGTTTCGACTGACCGTGGATGATCACCTGATCGTGCGGCCAATAGGCGGCTTCTCCGAATGGGGAACCGGACCGCTTTTGGCATGCTAGGCAATGGCAAGCGACCACGGCAATTGTCGGTCCGGGGACTTCGACGCTCAACTGTCCACATTGACAAGACGCTTTCATGTCCTTTCCTTAGCACGCGATTGATCAGTGTAAACAATGGTCATTTGGCTGTTTGATTCAGCCTGATTCTGCAATTCACTCATGATTCTGTGGTTTTTAGCACGGCTACCGCCGAGGCATTTAAGTCCGGGCGTTCGGGTTGTCATGCTGGCAACCCACGCAAAACCGGCCTTTCCGGCGCCATTCCGCTTTTTTGTAATAAAATTGCAAAAAGGCTGTTGACCGAATCAAAAGGCAGGTCTAGAGGCCCCTTCACCGGACGGGAAGCGCA
>CAYVQO010000110.1:0-6734 GCA_964452835.1 uncultured Sphingorhabdus sp. | reverse complement strand
CCTTTGTCATGCACGACATTAAAAATCTTGTCAGCCAGCTGTCGATCCTGTCGCGCAATGCGCAGAAACATGCGTCAAATCCGGAATTTCAGGCTGACATGGTCGAAACGCTGAAAAGTTCAGTCGACAAGATGAACGATCTGCTGAAGCGCCTGTCGCAGCATAGTCAGACCCGTAACGCAAATTTGCAGCCGCTTGATGTCGAAGCAACGGTCACCAATGTGATCCATGGCAAGCGGCTAATCTACCCGATTGAAACCGATATTGCGCCAGGCATGCTAGCCATTGCCGATGCAGGCCGGGTCGAGACAATCCTGAACCATCTGGTGCAGAACGCGATTGAGGCAACTGAAGATGGTTCTCCGGTGCGGATCAGCGCGAGCAGGCAGGGCAGTGAAATTGCCATTCGCGTGTCAGACAATGGCTGCGGCATGACCGAGGCTTTTGTCGCCAATCAGCTGTTCAAGCCGTTCGAATCAACAAAGGAAGGCGGCTTTGGCATTGGCGCTTATGAGGCGCGGGCGCTGGCCTTGTCGCTGGGCGGCAATTTGCGCGTTGATAGCCGGGTCGGCAAAGGCACGCGCATGACGCTGCTGTTGCCAGCAGCAAGCGACGATAGTTTGGAAAGTCTGGCCATTGGGCCTGAGGCAGACATGGATAAGGCGGCGTAAGATGAGCGAAGCGAAACGCAAATTGCTGATCGTCGAGGATGACCAGGGGCTGCAACGGCAGCTAAAATGGTCCTATGAGGATTTTGAGGTTTTCTGCGCCTCCAACCGCACAGAGGCAATTGCCCTGATGCGCTCGGAAGAGCCGGATGTGGTAACGCTTGACCTGGGCTTGCCGCCCGATCCGGATGGCACCACTGAGGGTTTTGCGGCCTTGGATGAAATGCTGCGGCTAAAACCTGACACCAAGATCATTGTCGCCTCTGGCCATAATGCGAAGGAAAGCGCGTTGCAGGCTATTTCCGCAGGCGCATGGGATTTTTACCAAAAGCCTGTTGATATTGACGAGCTGCATCTGATTGTGAAGCGCGCCTTTCATGTGCGTGAGCTTGAGGTGCAAAATCAGAAAGCGCAAATGCCCGACAGCGAAGGCGAAACGCTGTTTGGCTCATTGATTACCTGCTCGCCCGAAATGCTGAAGGCGGCACGCACGGTGGAGCGTGTTGCCAACACCAATGTCTCGGTCATGCTGCTCGGGGCAAGTGGTACCGGCAAGGAGTTGCTCGCACGCGGCCTGCATGATGCAAGCGACCGCAAGGGCAAGCCCTTTGTCGCCATCAACTGCGGCGCCATCCCGGAAAATTTGCTCGAATCTGAACTGTTTGGCCATGAAAAAGGCGCGTTTACAGGTGCGGTCAAAACCACGGAAGGCAAGATCGAGGTTGCCAATGGTGGCACCCTGTTCCTTGATGAAGTCGGCGATATCCCGATGCCTTTGCAGGTAAAACTGTTGCGGTTTCTGCAGGAACGGGTGATCGAACGCATTGGTGGGCGCAAGACTATCCCGGTTGATGTCCGCATAGTTGCGGCGACGCACCGCAATCTCAATCAGATGATTGCTAATCAGGAGTTTCGCGAAGACCTTTATTACCGCCTTGCCGAAGTCACGGTAAACATCCCGCGCCTTGCCGAACGCAGCGGGGATTCGGTGTTGCTGGCGAAGCATTTTCTTGCCCGTTTTGCCCGTGAGATGAACCCGTCGATCAAGGGCTTTGCTTCATCGGCGCTGACCGCAATTGACCAGTGGGAATGGCCGGGCAATGTCCGCGAGCTGGAAAACCGCATCAAGCGGGCCGTGATCATGGCGGACAGCAAGTTCATTACGGTTGATGACCTACAGTTTGATACGCCGGATGATGAGGACCGGCTATTGAACCTGAAAGCCGCGCGTGAGGCAGCGGATCGCAAGGCCATTGGCCGCGCCATTGCCCGCACCGAAGGCAATATCTCAAACGCTGCAAAACTACTCGGCATCAGCCGCCCGACGCTTTATGACTTGCTGAAACAATATGAAATGCATGTCTGATGCGGTCTGCGCGGCACGCCCTGATCCCGGCACTTAAGCGGGCGGCTTTTGCCGTTCTGCTTGCCGGTGCGGCCAGTGCTGCGCTTGCCTATAAGGCTAATCCCGATGCGCGGGAGGCTTTTGACCGGGCGTCTGCTTTTTTAAGGGCTGGCGATTACCGCTCGGCCCGTGTCGAGCTGATGAATGCAACGGCAGAGGACCCGCGCTGGGGTGATGCCTTTGTAAAGCAGGCGGAAGTCGCGCTGGAATTGTTTGACGGCGTGGCGGCGCGTGCGGCGATTGAGAAAGCAACATCGCTTGGCGTGCCTGAGACAGATACCGCCCATCTGTTGGGCCATGCCTATTGGATGATGGGTGAGCCTGAACAGGCCCGCGATATATTGTCTGACAATGCTATTGCAAATCGCCACCGTGCCTATGCGGATCGTGTGCTGGGTCGGGTTTATATTGATCTGGGCGATACCATCGCGGCTGAGCGCGTCTTTAACCGGGCGGTCAAGCTGGCACCAAAGGATAGCCGGTTATGGACCGAAATAGCCCGCTTTCGCATGGTCATTGCCAATCAGGGCGGGGCGATTGAGGCTGCGGACTATGCCCTGCAGCTTGATCCCAACAATATCCGGGCGCTCGAGCTGCGCGGGCGGCTGGTGCGCTCTCAATTCGGCGTAGTAGCTGCTTTGCCCTGGTTCGAACGTGCCTTGCAGGTCAGCCCCAATGATGTTCCGGTTCTGGAAGAATATGGCGCGACGCTGGGCGAAGCAGGCCGATACCGCGACATGCTGGCGCAGGCGCGCAAGATCATCTCGCTCGACGCTGGCAATGCCAAGGCCTTTTACATGCAGGCGGTGATTGCGGCGCGGGCGGGGGATTATGAGCTTGCCCGCCGCCTGATCCCGCGCATTGGCGGCGGCTTTGCCGAACTGCCGGGGCCAACTTTGCTTTCGGGCATCGTCGAATTTCAGGCGGGAAACTGGAACATTGCCGTTGGGCATTTTGAAAAGCTTCTGGAGCAGCAGCCGCTGAACCTGAAGGCACGCACGCTGCTGGCGCGGGCCATGCACAAGTCCGGCGATCATCGCGGCGCATGGGACATATTGGCCCCAATCATCGATCGTCCCGATGCTGACAGTTATACGGTGATGCTGGGTGCCCGGATATTGGAAGCCTTGGGTGAGCGTAAACCGGCGGCAGGCAGGCTTGACCGTGTGGCCTATCCAACACTGGTGTCCCCTCAGCCGTTGCCTGCCGGACTTTCCCTGGCAGCGGCTGCCGATGAAGCGAGCCGCAATGCCCGCAATCCGGCGATGGTTATTCCCTATATCCGGCTATTGCTGGCGAACGGTGATGTCGGAACCGCACGAACCGAGGCCAGCCGCCTGCTTGAGGGCAATGCTGGCGTGGTTGAGGCGCAGCTGGTGATGGGTGATGTCGAAATGGCTGGCGACAACAAAAGCGCTGCGATCGCGGCCTATGAAAGGGCGCGCAAAATCGCCTTTACCAGCCCGACCATGCTGCGGCTGGTTGCGGCCTATCGGGCCAATGGCAATGCCGCTGCAGCAAGCGCCACCATTTCCGATTTCCTGAAATTCAATCCTGATAGTCTGGCGGCCCAGCGGCTGTGGGCCTTTGACTTGCTCGACCGCAAGCAATGGAATGATGCGATTGTCTGGCTACTGCGTGCCCGGGTTCGTCTTGGCTATAATGATGCGATCCTGAATGCCAATATCGCCCGCGCCTATGCCGGGGCAGGGCAAATGGACGCAGCGGTCCGTGAAGCGCGGCTGGCTTATCGTGTGCATCCGGCCAATGTGATGGTGAGCTATGTTTACGGCCAAATGTTGCTAAGAGCAGGCGGGCAGCCGCGGCTGGCCTATAATATGCTCCGCAAGGCCAACAAGCTAGCCCCAGACAACAAGGACATTGCAGCTGATCTGGAAAAAGCGCGGAAGGCGTTACCGCGGCGCTAGGCTTTTTCCAGCAACTCCGCTGGATCAATCCCTGCGCGCTGCATCTGCGCCTTCACCTCGGGCCAGATGTTCTGGAGGAAATACGCACGTTCCGTCCCGCGCAGTTTGCTGACCGCACCATGCGCCACGAACAGGCCCACGCCGCGCTTAACTTCGACAAGCCCGCTGTCCTGGAACAATTGATAGGCCTTTGCCACCGTCAGCGGATTGGCACCCTGTTGCGCGGCAAAGGCACGGACCGAAGGGAGCATTTGCCCCTCTGCAAAATGTCCGTCCAATATCGCTGCCGCGATGGTATCGCGCAATTTCAGATAGACAGGGCGACTTTCATTTTTCATTACCCCCTTACTGCCATAATACAGTAGTGCGCGTCAAGCTTGCCCGACATTCAGGGGAAAGTGCGCACCACGCTATCAAAGTCTGGTCGCGGCCTTTCTTCCAGCGGCTGGCTTGCTGAACCCATGAAGAAAAAACCGGCAATCTGTTCGCTGGCCTCACACAGCGCCTCGGCAACGGTTGGATCATAGCATGCCCAGCCAGTAATCCAGCTGGCGACAAAGCCATGCGCGTGCGCTGCATGAAGCAGGTTCATGCCGACGGCGCCAACGCTCAATTGCTGCTCCCATGCGGGAATTTTGACGCTTTCCTGTGGTGCGTAGAGCAGGATGATCATTGTTGGTGCCATCAGCGCCGGGGCGACCGCCGCCTCCACCTGTGCAGGACGGGCATCGGGATTTGCAGCAAGGAACGCCCGTTCGAGCAGAGCAGACAGTGCCTGCCGATCGGTTATCTTCACAAAGCGCCATGGGAATAGCTTGCCGTGATCCGGCGTGCGCATGGCCAATTTCAGGATGGCGTCAAGCTGCGCGGCATCTGGGCCGGGGGCGATCATGTCACGTGGTTTGCCCGATCGGCGGCTGGCCAGATAGGCGGGGAGGGTAGAGAGATCATTGAACATGGTGGGCACCGTTCGTCGAAAAGCGACGGGCAGCGCAACAAAATTCTTTTCGCCTGAAATTTTTTGGTTAGGGTTATTGGCAGGGATACATGCGCGCCAATGTGCGCGGGATAATTCAAGGGGAGTAATAGGGTGGGTCTTAAGGATATAGCGCTTTGGAACTATGCCGACTGGTCGGCAATGGCTGCTACAGTCGTATTGGGATTGTTTCTCATTGGGGGTGCCGGGGCAATAACCCGTCCTAAGGAAGAGGTTTTTGGCCATCCCAAAGGCCTTTACATGCTGTTTTTTGCCGAGATGTGGGAGCGCTTTTCCTTCTACGGCATGCGGGCGTTGCTTACGCTCTATCTGGTGAAGCATTGGCTCTATTCCGATAGCAGCGCCAATCTGATCTACGGCGCTTATGGGTCGCTTGTTTACATTACTCCGGTGCTGGGAGGCTGGCTCGCTGATCGCTATCTTGGGCAGCGAAAGGCTGTTTTGTTCGGCGCGGTGTTGCTGACGATCGGGCATTTTTTCATGGCGTTTGAAGGCGACGGCTCCGGCCATCAAAACGACCCCACGCTCAACATATTCTGGCTTGCGCTTGCCTTCATCATTGTCGGGTCGGGCTTTTTGAAAGCCAATATCTCCGTGCTTGTAGGGCAGCTTTATCCCAAAACCGACATCAGGCGGGATAGTGCCTACACGATTTTCTACATGGGAATTAACCTCGGCGCGGCCGCCGGTGTGCTTATTGCCGCTTATCTTGGTGAAACAATCGGCTGGGCCTATGGTTTTGGCCTTGCTGGCATTGGCATGCTGCTGGGTTTGTTCGTATTTGTGCTGGGCAAGCCTTTGCTGCGCGGTAATGGCGAACCACCGGTTCCAGGAAAGCTGTCAGAGAAAGTTGCCGGGCTCAATTTGGAATGGCTACTTTATGGCGTCGGTCTGATCGGCGTGGCAGTCATCTGGGTGTTGATTCAATATCAATCGCTTGTCGGCGGGATCCTGCTGGTCGCTGGCATCGCGTTGCTGGCTTATGTGCTTAAGGAAGCGTTCAAGCTCGACAATGACGCACGCGACCGCGTGTTCGCCATGATCTTTGTGATCCTGCTGATGCCAATTTTCTGGGGCCTGTTTGAACAGGCTGGTGGATCAATGAACCTGTTCACTGACCGCTATGTTGATCGCGGTGGCATTCCAACCACTTTCTTCCAGTCGATCAACCCGATCTACATCATCCTGCTTGCGCCGGTTTTCGCCGGGCTATGGCAGTGGATGGCAAGAAAGGGCTTCGAACCATCAGCACCCGCGAAAATGGGCTTGGGGATCGTGCAAATGGGGCTGGCTTTTGTCGTTCTTGTATGGGGCGCAAATAATTTCAGCGTAACCGGTGCCAATGGCGCAGTGATGTTGCCGGTGCTGTTCATTTTCCTCTTCTATCTGCTTTCCACCACTGGGGAGCTATGTTTGTCGCCTGTGGGGCTGTCGGCCATGAACCGGTTGTCGGTGAAGCATATGGCAAGCCTGATGATGGCGGCCTTTTTCTTCGGAACGGCTGGCGGGCAATTTGTCGCTGGCTTTATGGGTTCGCTTATGGGCGGTGGTGAAGAGGGCAATATGACCCGTGAAGCCGCGCTCGATATCTATTGGAAAATGGGCTTGGTTGCCGTCGGCATCGGCGTCGCGGTGGTTGCTGTCAGCCCAATGGTCAAACGGCTGATGCACCTCGACACGCTGAAAGACGAAGAACCATCTGCACAGAAGGAAGCTTGATCGATGAAGGGGCGTTT
>CAYVQO010000109.1:0-6767 GCA_964452835.1 uncultured Sphingorhabdus sp. | reverse complement strand
CGCAACCCCGAAACGATCATCCCGCGTACCAAGGCAGGATCACGGAAGCGGACTTCGGTTTTTGCCGGATGGACATTCACATCGACTTCGCTGGGCGGCAGCTCCAGGAACAGTGCGACCACCGCATGTCGATCGCGCGCCAGCATTTCGGCATAGGCCCCGCGCACCGCCCCGACCAGCAAACGGTCCTTAACCGCACGGCCGTTGACGAACAGATATTGATGGTCGGCCACACCCCGGTTGAAGGTGGGCAATGACGCGATTCCTCCCAGTGAAATCACCTCACGCTGAAAATCGAGGCCGACGCTGTTGTCGATCAGCTCAGCGGACGTCAGCGCCGCTACCCGTTCCGGCTGGCTCATCCCCGCCTGCACGGCCAGCACCCGCCGCCCGTCATGCTCCAGCGTGAACCCGATTTCGGGCCGCGCCATCGCCAGCCGTTTCACCGCATCCAAAGCTGCCGCATATTCCGAGCGCGCAGAGCGCAAAAACTTTCGCCGCGCAGGGATGTTGGCGAACAGGCTCTCAACCCTTACCCGCGTTCCCGGCGGGATCGCAGTCGGCCCCTCGCTTATCAACGCGCCATGATCAACGACGCGCTCCCAACCATCACCGCGCCCATGCAAGCGCGACTGCAGGGTGAAACGCGATACGCTGGCAATTGACGGCAAGGCTTCGCCGCGAAAGCCCATGGTGGTCACCTGGTCGATATTATCATCAGGCAGTTTCGATGTAGCATGTCGTTCCAGCGCCAGCGCCATCTCATCGCGGCTCATACCGCAACCATTGTCGGTCACCTCAACCATATCAAGGCCGCCAGCCGTCAACCGCACCGAAATTTGCGTGGCGCCAGCATCTATCGCGTTTTCCACCAATTCCTTCAACGCGCTGGCCGGTCTTTCCACCACTTCACCGGCAGCGATACGGTTGATCAGCGTCTCTGGAAGCCTTCTTATTGACATATTGCCGCGCCTAGCCCAAGCGCCCGCCCCAAGCGAATCCTTTCATGACGGAATTAAGGCATTTTGCTGTTTTGCATGACAGCAATTTCCTGTAGTGCGGCGCAACTCCGCCGGGCCCTCCTGACTTGGATCTCAGCCCCGCAATTTCAAACCTCTTTCCGGGTGGACAGTTAATAATGGTAATGAAGCTTTTCCGATTTGCCTCTCAGGATATGGCAATCGACCTCGGCACGGCCAACACCGTCGTATATGTGCGTGGTCAGGGTATTGTGTTGAACGAGCCTTCGGTGGTCGCCATCGAAACTTTGAACGGCATAAAGCGCGTCAAGGCCGTGGGAGATGATGCAAAGCTGATGATGGGCAAAACGCCCGACAGCATTGAGGCGATCCGCCCACTGCGCGACGGCGTGATTGCCGACATTGATGTCGCCGAGCAGATGATCAAGCACTTCATTCACAAAGTGCAAGGCAAGCCCAGCATCTTTCGAGCGCCGGAAATCGTAATTTGCGTCCCGTCCGGCTCAACCTCTGTTGAGCGCCGCGCTATTCGCGATGCCGCCTCCAACGCCGGCGCCAGCGCGGTATATCTGATCGAAGAGCCTATGGCTGCAGCGATTGGTGCCGATATGCCCGTGACCGAGCCGATTGGTTCAATGGTTGTCGACATTGGCGGTGGTACGACTGAAGTTGCTGTACTGTCGCTGCGCGGCCTTGCCTACACCACCTCTGTACGCACCGGCGGAGACAAGATGGACGAAGCCATTGTGTCCTATGTCCGACGGCACCACAATTTGCTGATCGGTGAATCGACAGCAGAGCGTATCAAAAAAGACTTTGGTACTGCCCGTGCACCTGCCGATGGCATTGGGCATACAATCCACATCAAGGGCCGCGATCTTGTGAACGGCGTTCCCAAGGAAATCTCCATCAATCAGGGCCAAATCGCCGAGGCACTGAGCGAGCCTATTGGTACAATTGTCGAAGGTGTCCGCATTGCGCTGGAAAATACCGCGCCCGAACTGGCAGCTGACATAGTCGATCAGGGCATCGTCCTGACTGGCGGTGGCGCATTGATGGCGGGGCTCGACGAGCATCTGCGCGATGAAACCGGGCTGCCGGTCACGGTAGCGGAAGACCCACTGACCTGTGTTGCCATCGGCACGGGTCGAGCGATGGAAGACCCGGTGTTCCGCGGCGTCCTCCTCACCGCTTAAGCACGGTAGAGAAGGGATGGCGCCGCCAATTCACCGGCGCCCGGGTTACTCTCGAAAGGCGCAATATAGCTTGTTTGCAACCTATGTGCTGGCCATTGCCGGCGCAGTGGTTGCAGCATTGCTGTTGCTTGTTTCCATCGCCGATCCAACCGGTTTTGCAGCACTGCGCAATACCGCGAGTGAAACCACTGCGCCAATTGCCCGCTTTTTTGATTCAGTGCGGCGCAGCGCCAATGACATGGGTGAAAATCTCTCCGCCTATTTCGACGCTGCCGCCAAAAACAAGGCAATGGCACGCCAGGCGGAGAAAAACCGGACAAAATTGATTGAGGCTGATGCGATTGCGCTTGAAAACCGCCGTTTGCGCGGCCTGCTCGATCTTATTGAAAGCGAGGAAGCCAACCGTGTGGCGATCGGCCGTCTGATCAGCAGCACCGCAACCAGCAGCCGTCGAATCGCGACACTTTCCATTGGCAGCAACCAGGGCGTCGCACCTGGACAACCTGTGCGTGGGCCAGCAGGGTTGATTGGCCGGGTCATTGAGGCAGGGCCGAATACTGCAAAAGTACTGCTGATCACGGACGCTGAAAATGTAATCCCTGTATTGCGCGTGGCCGATGGTTTGCCAGCGCTTGCCAGCGGCATGGGCAATGGCCTGGTCATGATCCGTCCCGTGGATCTGGGCGTCAATCCGTTCAAAAAAGGCGATGTCATAATTACGTCGGGCAATGGCGGGCTTTACCCGCCCAATGTGCCTTATGCTCGCATAATCCGCAAAACGTCTGATGGCGCGATGGCGCGTCCGCTCGCATCGCCCGGCACAAGCCCTTATGTGTTGGTGATGCGTCCGTATCAGGAAAGTGCCCGCACCGCGCTCGACAAAGCGATGAAGGAAACTCCGGCCAGCGGGGCCGACGAATGAAGCAGGTTCTTGTCACTGGCAAGAAGCTGCTTGGCACAGGCCGCGACTATGAAAGCCGCATAGAACGCTATCAGTCGCCCCGAAGGATGGTGTTGGCGCCCATCATTTCGGTCATGGCCGGATCAATGGTCACCGCGCTGCCAGTCTTTACCAACGGCCCGCTGCTGCCGCCGCTGGGGTTCATGATTTTTCTGGGCTGGCGGCTTATGCGCCCTGGCATATGGCCGACATGGGTCGGCCTACCCTTTGGCCTGTTTGATGATCTGTTCAGCGGACAGCCCTTTGGTAGCGCCGCCCTGCTTTGGTCGTTGACCATGTTGGCAATTGAGATCGTCGATTCTAGGGCCATTTGGCGCGACTATCTGCAGGACTGGCTAATCGGAGCGCTGGCTATTATGTTTGCGATGTTGGGCGGGCTTTTTATTCAGGGGCTCGTTCACCGAGCACCCGAAGCGAGTGTCATTGTGCCGCAGATAATTTTGTCCGTGATGACTTTTCCGCTAGTAATCCGGCTTTGTGCGCGACTTGATCGCTGGCGGCTGGCGACATGAACGAGGGCCGCGCTCCGACATCGGGGCAATTGCAGCTGGCCTTCAGCCGACGGACCGCGTTGATCGGCGGAATCATGACGGCAGTCGGCGGTGTCGTGGCGCTGCGCGCCGGCTATATCGCGATCTTTGAAAATGAACGGTACAAACTGCTTTCGGAAAGCAACCGGATTAATCTGACATTGATCCCGCCGCGTCGCGGGTGGTTCATTGACAGGTTTGGCAAACCCATCGCCACCAACCGGGCGGACTTTCGTGTCGATATCATACCTGACCGTCTGGTGGATAAGGAAGCGACCGTAAGGACGCTTGCGCAATTACTAGCACTCAATCAGGACGATGTTGACCGCATCAGCCGCGAGATCAATGAAGTGCAAGGCTTTCAGCCGGTCGAAGTAGCCTCTGGCCTGGATTATGAAAGCTTTGCCCGCGTCAGTGTGCGCTTGCCTGACCTGCCGGGCGTCAGTCCGCGCCAGGGCTTTTCGCGCTTTTATCCAAGCGGCGCTGCCGTCGGCCATTTGCTGGGTTATGTCGGCGTGGTGTCTGCCGAGGAATATAAGGAGCAAAAGGATCCGCTGCTGATCACACCCGGATTCAAGGTTGGCAAGGATGCGCTGGAGAAGGCATTTGAACCGCAATTGCGCGGCAAGCCAGGGGCGAAACGCACTGAAGTTACAGCCCGCGGCAAGATCATTCGCGAACTATCCACCCGCAACGACACGCCGGGCAAGCCGGTTCAACTGACCATAGATATCGACCTCCACAATTATGCCGCACGGCGCATGGGGGTAGAATCGGGATCGGTGGTCGTCATCGACTGCCTGACCGGCGATATCCTTGCCATGGTCTCAATGCCCTGTTTCGATCCCAACAGCTTTTCCGAAGGTATCGGCCGGATGGAATGGAAGATGCTGAGCGAGGATGACCGCGTCCCACTGCGCAACAAGACGCTGCAAGGCCTTTATCCGCCGGGATCCACCCTGAAGCCGATGGTTGGGCTTGCCCTCCTGAAGGCAGGCATTGACCCCGAACAGACCGTTTCCTGCGGCGGAGGCTACAGGCTGGGCAATCGCGTTTTCAAATGCCTAGGCCGCCACGGACCAATGGATATGCGCAGCGCGATCATGAAAAGCTGCAACACCTATTTTTACGCAATGGGCAATCGCGTCGGCTATGATGCCATTGCCCCGGTTGCCCGTGAACTGGGGCTGGGGCAGCGTTTCCCTTTGCCCTTCCCCTCGCAAAGCTATGGCACTGTGCCTGACAGCGCATGGAAGCTGAAAAAATATGGCAAGGAATGGAGCAATTCTGACACGCTGAACGCGGTGATCGGACAGGGCTATATGATCGCGAGCCCGTTCCAGCTTGCCGTGATGTCAGCGCGCATTGCCTCAGGCCTGAAGCTGGAACCTGAGATCCTGTTCAAGAAACGCAATCCTGGCGCGCATCTGCCTTTTCCTGACGAACATCTGCAAGTTGTTCGCGACGGGATGGATATGGTCGTCAACGGCGCCGGCACAGCTGTGGGCAGTCGCCTGCCGCTTGAAGATGTCAA
Organism: uncultured Sphingorhabdus sp.; assembly: GCA_964452835.1. GTDB lineage: Bacteria > Pseudomonadota > Alphaproteobacteria > Sphingomonadales > Sphingomonadaceae > Sphingorhabdus_B. Next base: position 1,566 of record CAYVQO010000109.1, on the reverse strand, counting down.
GATGGCCGGCAAAACCGGGACCGCACAGGTCAAGGCAATTAAGGATGGCTTTCGCGGAAAAGGCGGCGTTCGCAAATTCCGCGATCACGGCCTGTTTGTCTGCTATGCGCCAGTTGAAAATCCACGCTATGCCGCTTCGGTGGTGATTGAGCATGGCATGGGCGGTGCACGAGCCGCTGCTCCCATCGCAAAGGATGTGCTGACTTTCCTTTACGATCGGGAAAAGGCAATGGCTGCGCTCGAATCGTTCGAAGCGGGTTGGGGCGGCAACATTCAGGAACGCATGGACCGGCAATATGCGGCATTTCTGGCTGCCCAAGGGGCAACGCCGTGACCACGTCAATCATCCCTGCCCCCATCGCGGCCCTGCCTTGGCGCGTGATCCTTATCCTGCTGGCGTTGGTCAGCTTTGGATCGGTCATTCTCTACTCTGCAGCAGGCGGAAGTCTGCAGCCATGGGCTGGAAAGCACATGGTGCGTTTTTTGCTCTACACGGCCATGGCCATCATCATGTCCCGCATGCCTTTGGATTTTTGGAAGGCGATTACCTTTCCCCTTTATGGGATATTGCTGGTTCTGTTGATTGGGGTGGAAATTGTCGGTTTTGCCGGCGGCGGCAGCCAGCGGTGGATCGATCTTGGCCTGATCTCAATCCAGCCATCAGAAATCATGAAGCCCGCAATGGTGCTTGCCGCCGCATGGTTTTTTGATCGCTTGCCACCGGCGAAGATCAACGGACTGGACGCCATCTGGCCGATTGCCGCACTGCTTGTTCTGCCGTGCATTCTGGTGATCATTCAACCCGATTTCGACGCAGCACTTGCCTATATCTTCTTCGTGGTGGTTGTGGCCTTCCTCGCCGGCTTGCCGATAATCTATTTCTGGGCTGGCGGAGCCGCAATTGCCGTTCTGGCACCGCTCGTTTATTTCTTTGGCTTGCGACCTTATCAGCAGGATCGCGTTCTTATATTCCTTAATCCGGAAAACGACCCGCTCGGCGCAGGCTATCACATTACCCAGTCAAAGATCGCGATTGGCTCTGGCGGCCTATTTGGAAAAGGCTTTGGCAATGGCACACAAAGCCACCTCGACTATTTGCCTGAGGGCCATACCGACTTTATCTTCGCCACAATGGCAGAGGAATGGGGACTAATGGGTGGGCTTTTCATTCTCTTCCTCTATTTTCTGCTAATGCGCTGGGGATTGAAAGTAGCGACGGAAAGCAGGACTCGTTACGGCCAGCTCGTTGCAGCAGGGCTAACCTGTACAATCTTCTTTTACATCATGATCAATCTGCTGATGGTGGTCGGCTTTGCACCCGTTGCCGGTTTGCCGTTGCCCTTTATTAGCCATGGTGGGTCATCGATGCTGACAATGATGATCTGTATCGGCATCATCATGTCCATCGAACGCCATCCTGGCCCAAAGCGCGGTCAATTTACCTGACTGCTTGACAAAAGCGCCGAATCCCATCAAAGGCGGCGCTTCCAAACCGGCGCTGTGCATCTGGCCGCGCCGCGAAATGGGGACGCTTAGCTCAGTTGGTAGAGCAGCTGACTCTTAATC
>CAYVQO010000108.1:4980-6874 GCA_964452835.1 uncultured Sphingorhabdus sp. | reverse complement strand
GTGGCCTTCGCACTGCCAACCACGCCCGGAATTCCTGCCCCCGGATGCGTACCCGCACCCGTAAAGTAAAGGTTGGAAATCACATCGTCGCGATTATGCGCGCGGAAGAATGCGCTTTGCCACAGCACCGGCTCCAGTGAAAAGGCGCTGCCCAGATGCGCGTTCAGGTCGCGGCTGAAATCGGTGGGGGCATAGTGGAAGCTGGTGGCGAGATTGGCCTTCAGCCCCGGCAACACACGGCGCTCAACCTCATCAAGGATCGCCGCCGCAAACTGATCGCCAAAGCCGCCGTCCCAATCGACCTTGCTCTTGCCCATATGCGCAACCGGCGCGAGCACATAGAAAGTCGAATAACCCTCCGGTGCCATTTTGGGATCGGTGGCTGTCGGATGGTGCAGATAGAGCGAGAAATCGTCGGGCACGGTGCCGGTTTTGTAGATGTCATCCAGCAAGCCTTTATAGCGCGGGCCGAACAGGATCGAATGGTGCGCGATGTCGGGATAATGCCCTTTCACGCCGAAATGCACCACGAACAAAGACGGCGACCAGCGTTTGCGTTTCAGGGCCTTTGCGCCCTTGGCCCCGCGTGGATGATCCTTAAGCAGCGCGGCATAATTGTGCATCATGTCGCCATTGGAAGCGACCATATCGGCCTCGCCCTGCCAGCCTGATTTGGTGATCACGCCGGTAGCGCGGTTGCCGCTGGTGGTGATTTTCTCGACCGGATCATTAAGCCGAAGCACCCCGCCCAGCCGTTCAAACAGCGCCACCATGCCAGCAACCAGCCGGTTGGTCCCGCCCCGTGCAAACCAGACGCCGCCATCCTTTTCGATGGTGTGAATGAGCGCATAGATCGCGCTGGTGTTCATCGGATTGCCGCCGACAAGCAGCGTGTGGAAGGACAAAGCCTGGCGCAATTTCTCATCCTTCACATAGGATGAGACGATGGAATAAACCGAGCGCCAGGCCTGATATTTCATCAGCGCGGGCGCGGCCTTGATCATGCTGGCAAAGTCAAGGAAGGCGGCAGAGCCAAGCTTCACATAGCCTTCTTCATAGGTGCCTTTGGAATATTCAAGGAAGCGTTGATAGCCTGCAACGTCAGCCGGATTTAGCTTGGCGATCTCGGCATCCAGCGCCGCTGCATCATTGGAATAATCAAAATTGGTGCCATCAGGCCAGTTCAGCCGGTAAAATGGCATTACAGGATCCAGCGTCACGTCCGCCGCCATGTCGCTATCGGAAAGCTCCCATAGCTCCTGCAAACAGGGCGGGTCTGTGACCACCGTTGGCCCGGCATCAAAGATAAAGCCCTGCCGCTCCCAATAATAGCCGCGTCCGCCTGGCTTGTCGCGTGCCTCAATGATGGTGGTGGCGATGCCTGCCGATTGCAGGCGGATGGCAAGCGCCAAGCCGCCAAAGCCTGCGCCAATAACTATTGCCTTTTTCATATCTTGCCTTGCGCCCTGACTTTCTTGCGTGGGCGCATTGCCTTGATCGCTTTACCGACCGGAACGGGAGGCTTCCCCGTCAACAAACGCGCCTTGTCGCCACCAGTTGTAGTCCCCGCGTAGAAGCGTTCGAGCAATCCGGGCTTAAGTCTGTAGTGACGCTGGAATATCTTATAGCGTTCCTTGGGTGTCGCTGCGCGGAACATCATCCGGTTCAACAGCCGGTAGAATTTGCCATCGCGCCATAGCGCTTCGGCCCGCTGTTTCAGCAGCATGTTCAGCCGGTCTCCGTCAAAATCAGTGAGTTCCGCGACATAGGCGGCCAGCCGCACGGCCTCTGGCAGCGAATAGCTGGTTATGGGATGGAAAAATGCCCCACGTGCCCCGGCCTTTGCCGTCCGCCCGCTGCCGCTTGCCCAATATTCATCCAGATCGCCGCCCAT
>CAYVQO010000108.1:1720-4880 GCA_964452835.1 uncultured Sphingorhabdus sp. | reverse complement strand
GACCAGCCATAGGTGACGAGCGGTGCCGTTAGCCAGCGATGCTCAGGCGCAATGTCGCTAGCAAAATAGCTCCAGATATGATTGCCGCCAAAGTGATCGGCCTGCTCGATCAGTACAATTTTCAATTCAGGCCGCTGCCGCGTGAGGGCAAGCGCAATCAGCCCGCCGGCAAGGCCACCGCCAACGATGGCGAGATCGCATTTTATGGGTTCGGGAGCAGCAGATGCCATTGCCAAGCCCTAGCTATTCCAACGATAAAGCGGAAGTCTGCGGCCACCCTTTCCTGTGGACAGCCGCCTGTGAGGCCATCTCGAGTGCCCAGTGTCTGGCGTGGTTAATATCTGGAAAACAAAGCCTTTAACCGTTGTTTACGCGTGCGGACTATCAACCCGGGATGCAAAGTTTCAGCGAACCTGCATCCAGCCTTTCGGTCAGGACACCGATAGTGACATCCGTCGCTATCATCCTGATCATGGCGGCGTTGGCTTGGTTCAGCCTGTGGCACACCTCGCGCGAAGCCAATCATGTCGATCTGGAACGCACCCGCCAGGCTGTCAGCAACGCGGTGCTTGAAGAGCAAAAGCGACTGGCCGCGCTCGCGATCGACAATGCCGAATGGGATGATGCGGCGATCGCCGTTTACCACAAGCCAATGGACCATGTTTTTATCAGGGAAACCTGGCTGGGTTCGACTTTGGACGCCGCGCTTTTTGATCAGCTGATGGTCACCGACGAAAAGGGCGAGATATTTGCGGCGTTCGACCGGGGCAAAATCAGCAATCGCGACTATGGTCAGGAATGGGGCAAAGGCTTTTCCAGCCTGCTGGACAAAGCCGCACAGGGGAGCCGCACCGCCACCGGGACGGTCTATTCGGATGACGGCCTGCACTTTGTCGCAGCCCTGAAAATCAGGCCCTATGAGCCAAAGAATGCGCATGTCGGAAAAGGGATGCAGCCAATTTTGCTGGTCCTGTCGCGCCGCTTTGACGGCGGGGTAAAACGCCAACTTGGCGAGAAGCTGGTTTTGAAGGGCTTACGATTCTCCAAATCGAAAACCGAACACAGCGTTGCCATTTCCGATCCAGCCGGAAAAGTGCTTGGCTGGATCGCATGGGACGCCAACCTTCCTGGCAATCAGGCGATTGTCCGCTCGCTTCCCTGGATGGTCGGCGGCATAATGCTTTGCCTGCTGGTCGTCGGCTTTCTTGCCCGTTTCGGCTTTCGCGCCGTTTCTGAAATGAACCGCTCCGCGTTGTTCGATGCGCTCAGCCATTTGCCCAACCGGCGCAGTTTGCGGGCCAGGCTGGACGAGGCGATCCATGAAGGGGAAACCGTCGCACTCGCCTTTTTCGACCTTGATGGCTTTAAGGCGGTGAATGACAATTTCGGGCATGCAGTAGGTGACGAACTGATCCAGCAATGCGCCGCGCTGGCAACAGACGTTTCTGGCCAATGCCAGCTGGTTGCCCGCCTGGGTGGGGATGAATTTGCCATATTGGCGACGGGTCAGTCGGCACAGGCCAATGTCGAAATTGCCGCAGAACAATTATTGCGGCGGATAACGGAACCGTTCCGGATCGGTGACCGTGCGATATCGGTAGGCGCCAGCATTGGCCTGACGCTTGGTTCCGGCTCTGGCCTGACGACTGCTGGGCTGATGCGTGAGGCGGACATTGCCATGTACGCGTCCAAACGGGCAGGTAAGATGCGCAAGACTTGGTTCTGCGAAGAACTGGACCAGATGTCGGCGAAGACCCAGGCGATCGAACATAAACTGCGTGAAGTGCTCAAGCAGCAAAAGCTGGAGGTGCATTACCAGCCAATCGTCGACGCCGGTTCAGGACAGACCGTTGCGGTGGAGGCGCTGCTGCGCTGGACCGATGCGGACGAGGGCGAAATCAGCCCATCGGTTTTCATTCCCGTTGCCGAGGAAACCGGATTGATCAACGCGATTGGCCTCTTTGTCTTCCGCCGGGCCTGCGAAGACGCGCTGCATTGGCCCGCAACCAACCTTTCGGTCAATGTGTCTGCAGCGCAACTGCGCAACCTGGATTTTCCAACGGAATTGCAGGCGGTGCTGAAGGCTACAGAGTTCCCCGCCGAACGGCTGGAGATCGAAATCACCGAAACCTATGTCGCACATGACCCGGTGGCGGCGGGCCTGATGTTCGACCGGATTCGAGCATTGGGCGTGCAGATCGCCTTGGGTGATTTCGGTGCCGGATTTACCTCCATTGGCTTCCTTCAGCGGTTCCGGTTCGACAAACTGAAACTGGACCGGTCGCTTGTAGCCAATGCGACGCATGATGGCCCGACCAGGGCAATATTGCTGGCCTGTATGTCGGTTGCGCACTCGCTCGCCATCCCGGTTACCGCAGAGGGCATTGAAAATGCGGCGCTGGCCGATTTCATGCGGACAGCCGGCAGTGATCGACTGCAGGGGTGGCATTTTGGTTATGCAGCCAGCGCCGATATCATCCACGATCAGGTGACAGGGGGATCGGCTAAAGCGCAATATATGCACGGCTGAACCGGTCTGAACCTGAGTGGACAGCCGCAATCGGAGCGGCTAGATTCGCACGATGGACGTTCTCTCGAAATGGCTTTTTACCTTAGCGCTAACCGGCTCGCTGGGTGTCACAACCGCGCCGATGGTGGCCAATGCCATGCAATCCGCCCCCAGCCTTGCCGCCGATAGCTGCGTCACCTATCGCGAGGATGGCAGTGGCGGCTACCGGCTGGCCAACAGCTGCGACTACCCGATCGAAATTGCCTTTTGCAGCGAACCCAAAAGCGAACCCGGCCTGTGTCTGAGGACGCAGGGTTGGATGCGGGAGCGGCTGAATGCAGGTGCGCAGGGCCTGGCTCCGCTACCGCCCGAACAGGCGCTTGACCTGTTTGCCTGCCGCCAGCCGGGCATGATCGAGATACTGCCATCGGGCATGGCCCGCTGCACCGCAGCGCCGCCAGAACCAGTGATCCCGACGCTGGTTTCTGCCTCGCTGAAAAATCCAGCCGCAATCATTACCGATAGGGACTATCCGCCAAGCCAGCATAAAAAGGAAGGCACGACCCGCTTTGACCTGATGGTGGGACCCGACGGCAGACCGGTTTCCTGCACAACAACATTGTCTTCAGGGCATGAGGTGCTGGATCAGAC
>CAYVQO010000108.1:0-1620 GCA_964452835.1 uncultured Sphingorhabdus sp. | reverse complement strand
CTGACACAAAAAGAACAGGCCGGAACTTGCGTTCCGGCCTGCACCCATTTCGGGAAACTTCGGAGACTGTCTGAAGTCCCCGAAAATGGATACCCGATAGCCCTTAAAACTCGCCAGCAAGGCCGACGCGGGCGCCGATATCCTTGCTGCCTGCCCAGGTGATACCAGCGGTCAGCGCAAATGGCGTATCGCTGTTGGTGCGATGCGCCAGTGACAGGCCGACACCGAATTCACCCCGATAGGTTGAACCGTTCAGTGCCCAGCTGGTCTTGCCGGGTTCTGATGGCATCGGTGCAGTCGTCAATGCCAGGGCGGCTGCGGTGCCACGACGGGCCTGCTGCCGGTCCTTGTCCGTCATCGCGAACAGTTCGGCAATCTGTGCCGTGTGCGTGGACGTCAGGGTTTGTAGTGCACCAATTTGCGAGGTTTGCACGGCGTTCAACGCATCAATGCCGTTCAGGCGTGTATCCTGTGTTGCATTCAGCACCTGAATAGCGGCAATTTGTGTTGCCTGCGTGTTATTCACAGCAACGATCGCGGAAATCTGGCCGTCCTGGACCAGGTTTTGCGCGACAGCAGCATTGGCCGTGGTCTGCGCCGTTGCTGCGTTGGCAAGCGCCGTGTTGGCTGTCGCCTGCGCAGTCGCCGCCGAACCGGCAACGCCTGCGACAGCAGTGGTCAGCTGGCTGACGTTGACGGCATCAGTAGCATTGGTGCCTGCGGCCACGTTAACGATGCGCCGTTCGCCACCGACATTGCCGACCGACACGGTGTTCGCTTCGTTGGCAACCGAGCCACCGCCCAGTGCAACCGATCCCGCGGCATTGGCTGATGCACCCGTGCCAAGGGCCGTAGCGTTATCGCCCGTTGCGTTGGCATTATTACCAAAGGCCGATGCGCCAACGCCGCTGGCTGCCGCGTTGGTGCCTACGGCTGTAGTAAAGGTGCCTGCAGCGTTGGCCCCAGAACCGATGGCGACGCCACCGCTACCCGCAGCCGTGACATTGGCGCCATTACCGATTGCAACACCATTATTGGCATGGACATTGCTGCCATTGCCGACCGCAGTACCGTTATCGCCCGAAACACGTGAGAATGCGCCGAGCGCGGTGCCGCCAACGGCATTGGTTTCTGCACGGCCTCCAACGGCAGTCTGGTTGCCGCCAGCATTGACCGGATCGCCCGGATTGATGAAGGCAAAGCCGGTGCCTGCGCGGGCCGTGGAACCGATGGCCACATTATTTGCGCCAACGGAGACCGCATTAGCACCGACCACGGTGCTTGAGTTGATGCCAGCCGCAAGCGGGTTGGCCGTGCCGCCGAAGCGCGCAATGGCATTGTTGCCAATGGCTACCGCGTTATCGACGGCAAGTGCATTATGGCCCATCGCGATGGACGCGAAAATCGGATTCACCGCGCTTGGCCCCTGCGCACTTGCGCCAAAGCCAATGGCGATGCCACCTGCCTGCAAAACCTCTGTATTGGTGCCCAATGCAGTGCCGCGTTCAGCGGTCACTTCGCTATCGGCACCAATGGCGGTTGCGTCATTCTGATTGGCCTCTGCACGGCCACCAACAACGGTGATGTTGTTGCCAGGGCTGACCGGAGCACCCGGAGTGT
>CAYVQO010000107.1:0-6901 GCA_964452835.1 uncultured Sphingorhabdus sp. | reverse complement strand
TTTTTCAGCTTGGCAAGCTTGGGTGGAATCACTGCCAAGCAATAGGGGTTACGCTGCCCCTCACCCGACCAATAATCCTGATGATAATCCTCTGCCGGATACCAGGTCGCCGGCCCTTCAATCGTGGTAACAATCGGCGCGGGCCAATCGGGCTGAGCGCGGGCAATTGCGGTCTCTGCCTCTGCACGCTGTTCGTCATCAAGCGGGAAAATGGCAGAACGATATTGGGTACCAATATCATTGCCCTGCCGGTTCAACTGCGTTGGATCATGTGTGGCAAAAAAAATATCGAGCAAGTCGGCATAGCTGATCTGCGCAGCATCAAAGCCGATGCGGATGGCCTCTGCATGGCCCGTATTGCCGTTGCACACTTCCTTATAGCTTGGGTCGGCCACATGGCCACCAATATAGCCGCTCTCAACGCTGCTCACGCCGCGCAGCTGGCCAAAAACCGCCTCTGTGCACCAGAAACATCCACCTGCAAAAATTGCCTCAGCCACTCATTGCTTCCTTTGCTTTGGCCGCTTCGCGTTTGTCTTCGCGGCCGCGAACTACAAGCAGATACATGGCGGGCGTGACGATGCGCGACAAGAGGGTCGAGGAAATAAGTCCGCCGATCAGCACAATTGCCAGCGGGCCATAAAGGCTGCCGCCGAACAGTGCCAGCGGCAACAGGCCGCCAATAGCCGTAACAGAGGTGAGCAGCACGGGCAGGAAGCGAACCTCGCCAGCCTGCTCTATCGCCTCCCGCAGCGCCATCCCGCGCGCCCGAAGCTGGCTGGTAAAATCGACGAGGAGGATCGAGTTTTTAATCTCTATCCCGATCAGTGCGACAAAGCCGATCACAGCAAGGAAGGACAAATTATTGCCCGTTACCAGTAACCCGATCAGCCCGCCAAAGGTGCCCAGCGGAATGACCCCTGCCACCACCAGTGCCTCACGAAACTCGCCAAACTCAGCGACCAATATGCCAAAGATGATGAACAGCGCGATCAAGATGATGGGGCCAAAGCCGCTAAAAGTTTCGGCCACCTTCTCGGCCTCTCCACCGACGCGGATCTCATAGCCCGGCGGCAGTTTCAGCTTGTCGAGCCGCGACTTTGCCTCTTGCGTTACCTTGGAAAGGACCACGCCGGGCTGGATTTGGGCGGTAACCTCAACAGTGCGCTCCAGATTGCGGCGCTTGATAAGCGGAGGGACCGAAACAAGCTGCGGATCGGTGATCTCAGCCAGCGATACCGCTGCTCCACTGCGGGTCGGCACATAAATCTGGTCAAGCGCCGATACCGGCTGATTATTGTTCAGCGGCAGGCGCACTGTAACGGGATAGCTATCACCTTCATTGTCGCGGAAGGTACCTGCGCGTTCGCCCGACAGCGCCAGCCGGATCGTGCGACGCGGTGATCCGGCTGGAATATCGAGCAACGCCGCCTTGGCATCATCGATCCGCATGTCCAGATCGATCCGGTCGGTTGCCACTGGATTCACTATGTCGCGGGTTCCGGGGGTATCATGCAGCACTGTCTGCACCTTCGCCGCCAGCTGTTGCAGTACTGCCAGATCAGGGCCAACAACGCGAAACTCCACCGGCGCGTTGATCGGCGCGCCATTTTGGAACAGCACCAGCTTTATGCGTGCGCCGCTGATCTGGTCAAACTGCTTGCGTAGCCGCTCCACCATCCGGTTGCTTTCTGCGCCCTTCCACTTTTCCATGATCGCCAAAACTTCGCCCGATGTGGATGTCTCCGCACTATCAAAGACATTGTAGAAAACCGAAGGATTATGCCGTCCGACATTTTCGGCACGCACGGTTATGTCTTTTTCCTTCGCCAATATGTCGGCCACCTGACGCACAATCCGCCCTGTCCCGTCCAGACTGGTGCCTTGTTCTGCATCAATTTGTACCCGGAAATAACTGGCATCGGCATTGGGAAACAGGCCAAAGCCCAGCACCGGCACCAGCGCAAAGGCAGACAGCGTCAAAGCGAGGGCACCCCAGACATAGCGGCGCGGCTGCTCCAGTGCGCGGTGCAGCACCGGGCGGTAGAAATGGTCGATATTGCGCATCAACCATTGGAGCAGGCGATTGCCATGTTCATCCTCATCACGTTTTAGCACGCGGCTGGCGAGAAATGGAATGATGGTGAGCGAAACCACCAGCGATGCGACCACAGTATAAATAATCGTCGCAATGAAGCTTTGGGTGAATTTGCCCGCACCCTCTGGCAGGAAAAGCATCGGGAAAAAGGCAAAGACCAGCACGCCAGTCGAACCCAGCACCGCGAGCCGGATTTCCTTGGCCCCGTCAATCGCAGCCTGAATCCGGTCTTTGCCCATGCGCAAATGCCGGGCGATATTTTCGATGACGACGATGCTGTCATCGACCAATAGACCAAGCGACAGGATGAAGCCTGCGACCACCAGCTGGCTGAGATTATAGCCGCTGGCATAGACAGCAAGCAGACCCGAGGCGAGCGAGAGCGGGATAGAAACCATGACTATCGCCGCTGCGCGCCAGCCAAGCGGCAGCAGCGTTATCATCACCAAGCCGAGCGCAAGCGCGAAATCGCGCGCCAACTCCCGCAGGCGCTTGGTGATATCCCGGCTCTGGTCAAATTGCGTTATCACTTGAATATCCGGCGGCAGAAACGCCTTTTGCGCGTCAATTTCCTCCATCAGCACATCGCGCAGCTTGGTGGCGTCGGTGCCGCTTTTCTGGTTGGCAGTAACCCAGATTGCCCGCTTGCCATTGTGATAAAGGCGGCTGCGCGGCTCCTCTGCTCCCCAGTAAACATCAGCGACATCGCCAACTCTGACCAGCGCGCCATCATTGGTGCGCAGCGGCAGCGAACGAATGGCGTCCAGATCCTTGAATGCGCCGCCTGCCTCAACATTGAAGCGGCGCGTGCCGCTGACCACGGCCCCGCTCGCAACATCCTGCCCGCCAAGCCGCACGGCATCGGAAATTGCACTGGCCGGGATGCGCAATTCCGCCAGACGCTCGGGCTTCATCGCAATGGTAACCTCTGGCTGGGCCAGTCCAAAGACCTCTGACTCGCGGACGGCAGCATAGCGCGACAGCGCCTCGCTCATATCCCGACCATATTTTTCCATCCGCCGCCAACTGGCCGTTTCACTGACCAGCGCGATTTGCAGCACGGAGGCATTGGTGGTGCGCATTTTCTTGAAATCAAGCCGCGCCAGTTCGCTGGGCAGGCGGCTGCGGATCGCAGTTACCTCGCGCACAGTATCGTTGAAATAGCGATCCGGATCACCCGACCAGTCAAACTCCGCGCGGATCACGCTGCTGCCATCGACGCTGGTGGAGACAATTTCCTTCACATCTTCCAGCCCCTGCACAATTTCCTCAATGGGCTTGGCAACGGTCTGCTCCATTTCGGACGCATCGGCACCCGGCTGGACAGCAGTAATGGCGACAACTGGAAGCGGGAAATGCGGATCAACGGCACGAGGAATGGAGGTAAAGGCTGAATAGCCAAGCGCCGCCAGCAAGGCGAATAGCACCAGCGTCAATTGCCAGCGGCGGATGGAAAATTCGGTAAAGTCCATGGCCGCCGCGTGCCTGCTGTCCTACCGCACGACCGCGGTGGGGTTGACCTTGGCACCCTTGCGTAACTTCTCTCCGCCAGAGACGACAATCTGGTCGCCCTGTGACAGGCCGCCGCTGATAATGACATACTCATCCATCAGCCGCTCAATCACCACATTGCGCGTTTCGACACGCTTGGTTTTGGGATCGACAACATAGACCAGCCCTTCACCGGCGCGCACGCCAAATAGCGCGCTGGCGGGGATTTGCAGGCTACCATCATTGGCGGCAGGCAATTTGATGCTGGCCGTACCGATTTGCCCGGCGCGGATTTTGGCCCGGGCCGGAAGGCTGAACTGGACAGTGAAAGCGCCTGTGGCGGCATTGGCCTGCCCCTCTATTTCGGAAATGGTCGCGGTGATTGGCCCGCCCTCTACTGCATCAAGCGTAATTTCCGCGGCCATCCCAACGCGCAATTTTGAGGCATCGCGGTCCACAACCGGCACACGGAAGACAAAGCCCTGATCCGCCTGCCCAAGGACAATCGCAGCCATGCCGGCCGCAACCACCTGTCCAGGCTCTACATTGCGCGCCAAGACGACGCCACTGGAAGGCGCATAAAGCTGCGATGTGCCGGTGGCGAAACGGGCTTGCGAGACCCGTGCCGCTGCGGCCTTTGCGGCAGTATCGGCGGCTTCATAACGGGCCTTTGTGACCCAACCTTCCTTATACAGCTCGGCAATGCGGTCAAATTCGGCTTTGGTGCGGGCGCGCTCAGCTTCCGCCACGCTTAAATCTGCGCCGACATTAGTGCCATCAAGTGCCGCGAGCAGCGCGCCGCGCTTTACAAAATCACCCTCGTCAAAGCGGACTGACGCAACCTTGCCCGCTGTGGTAAAACCGAGCGGCGTTTCCCGGCGATAGCGGACCGTGCCGACGGCACTCAGCGTGCGCAACATATTGCCTGGCTGCACGGTCATGGTCTGAACAGGGAAGGTTTCTTCTGCTGGCGCGGACTTTTCCGCTTTGCCATTGCCGCAGCCTGCAAGCGGGGCCAAAGCAAGGCAGGCAGCCCATAGCGCCACACGGTTGAATTGGTCAGCCACGCGACCTTGCTCCCTTCCTCACCTTGCGACCTTGGTAAGACAAAGCTTGGCGGATGGGAACCAAAGATTGCAATGTGCAACGCAATTTATTGTTGATAGCGATAGGCTTGCAATAATGGCGGATCGCGCAACCCTTCGCTTGGCGCTATGCTGACGATCAAATCTATTTCCGCCTGCATCATCGCGACGCGCTTTTTCCATGGATGGTGAGTTGCTTCGGCAAAAATGTCGAGCCCCTGTCGCCGCCCATAGCGCTCCCAAAAACGCAGCGCCGCTTTGGCATCATAACCTGCATTGGTCATTAGCCAGACCGAAAGCCGGTCCGCTTCCTCCTCCGTCGCCAGTATTGCTTTCGTCTTGCCCTTTTTAATCTTGTCCAGCCGGGCACGATGCCCAAGCAAATTGTGCGAAAGCTCATGCGCGATCACGGCGGCGAGTTCATCATCATCGGCGACATATTCGACCAGAGCGGACGTCACCCGCACCCGGCTGCCATCGGCACCGGCATCCAACCTGCTGCGGGTATCAACCCAAAAGTCTGACGCGCACACCTGCGGCGGAGCAAATTGCAATATCTTCGCCTCGCGCTTGCTTTCAAAGACGACTTCCACGCTGCCCTTTTCAGCCCACATCCGTTCAAGGGTAAGCCGCAAATCCTCCATGCCATCCTTGTCGGCAAAGGGCACGGCCTGCATCCGCTGATCCCAACGTGTTCCGTTAAGCGAAACCATTGAATCGCCAGCCGACAACCCCAGCCTGTCGGCCGGTCCGCCCGGAACAATCGCCGCGATATTCACTGGCCAGCGGCTGAAACCAAAGGCGGCGCGGGCGATTTTCACGTCAGGATATTGGCCAATGCCATGCAGCACCCAACCGGGGTTGCGAACCTTTTCCTTGCAAAAGCGGCTATTGGCTGCTGCCAGTTGATAGCCCACGGTCGCAACCCGGGCGTCAAGCGCGGTCAGCGCACGATAGCCTGCAATATCTTCCGCCGACGGGGCAGCCAGCGCAGGCATTGCCGCAAATGCGAGGGTCAGGACAAGCCGCTTCATCGCGCAGCTGCCCGTCCCAGACGGTCATTAATCGCTACGCCAATGCCGTCATGGGGTATGGGAGCCACAGCAATGGCAGAACGGCTGCTGGCATCAGCGCGGTGCAGTGCATCAAAAAGCCCCGCTGCGGCCTCGGCAAGGTTTTCGGTTGCGGACAAATTGTCATCCCCCGCCACAGAGCCAAAGCCAATATGCCATTCATCGGCGTCGGCTTGCTCCACATTCAGCCGCACCGGCTTTGTCGGTGCATAGTGGCTGGCCAGCTGACCCGGCGCTTCGATCCCGGCATCATCAGCGGCAAGTGGCGGCTCGCCCAGCACCGCCTCGATCTCCGCCACCGTCACGGGGCCTGGCCGCAATATCTGCCAGCCATGCTCGCGCACGGCCACAATCGTCGATTCTAGCCCTGCCTTGCACGGCCCGGCATCAAGGATCAGCGGCACGGCATCGCCCAGACTGAACGCAACATGTGCCGCCCGTGTCGGGCTGATCCCGCCAGAGCGGTTGGCAGAGGGCGCTGCCACATTCAGACCGCTCGCCATCAACACAGCGCGCATCACCGGATGTGCGGGGCAGCGGATAGCAATGGTAGCAAGGCCAGCGGAGACAGCACCCGCCACTGCCGCCCCTTCAGCCAGCGGGAGAACAAGCGTCAACGGTCCGGGCCAGAAGGCATGGGCAAGCGCCTTTGCCCGGTCATCAAAGCGTACAATGGTTTCCGCTGCCGCACGATCGGGGACATGCACGATCAGCGGGTTGAAATCGGGCCTGCCCTTTGCCGCATAGATTTTCGCCACTGCCACGGCATTGTTGGCATCGGCTGCCAGGCCATAAACTGTCTCGGTCGGGATCGCGACAATATCCCCTGCCTGCAACCGTGCCGCCGCATCGGCAATCGCCAACGCATCTGCGGGCCGAACATGGCCTTGACCCGAGGGATTTGAGCCTTCCATGATTGCGCGCTATAGCGCAGCCCGCACCAAACAACAGGCCGAAAAAATGACCTTCACTGCGCCCACAACCGAACAGCTTTTTGTCCTCAACCATGTTGTGGGCATCGATGAACTGGCAGCCCACCAGCGCTTTGCCGACGCTTCGCCTGATATGGTGCAGGCAATTGTCGAGGGGCTGGGCGAATTTGCCGCAGAACAATTCGCGCCGCTGAACCGCATTGGCGACACTATAGGCGCACG
>CAYVQO010000106.1:0-6953 GCA_964452835.1 uncultured Sphingorhabdus sp. | reverse complement strand
GGCGACAGGGTGGCCTTTGGCAAGCATGTCGCGGCCAAGGTTGGCAAAGACCAGGAAGAGAGCATTGGTGGTTTTGCCGCAACTAAGCCTGAATCACTGCTTGCAGCCCATAGCCCGCCCAGTGGTGGTTCACCAATTGCTGTGGTGACTGTCGCGGGAGAGATTGTTGATGGCAAAGCCGGCCCCGGAACAGCGGCAGGCGATACCATTGCCGGGTTGATCTATAAGGCCATAGAGGATGATGAGCTTAAGGCGCTTGTGCTGCGTGTGGATTCGCCAGGCGGCTCAGTGACGGCGTCGGAAAAAATCCGGCTGGCGCTGGAAGCGGCCAAGGCCAAGAAAATTCCGGTGGTTGTGTCTATGGCCAATCTTGCTGCAAGCGGCGGCTATTGGGTATCGACCCCCGCAACCACCATTTTCGCCGAACCCTCGACAATTACCGGTTCTATCGGAATTTTCGGCGTGCTGCCTTCTGGCCGTGAGGCGCTGGCAAAATGGGGCGTTACGACCGATGGCGTAAAGACCACACCGCTGGCCGGTGAGCCCGATGTTCTCGGCGGTGTCAGCCCTGAATTTGACCGGCTGGCGCAAAGTGTGATTGAAAAAGGCTATCGTGACTTTCTGACGCGAGTGGCGACGTCACGCAAAAAGACAGTCGAACAGGTCGACGCCATTGGGCAGGGCCGTGTCTGGGCCGGTGGCACGGCGCGGCAGAATGGGCTCGTGGACCGGCTGGGCGATATGGATGATGCGCTTGCCGAAGCGGCGCGGCTGGCAAAACTCGAAAAAGGCGCATGGCATGTCCGCTATATCGACCCGCAGGCGGATTTTGCCAGCGGTCTTTTGGGTTTGCTCTTGCCGCAACCGGCGGCCGCCCAGGCACCGACTGACCTGTTTGCGCGGGCTGCGTGGGAACAGCAGATGAGCTTTGACCGAATGGCTTTGGACTTGCGGATGCTGGCCGGCGCAAAGGGCGCGCAGGTGCGGTGCCTGGAATGTGCGGCGGTTGCGGGGGTGCCGGTCAGCTTGAGCGATAGAGGAGAAGCCGGAGGGATATTTCACACTCTCCGATGGGTGTTTTTTGGTCAGTAGATAAGCCGCGCTCTATGTCTTATCGCGCCGTGCAGCTGTTGATCACAACGTCAAACTTCGTGCCGTTGGCATCCTCATACCAAAATGTCGTAGACCCGCCCTTTACCATCAATTGCCGCATATTCGCATTGGCGCATATTTGGGCACTGAGGTCATTTTTGGCCAACGAGCGATAATTGGCAACCATGTTAGCGTTCAGCGTCTCTGATATTGAGTAGCGGTACGTCACCTGCAGATCCTTGACGGAAATGTCAGTGAGCGTGGTCACTTCATCAACTTTGGTCGGCAGTTGCTTTTTGACCGTTTCGACCTCTGCCACCAATGCCTCGACAAATGCCTGATCCTTTTGCGCTTCCGGCCAGTAGATTTTGGCGATAGCCGCTATCGCCCCTACAACTGCGACGCGGATAAAATTCTTCGTGGTAAAGAGGTCCGGACTGTTGGCGAAATTGCTCTCGTCCCCGCTTGTATATGACATTAGCTTTCCCCTCCTCGCTTTGCAGTTTTACCCACTGCGAAACGCATTGGTGATCGGATAGCGCCGGTCACGGCCGAAATTGCGCGTGCCCAGCTTAACCCCCGGCGGTGCCTGGCGGCGTTTATATTCGGCGATATATAGCAGCCGTTCGATGCGCTCCACTACCTCGCGCGGATGGCCGCGTGCCGTTACGTCGGCGACCGATAGCTCCTGCTCGACTAGGCCAAGCAATATGTCATCAAGTATGGGATATTCTGGCAGGCTGTCGCTGTCTTTCTGGTCCGGGCGTAACTCAGCGGATGGCGGCCTTGTGATGATCGCTTCGGGCATTACCGGGCCATCGGGGCCAAGGCCAATGCGGCAGCGATGCTTGTTGCGCCAGCGCGAGATGGCGAAAACCGTCATCTTATACGCATCTTTCAGCGGGTTATAGCCGCCCGCCATGTCGCCATAGATTGTCGCATAACCAACGCTCATCTCGCTTTTGTTGCCAGTGGTCAGCAGCATGTGGCCGAATTTGTTGGACAAGGCCATCAGCGTCACGCCGCGAATGCGCGACTGGACATTCTCCTCGGTGATGTCGACGTCACGGTCGGCAAAGCTCCCGCTGAGCATTTCATCAAAGGCATCGACCGCAGGGGAGATCGGGATAGTATCGAGCCGACAGCCAATCATCTGTGCACATTCGGTTGCAAGATCCAGACTTAGCTGTCCGGTAAAGCGGCTTGGTAGCATCACGCACCACACCCGGTCCGGCCCCAGTGCATCGGCGGCAATCGCAGCGCAAATCGCACTATCGATCCCACCCGATAGCCCCAGCACCACGCCCGGGAAGCGGTTGCGATCCACATAGTCGCGCAGGGCAAGCACCATGGCGGAATAAATGTCTGCTGGATGATCCTCCCACTTCGCCAATTCGCCTGGTGCGCAGACCCAGCCGCTCTCACTCCGTTTCCATTGCGTAATGCGAAGATGCTCCTCCCAATCGGGCAGGCGGTGTGCTGCTTTGCGGTCGGTGTTAAGGACAAAGGAGCAACCGTCAAAAACCAGCTCATCCTGTCCGCCAACACGATTTAGGAAGAGAAGCGGTAGCCCGGTTTCGGCAACGCGGGCGGCAAAAACCTGCTCCAGCCGCCGGTCGTCCTTGTCGATCTCATAGGGGCTGCCATTGACGGAGATCAGGATTTCCGCACCCTGTTCCGCCAGATGTTTCGACACCTTAGGCAGCCAGCCATCCTCACAAATTGGCAGGCCCAGCTTTACGCCCCGGAACGCCACCGGTTCGGGCAGTGGCCCGCTGGTGAAGATGCGCTTTTCGTCAAAAGTGCCATAGTTGGGCAACTCATGCTTTTTGCGGATCGCAACCACTTTGCCGCCATCGAGCAGCGCGACGATGTTGTAGAGCGCCCCATCTTCCTGCGGGCCTTCTTTCAAAATCGACCCCACCAGCATCGCCGGGCCACCATCCGCCGTCGCCAGCGCCAGACGCTCCAGCTCCTGCGCCGCAGCCTTTTGAAAGGCTGGTTTTAGCACCAGATCCTCTGCCGGATAGCCGATCAGCTGCTGTTCGGGAAACAGGATCAAATCGGCTTCCATAGCTTTTGCCCGCCATGCCAGCATGGCATCGGCATTTCCGCTAAGGTCGCCCACGCGCTGGTTGAGTTGGCACATTGCGATTTTCAGGCTGTCGGTCATTATTTTTGCTTATGCCTCTGACGCCTGATGCGCAACACCGTCGCTATTTGGAAATACGACAATATCAGGCTATATCCCCACAAAGGGAGAAATAAAGCTGTGAAGCAAGGCCCGCCGTCAAAATGGCTTTTTGGGTTTGCAGCGCTCCTGTGCCTGACGCTGCCTTCTCCCTCCGGCGCTGACGATAAGTCAGAAGATCCCTATTGCGGGATGCTGCCGCCCAATGTGCATGAAGGCGCATTATATGCGGGCTGGTCTGCCTGTGACATGCGAAGGCGAGGCGAATTGCCAATATGGCAAGGCATGCCTCAAGGCACGCGTCAGGTCACGCGCTTCATCTTTACGCAAGGGCACGGCATGTTTTTCCGCGTTGTCCGGATTATTGAATTTGAGGATGGCACTGCCGAGTTGAAGGTTTTTGGAACGCAAAACCGCAACGATTATCGAAAGCCCGAACGGCGCACCGCAACAATCCGCAAACGCCTTTCGTCTGAGCAGGTTGATACATTATCCAGGCTGGCGACTGAGGCCGGTGTATGGGATTTTGAGGTGGGCACTTGGGATGGCGCGGGCGACGATGCCCCGCTCTACACGCACTGCCAGTTGCTGGAAATGGAGCGGGCAAATGCGCAGGGCTATCGCTTTTCGTCTGTCAACATTGGCTGCAACCAGCCCAAGAAGCTGATGCCGCTGGTGAATGAAGTCGTCCGGCTGGCGCGAATGAAAAATACCCACAACGGAATGCTGTTCGAATGATTGTCAGCCTCCCCCCCCTTCGCTAGGGCCGCGGCCATGATTCTGTAACGCAGCAAAAGGGGTGGCGTGCAATGAAATTGATGACCGGCAATTCCAATCTGCCTTTGGCACAGGGTATCGCTGATTATCTGGGCGTGCCCCTGACCGATGCCAGCGTGCGCACCTTTGCCGACAATGAGATTTTCGTTGAAATTCACGAAAATGTTCGTGGTGAAGATATGTTTGTCATTCAATCAACCAGCCGTCCGGCAAATGACAATTTGATGGAATTGCTGATCATGATCGATGCGCTGCGCCGCGCTTCGGCAAAGCGGATAACGGCAGTGCTGCCCTATTTTGGCTATGCGCGTCAGGATCGCAAACCCGGCCCGCGCACCCCCATATCGGCAAAACTGGTGGCCAATCTGATCACAGAGGCAGGCGCGGACCGTGTGCTGACGGTCGATCTGCACGCCGGACAAATTCAGGGCTTTTTTGATATTCCCACGGATAATCTCTTTGCTGGCCCGGTGATGAGCGTCGACATATTGGACCGGCATGGTGACAAGCCGATCACCGTCGTTTCGCCCGATGTTGGCGGTGTGGTGCGTGCGCGTGGCCTTTCCAAACGGATCAATGATGCGCCGCTTGCGATTGTCGACAAGCGACGGGAAAAGGCTGGCGTGTCAGAGGTCATGAATATCATCGGTGATGTGAAGGACCGTTTCTGCATCCTGATCGATGATATTGCCGATAGCGCAGGCACGCTGTGCAACGCGGCGGATGCTTTGAAGGCAGCCGGAGCCAGCGATGTGGTTGCCTATATCACGCATGGGGTTTTGTCGGGCGAGGCTGTGAACCGCATTGCCAACTCATCCCTGCGCAAGATGGTGATTACAGATTCCATCGTCGCCAGTGAAGCCGCGCAGAAGTGCGACAAAATCCGCTATCTTCCCATCGCCCCGCTGTTGGGAGAGGCAATCAAGCGTATTGCAGACGAAAGCTCGGTTTCGAGCTTGTTTGACTGATGACAGCTGCGGATATTGCGCTCGCCAACCGGCTTGCTGACGCGGCTGGCGCTGCTATTCGACCGCTGTTTCGCGCCAATTTCGCGCATGAAGCGAAAGCGGATTCTTCGCCCGTCACCGAAGCCGACCGGGCCGCCGAAGCGGCCATGCGGGCCATACTCGACGTCGAATGCCCGACCGATGCAATCATCGGAGAGGAATTTGGCGAAAAGGAAGGGACTTCGGGCCGCTGTTGGGTGCTTGATCCCATAGATGGCACTATCAGCTTCATGGCGGGGCGGCCGATTTTCGGCACATTGATTGCGCTGTTGCAGGACGGGTTTCCCGTGCTCGGCGTGATTGACCAGTGCATCAGTGGCGAACGCTGGCTTGGTGCAACGGGGCATGGCACGGTGCTGAACGGCAAACCCGCCAGCACAAGTCGGTGCCGCGCTTTGGCCGATATGGTGCTGGCGAGCACTGGGCCGCAATATTTTGATGATCACAGCGCCGAACATTTTATGGCGCTGGCGGCAAAGACCAACCGCCGGACATTATGGGGCGGCGATTGTTATAATTATGGGCTACTAGCCGCAGGCCATATCGACCTCGTCGTGGAAACGGGGTTAAAACTGCATGATTTTGCGGCACTGGTGCCGATCGTGGAAGGTGCTGGCGGGACCATGTGCGACTGGAATGGAGAGCCCCTGCATGCCGCATCCGAGGGGCATGTGATTGCACTGGGTGATCCGGCGCGGCTGGACGATGTTCTGGATGCATTGGCCTGTCATCACTGAGTGTCGCAGCCAGCTTGCGTTTCTGTATAAAATGCTTAGAAATTCACATAATTAACAATGATCACCCGGCGCCAGTCGGGTTAAAAATGGATCGGGACGCAAACAGTGCAGTCATTGGACGGCATTACGCATGCGCGATTTGCAGCGCCGCATCCCGATTTGCGTCCCTATATCACGACATATTATATTGCCGATATCGCCAGTTCCAACGGTGAGGTCATAGAGGATCTATTGCACCCCGAATGGGGCAGTGTGCGTTATGTCTGCAGCGGGGCAGTCATGGGCAGCGTCCAGCCAGAGCCAATGGAGCCGGTTCCACCAGTCACTTTGGTAGGCCATAGCAGCCGGGCCACACGCATTGGATGTGTATCGGTGCGGATTGCCAGCTTTGGCCTGTTCCCGCTGGGCTGGCATCAATTTGTTGGCCTGCCTGCCGCTCGTTTTGCGGATCGTTCATCGGATGCCAGCCTATTGAAGGTTCGCGTCGATTTTGCAGCCTTGTTGACGCGTGTCGCCGCCAGCGATGGGCTTCAAGAGGTTGCCGCAATTTTTGACGAGGCATTGTTATCGGCGCTTTCGCGGATCGGAGAATCGGATCGTAACGAGGCTGCCCTCATCGACAAATTGCACCGTGCGCTGCTTGACCCGGAAGTGGCCAGTGTCGCCGCTATCACCGATCAGCTCGGCCTTACTGTCCTCCAGCTAGAACGTCTGTCGAAACGTGTTTTTGGCTTTTCCCCAAAATTGCTTATCCGGCGGCAGCGGTTTCTTCGGACATTGGGGCTGCTGATGCGTCAGCCAGCCGCCAAATGGACGGAAATTCTTGATCCGCAATATTATGATCAGGCGCATTTCAATCGGGATTTTCAGCGCTTTTTCGGGATGGCGCCAAAGCAATATCTGGCTCTTGAAAAGCCGATAGTTCTGGCAGCCGCCATGGCGCGGATGGCGGCTTTGGGGGATCCGCTGCAAGGTCTGCATTCGCCATCCGCCAAATAACGCCATTTTGCTTGCATTTCAGGGCGAATCCCCCTAGGCGCGCCAATTCCGAATGAGCGGGCTGGCTAAAAGGGCTGCCATGTTTGCTCGATGCGGATTTCCAAAGGAGATCAAAATGCCCAAGCTGAAGACCAAAAGCGGTGTGAAGAA
>CAYVQO010000105.1:0-7024 GCA_964452835.1 uncultured Sphingorhabdus sp. | reverse complement strand
TCGGCATAGCCGCCAAGCGATGCCACGCCCTCCTGTATGCGCGCTCCACCACTGTCGTTCAGGCCGATCACCGGCGCGCCCACCTTCATGGCATTGTCCATGACCTTGCAGATCTTCATTGCGTGGGCTTCGGACAGCGAACCGCCGAACACGGTGAAATCCTGGCTATAGACATAGACCAGACGGCCGTTGATTGTGCCGCTACCTGTCACCACGCCGTCACCGGGGATTTTCGTCTCCGCCATGCCGAAATCGGTGCAATTATGTTCGACATAGGCGTCAAGCTCTTCAAACGAGCCTTCATCGAGCAGGATAAGCAGCCGCTCCCGTGCGGTCAGCCGCCCTTTTGCATGTTGCGCGTCAATTCGCTTTTGCCCACCGCCCATCAGGGCAGCGGCGCGGCGTTTTTCCAGTTCGGCGATGTTGGCTGACATCCAGGCTTCCCCGTTGCTGATCTTGGAGATGCCCTGCCATCCAAAAGGCGCATCGTCAATGGAGCCTTAATCGCGCGATTAAATCTTGACGACGCCAAGGCGGATCATGTCGCGTGCGGTCACTTCAATCGTGTCGGCCACCGGGATCTGTGTCCAACCCAAAACCTCGCGCGCGTGGCTGCTGTCATTTTCACGGACATTGCCAAGTTCACCCTTCACCTGTTTGATAACGGGATCGAAGTTGGCGAGGATTTTCATCAGCCAGGTGGGAATGCGGCGGGTTGGCACTTTCCGTGCATCATCGCCCAGACGCGCTTTCAAAATCGCCGCCAGCTCCGCCATGGTCATGAACGGGCCGGAGGCTATGAAGCGTTCGCCCGCCATATTGGGGGCGGTCAGGCATTTGACATGCATCGCCGCAACATCGCGGACATCGACCACGCCAAAACCCAGATCGGGAATACCCGGCATCGCGCCTTCGATCAGCTTCTTGATCGCCTCAAGCGACGTGGAAAAATCGGCGGTCAGCAACGGCCCCAGCACCAGCGCCGGATTGACGGTGCAATATTCCAGCGCCCCGCCCTCTGCCGCCACCCAGTCGCGCGCGGCGCGTTCGGCAATGGTTTTCGATTTGACATAGGCATAGGCGTCGGGGCTGTTAATGTCGGTCCAGTCCGCTTCGGTGAAGCGGGTCTGACCCTTATGCCCGTAAGAGATTGCCGCAACCGAGCTGGTCATCACCAGGCGTTTGACACCGGCGTCGCGCGCGAAACGAACCGCGCGCAAAGCACCTTCACGTGCCGGGACAATCAGTTCGTCATCGCTTTTCGGCGCATTGGACGGCAGTGGCGAAGCGACATGCGCGACATGGCTGCACCCTGCGACTGCCTCGGCCCAGCCCGCGTCAGACATCAGGTCCGCGGCGAAAAAATGCAGCTTGCTGTTGTCAACCTGCAGCCAGCCCCGCACCTCGGCTTCGCGCGCCAGGTTGCGGATGGTGGTGTTGACCTCCCACCCTTCGGCAATCAGCTGCCGGATAATGAAGCCGGCGATATAGCCCGAACCGCCGGTAACCAGAACCTTCCCTGCCATGGCACTCTCCCTCTGCCCTGACATTAGCAATTAGGTTGCAGAACGCAACTTTTATCGCATCAGCACCAGTTCCTCCGCCATGCTGGGATGCAGGGCGACGGTATCGTCAAAGGCCTGCTTGGTCAGGCCCGCCTTCACCGCAATTGCCGCTGCTTGCAGGATTTCGCCGCTGTCCGGGCCAATCAGATGCAGGCCGACAACCTTGTCCGTCGCACCATCGACGATCATCTTGTAGAGCGCCCGTTCATTGCGCCCGGCGAGGACATTTTTCATCGCGCGAAAATCGCTTTTATAAACTTTGACGTCGGAAAGTTGCGCCCGGGCTTCTTCCTCGGTCAGGCCCACACCGGCAATCGGCGGGTTCGCAAAAACGGCGGTCGGGATCGAGCCATAGTCAATTGTGCGCGGATTGTTGCCGAATACCGTATCGGCAAAGGCATGGCCTTCGCGAATGGCAACGGGTGTCAATTGCACTCTGTTGGTGACATCGCCAACGGCATAAATGCCGGGCACATTGGTGCGGTTATATGCGTCGACCACCACGGCGCCATCTTTGTCCAGCGAAACGCCTGTGGCTTCGAGGCCAAGGTTGTTAGTATTGGGTACGCGGCCAATGGCGAACAGCACCAGATCGGCCTCGACATCCTGTCCGTCTCCACTTTCAACCAGCAATGATCCGTCCGCCTGCTTGCGAATTGCAGGGCATTTGAAGTTGAAACGGATGTCGATGCCCTTTTCACGGCTGATATCAACAAGCTTTTCAACGATTTCCTGATCATAACTGCGCAGCATCTTGTCGCCGCGCGTTATCAGCGTCACCTCGACACCCAGTTCGTTGAATATTCCGGCAAACTCGTTCGCAATATAACCCGCCCCTGCAATCACCGCACGTTTGGGCAGCTTTTCAAGATGGAACACTTCGTTCGACGTGATCCCAAATTCGGCCCCGGGAATGTCGGGTATCGAAGGCCATGCACCCGTTGCGATCAATATGTGGGCCGCGCTGATTTCCTGTCCATCCGCAAGCCTGATTAGATTGGGGCCCGCGATCACCGCACGCTGCCGGAAAACCGTAACCTTGTTGTTATCAAGCGTCTGTCCATAAAGCCCTTCCAACCGGTCAACCTCTGCGGCCACATTGTCGCGCAGCGTGGGCCAGTCAAAGGTCGCTCCCGTCGTGTCCCAGCCAAAGCGGCGGGCATCAGCCAAGTCCTCTGCAAAATGCGAACCATAGACGAGCAGCTTCTTCGGCACGCAGCCCCGGATCACACAGGTGCCACCGACACGATATTCCTCCGCCACGGCAACCCTTGCGCCATGGCTGGCCGCAATTCGGGAGGCGCGAACACCACCCGATCCTGCGCCGATAACAAACAGGTCGTAATCAAAGCTCATAGACATTTCCTTCAACGCCCAGATGGCGATGAACCGGCATTATGCCAATCGAAAAAGCTTTTCAGGCTGAAAGCCTGATTTGTTACAGCGCGGCTGCCGCGATAAGCGCGCTGGTCGATGGGTCAAAGCCAGCAGGCCCATTTTCGGATATTCCCTTGGCGATTTCCTTGCCCAGTTCCACGCCGAACTGGTCAAACGGATTGATCCCCAGCAGCACGGCATTGGCAAAGGTGCGATGTTCATAAAAGGCAAGCAGCGCGCCAAGGCTCGACGGTGTAACATCATCCAGCAGGATGGTGGTTGATGGCCGATTGCCGGCATAGCTTCGCGCGGAATCGTCGCTTTGTCTGCCCTGCATTAACGCCGCTCCCTGCGCAAAACAGTTGATCAGCAGCGTTTCATGATGCGCCGGGTCAAAATCATGGCCCGGTGTTTTGCTGGCGATAAATTCAACCGGGATCAGATGCGTTCCCTGATGCAGCAGTTGAAACACAGCATGCTGCGCATCGGTGCCCACCCCGCCCCATGTGACTGGCGCGGTTGGATAGGCGATTGGCCTGCCATCAGCAGTCACCGATTTTCCGTTCGATTCCATCTCCAACTGCTGAAGATAGTCGGGAAGCAGCCGCAACCGCTCATCATAGGCAAATACGGCACGTGTCTGACAATACCGTGTTTGCGCATAATAAAGATCAGCAAAAGCCGCCAGCACGGGGGCGTTTTCGGCAAAAGGCGCGCTGCGGAAATGGCGGTCCATCGCGGCGGCACCCTCCAGCAATTCCTCAAATGCCGCCCAGCCCAAGGCTGCTGCAAACGGAAAGCCGATCGAACACCATAATGAGTAACGCCCGCCCACGCTCTCAGCAAAGGGCAATATGCGGCTTTCATCCACACCCCATTCCAGCGCCTTTTCCGGCTTTGCTGTCAGCGCAATCACATGACCATAAGGGTCATCTACGCCGCCGTCGCGCAACCATTGCAGCGCGCTTTCAGCATTCAGCAACGTTTCGGTAGTGGTGAAGGTTTTTGAGGCGACAGCAACCAAGGTAGCTTGTGGGTCCATATCGCGCACCGCCTCTGCCAATGCTGCGCCATCGATGTTTGAGACCACCTTTACATCATAAGATGCGCCATCGCGGCCCAGCGCATCGACCAGCAATTTGGGCCCTAAGGCCGAACCACCAATGCCGATATGCAATATATGTTTTATCTCTCCAAACGCCCCGGCCTCAATCACATCGATCAGTCCGCGCATCCGCGCCTGAAGCGCTTTTGCCTGCGCAACGGCATCGGCAGAGCCACTGCCCCGTTCGGCCGCATGTTCGGCTGCCCTGCCCTCGGTCGGATTGACGATAGCCCCCGAAAACAGGGCCTCTCGCGCCTCTGCCAATCCCTGCGTGGTCGCAAGATCAGAGAGAAGCGCCAGGACCGCGTCGTTCAAATGTGTCTTGGAAAAATCAAAGCGCAGTTCGCCATGCGACACCGTCAAACCCTCGACGCGCCCTTCATCACCCGCAAACAAATCTGTCAAAACGGGTTGCGGCTGCTGCCTCAGCTTTTCCCAAAACTCTTCGACCATAATCATTTTCCATTCGATATGCGGCGAATCTGGCGCTGGCTATCGGCGCCAAGCCGCACTAGAAGCCAAGCCGGTGAACAGCCATAACAAAATAGGACATAAGAGCGTGGCAGAGAGCGAAAAGTCGGTAAATTCGAATGCACCGACCGATACGGACAAGGCGGGCGGGAATGAATGGCGGGAATATGGCCTGTTCCTGTTGAAGCTTGCCGCAATCGTTTTGATTTTCCGTAGCTTGATCTTTTCGCCATTTAACATCCCGTCGGAATCCATGCAGCCAAGGCTGTTGATCGGCGACTATCTGATGGTGTCAAAATGGCCTTATGGCTTTTCACGCTACAGCCTGCCAGGCGCACCCAATCTGTTTTCCGGTCGCATTTTCGGTAGCTTGCCCGAACGAGGCGATATTGTTGTATTTCGCCCACCCGGGAAGAAGGACGATTATATCAAACGTGCCATCGGCATGCCCGGAGACATTATCCAGATGCGCGGAGGAATATTGCATATTAATGGCAAAGCGGTTCCCAAAAAGCGGATTGCGGATGCGATTATTCCGGTGACGCAAAATATGATTGATGCAGCCGATCAGGACCGCATGAAGGGACTGAATGCGACACCGTGCTGGCAACAACAATTTCCGGAATATAAAAGCTTTGAAACAATATCGGCAAATGGCGATCGTGTGTGTCGCTATCCCCAATATCGGGAAACACTTCCAAACGGGGTCAGTTACAACATATTGGATCTGGCCGATGATCCCATTCGCGACGACACTGCGCCTATAATCGTACCAGAAGGGCATGTCCTGTTCATGGGCGACAATCGGGATCGCAGCGCTGATGGCCGAAAGCCCGACGATGGCGAGTGGATTGGCCCAGTTCCGGTTGAGAATATTGTCGGACGCGCACAATTTATGTGGTTCTCCACCGATGGAAATGCACGCTGGCTATTGCCTTGGACATGGTTCAGTGCCGCCCGTTGGGAGCGGATGGGCACAGGCTTTTGATCATGTCAGAGTTGGCAGCGTGGATAGAGGCAATATTTGGCGCAGAAGCGACCGATGAGGCCTTGTTCTTGCGGGCGCTAACGCACGGCAGCACGGGTGAATCGGACTATCAGCGGTTGGAATTTCTAGGTGATCGGGTGCTGGGCTTGATCATTGCCGATATGCTATACGTAAGGTTTCCGGACGAGCCGGAGGGGCGACTTTCACATAGACTCAACAGCCTGGTAGCCGGCACAACTTGCGCGGAGATTGCGCGCCAAATTGAGGTACGTCCCCACCTCCGTCTCGGCAAACAGGCGCGTGATGATGGCGCGCGCGAAAGCGACAATGTGCTGGGCGACGTCATGGAGGCGCTGATTGGTGCGCTTTATCTTGACGCGGGGATGGAGGCCGTTCGGGCCTTTGTTGAAAAGCATTGGCGGCCCATGCTGGAGGCTGCGCTGACCGCGCCCAAGCATCCCAAATCCGCACTGCAGGAATGGTGCGCAGCCAACAACCGCAAGGTGCCGCATTATGAGGTCACCGCCAAAGAAGGCCCGCCGCACGCCATGCGTTTTGAGGTGACCGTCACCGTCAAGGGCTTTGATCCTGTAACTGGCAATGGCAATAGCAAGCAGACGGCGGAAACCGCCGCAGCTGAAGCCTTTTTGAAAGCCAACACATGACGAAAAGATGCGGCCATGTCGCGGTGATTGGTGCACCCAATGCTGGGAAGTCTACCCTCGTCAACGCGCTCGTTGGGCAAAAGGTCGCCATTGTGAGCCCCAAGGCGCAAACCACCCGGGTGCGGCTGATGGGCGTCGCGCTGGAGGGCGATGCGCAGATCATTCTGGTCGATACGCCGGGTATCTTTGCGCCCAACCGGCGGCTGGACCGGGCAATGGTCGCCGCCGCTTGGGAAGGTGCGCAGGAGGCAGACCTGATCCTGATGGTGGTCGATGGCCGTGCCGGAGCGGGACCGAAGGTAGAGAAAGTCCTCGAAAATCTAAAGGACAGACCCGAACGCAAATGGTTGCTGCTCAACAAGGTGGATATTGCAGCGAAAGACAAGCTGCTCAGCCTGACGCAAAAGCTGGTCGATATGTGCGATTTCGAGCAGATCTACTATATCAGCGCCAACACCGGAGAGGCTCTTGCCGAACTGAAAGCCGCGGTCGCAGCGCAGATGCCCGAAGGCGAATGGCACTATCCGGAGGACCAAGTTTCCGACGCGTCAGAACGGCTGATGGCCGCCGAAATCACCCGTGAGCAGCTTTACCTGCAACTACACGACGAGCTGCCCTATGCCAGCACGGTCGAGACCGAAAAATATGTCGAACGCGACGATGGCTCAGTGGAAATCTACCAGCAAATCTATGTAGAACGCGAAAGCCAAAGGGCCATCATATTGGGCAAAGGCGGCAGCCGCATCAAGGAAATCGGCGCCACTGCCCGCGCAGAAATCGCCAAATCCATGGGCGTAAAGGTCCACCTTTACCTCCACGTCAAGGTCAAGCCCGATTGGGATGAGGACCGCGG
>CAYVQO010000104.1:0-7055 GCA_964452835.1 uncultured Sphingorhabdus sp. | reverse complement strand
AGGGCTATTATGGCGACATCACCGAAAAGCAGTTCAAGCGCGCCTATCAGGAAGCCGACCGCATGAAGGGCGATACCAGCCAGAACCTGATCGGCCTGCTGGAGCGTCGCTTGGACATGGTTGTTTACCGCGCCAAATTTGCTCCAACCATCTTTGCTGCTCGCCAGATCGTCAGCCACGGCCACGTTCGCGTCAATGGCGTGAAATGCAACATCGCCAGCCGTCAGGTGAACGCCGGCGATGTGATCAGCCTGGGTAACAAGGCGAAAGAAATGGCCTTGGTCATCGAAGCGCAGAGCCTGCCTGAGCGGGATATTCCTGACTATGTCAGCGCCGATGGCAATGACAAGGTAACCTTCACCCGCGTCCCGACGCTGGATGAAGTGCCCTATCCGGTGAAGATGGAACCCAATCTGGTCGTCGAATTTTATTCGCGCTGATTGCTGGCAATATTCAGATTTTGGAGAAGGCGGTCCTTGTGGCCGCCTTTTTCTTTGCGCCGAAAGTGATGAATCTGTCCAACTTTTGTTGCATTTTTGCAACAAGGCTGTGTTTTATTCGTACAAGGCACGGCAATATTCATTTACCAGAAAGATATGTAAAACTATGTCCGGCGCATCCACTCCGGTGGTTAATCTCCCTTAGTTTAAGGAATTGAAAATGAAAAAGTTGTTTGTTCTGGCAGCCGCTGCCGCCACTGTTGTTGCGACCCCTGCCATGGCTGCAGGCGAAGGCCGTATTGAAGGCCGCGCAGCGATTGGCTGGGCTGGCGGTGCCGAAGATTTCTTCGCAGGCGTCGCTGCTGGTTATGACTTCGACCTTGGCGAAGCCGCCTTTGTCGGCCCCGAAGTTTCGTACGACACCAATTTCGACGGTGCCGATCTGGTCAACGTTGGCGGCCGTCTGGGTGCCAAGGTTGGCGAAAAAGGCAAGGTCTATGTCGTCGCAGCTTATGAACTGAATGATGCCGAAGAATTCAATGCTGGTATTGGCTATCAGCATAGCTTCAGCGAAAAAGTTTATGGCAAGGTCGAATATCGCCGTTACTTCTTCAGCGGCACTGACCTGAATGCTGCTGGCGTCGGTATTGGCGTCAAGTTCTGATCTCTTAGATCAGTATCGATAAAGAGGGCGGTCCGGCAACGGGCCGCCTTTTTTTATGGCGCTGCGGAAAGCCCAAGCGTCTTGCGCAGAAAAGCATCGCTTTTCGCCAGCATGTCGGCACGGGCGGCACTATCGACCAGGCTGTGGTCCAGCTTTGGATAGACGGTTAATTCGACTGCCTTATTCGCGGCTTTCAGCTGGTCTTGCATATGGCGCGATTGAAAAACGCCCACGTTCAGGTCAAGATCACCGTGGAACATGATTACGGGCGCCTTGATGCGCTCCGCATTGCGGGCGGGAGAACCTTCTTCAATATGCGGCCCGCTGCCGATAAAGTCGCGCAGCACGCGTGAATTTGTATAGCCCAGACTCTCGTCTTTAAGCTTGCCAAGGTCAGTGACAGGCGCAACTGCGACCACAGCCTTGAACAGATCTGGTTCGACCACAGCCGATTGCAACGCTGCATAACCGCCATAAGACCAGCCAACGATTGCCAGTTTTGCCGGATCGGCAATCCCTTCTGATACCAGCCAGCGCCCACTGTCGTTAACATCTCCGATCGCGACCTTCCAGCTCTGAAAACCTTTATCCTCATACCAGGCGTCACCATAGCCGGATGATCCCCTGTAATTGGGCTGCAATACAGCAAATCCGCGATTGGCAAAAAATTGCGCCCACCAGTCAAAGCCCCATTCATCACGCGCACTTGGCCCGCCATGCGGCATAACGATGGCAGGCAGCCCTTTGCCCGAGGAGCCAGCCGGTAGCGTCAAATAGGCTGGCACATCAGTGCCATCTGCTGCCTTCACCGTAACGGCCTTTACCTGAGCAAGCTTGAACCCCTCCAGCTCAGGGCGTGCGGCAAAAAGCGGGCTGATGCTGCCTGCGGCCTTATCGAACAGATAATATTGCCCCGGATTGGTGTCGCTGAAGGTGCCGACAATCATCCTGTTGCCATCGGCGCTTAGCCCGCCAAAATTGATCATCGCAGCATCGGGCAAGGCCTTTGACAATGATTTGGAAAGCTTGCTCAGCTCCGGGTCAAAATAGATCGCCTGCCGCTTTTGAGTCGCGAAACCCAGCCCAACGACTTTCTTCTGCCGACCGATCGTCAGCAGATTGTCAACGTCAACATCAGGACGCGAATATACAAGTGTTTTGGCAAGGCCCGGCTCCAGCTTCACCTTATAGAGCGCAAAGCGCCCATCCAGCTTTTCAAAACCATAAGCCACATTCTCTGCCGGATCGACGGCAACGGGCAAAAATCCAAGGTCACTTTTATAATCATGTTCACTCAGCACCGTCCAATCACCGCCCGTCGGCCCGCGATACAAATAGCGCCTGCGGCCGCTGTCATAGGCACCGTCGGGAAGCATCAGCGACATGATCCGGACATTGCCTTGCCCATCGCTGATATAGTCCATGGCAAGCCGCGTTGGCTTTACCACCCGTTTGGATGTTACCTTGTTGGTATCGATGCGATCCACACCATAGCCATCCTCGTCCTTCGCCATCAGCGTGCCAGTGGCGGATTCAGGCACATATTCGCGTCCCATCAGCACCGCGCCATCATCACCAGGAAGAAAGTCAACGACCGATCCGCCGAAGAAAGCAAAACGCTCGGCATTTTGCCCTTGCCGCTTGCTTAGCATTTTCAAATTGCTGCCATCGGCATTTATAGCAATCACACGCGACGCGCTGAACCGTTCACCGGCCATTTCGGATACAGCATAAATCAAACAGACCAGCCGTTCATTCGATACCCAGTCGCAATTGTTCAGCCGTTCCGGGTCGCCGCTTGCCGCAAGTGCGGCCTTTGGCACCTGGCTTCCCGCCAGATCCACGGTGAAAAGCTGGTTCCCCTGCCCTTTTGAAGGTTGGATGTAGGCGACCTTGGTGCCATCGGGCGAAAGCGAGATATCCTCGATACCTTTTCTTTTGCCGAAAGCTTCTGCCGCTGAAGGCGATTGGGCGAGCAACGAAGTCGATGAAAAGAGTAGGGTAAAGAATAAGGCAGGCCGGATCATATCGTTTCTTTCTCAAACATCTTTGCAATAGCTATCTTTTATTGTCGCATTTGCAAGCGGACTTAATAGAGCAGCCGAGCCGTCAACCCCCCGCCCCACGGCATCAATTTAATTGCGCGATTAAATTTCACGGCTATGCTAAAGCGCGCAGCCGGGAGAGCTATTAAGTGAAGATCGACAGCAATGTTGCAGCAGTGGTGACAGGCGGCGCGTCGGGCCTTGGTCGCGCGAGTGCGGAAGCGCTGGCAGCAGCGGGCGCAAAGGTGACCATTTTTGATATTAATGAACTGGCGGGCGAAGAAATCGCCGCAAAGATTGGCGGCCTGTTCTGCAAAGTCGATATCACCAGCGAAGAGAGCGTCGTCGAAGGCTTTGCGCAGGCGCGCACTGCCCACGGGCAGGAACGCATCCTTGTCCATTGTGCCATGACCTCGCGCCGGGGCAAGACGCTGTCTTTCGACAAGACGACAGGTAGGTATAGGCGCACCTCGACCGAAGATTATGAATTTGGCGTGCAGGGCATCCTTGTCGCTTCCTACCGGCTCGCCTCGCTGTCCGCATTGGGGATGAGCGAGCTGGAGCCGTTGGAGGACGGCGAGCGCGGCTGCATTACGCTGACTGCCTCGGTCGCTGCGCAGGATGCGCAGATCGGGCAGGTCATTTACGGCTCGGCAAAGGCTGGGGTGAACGGGCTGGTGCTGCCATTGGCACGCGACCTGATGGACTTGGGTATCCGCTGCAATTCGATCATGCCCGGCATTTTTGCAACCCCGCTGATGCTTGGCGCACCGCAAAATGTGCTTGATAGCCTCGCCGCCTCGGTCCCCTTCCCCAAACGGCTGGGCAAGCCAGAGGAATTTGGCAGCCTTGTGCTCGAACTCAACCGCAACAGCTATTTCAACGGCCAATGCCTGCGCCTCGATGGCGGTATCAGGATGGCTCCCCGCTAACCTTCGAAAGGATTTCCAACATGGCCGAAGCCTATATCATCGACGCTGTCCGCACCCCGCGCGGGGTGGGCAAGCCGGGCAAAGGCGCGCTTTCGCACCTGCACCCGCAGCATCTGGCCGCCACCGTGTTGAAGGCGTTGAAAGAGCGCAACGACCTGAAGACCGAAGAGGTCAACGACATCATCTGGTCTACATCCACGCAAAAGGGCAAGCAGGGCGGCGATCTGGGCCGCATGGCCGCGCTTGATGCGGGTTATGACATCCGCGCTTCCGGCATGACGCTCGATCGTTTCTGCGGTGGCGGGATCACATCTGTGAACCTTGCAGCAGCCACAATCATGTCGGGGATGGAGGACCTCGTCATCGGCGGCGGGACCGAGATGATGAGCTACACCCAGATCATGGCCGCCGAAGAGGCTGAAAAAGGCATAAAGCCGCTGGGCATCGGTTCGGGCAATATGCGGCTGATGATGAAGCATCCGCAATCACACCAGGGCGTGTGCGGCGATGCCATTGCCGCGATGGAAGGCATCAGCCGCGCCGATGTCGATGCGCTGGGCTATGACAGCCAGATGAAGGCGAAGAGGGCAATTGACGGCGGGCATTTCGCCAAGAGCCTGGTCACGGTTTACAATGACGATGGCTCGGTCGCGCTCGATCATGAGGAGTTTCCGCGCCCTGAAACCACCCTCGAAGGATTGGGGCAGCTAAAGGCCAGTTTCGATGGCATCGCCGATTTCGATCTTGGAGGCATGACGTTCCGCAAACTGATCCAGATGAAATATCCCGACCTGAACTGGACCGGCGTGCACCATGCGGGCAACAGCTCGGGCGTGGTCGATGGTGCGGCGGCGGTGCTGCTGGCGTCCAAGGACTATGCCGACAAAAACGGCCTAAAGCCGCGCGCCCGCGTGGTTGCCTTTGCCAATGTCGGCGATTGCCCCACGCTGATGCTCAACGCCCCGGTGCCTGCGGCTAAAAAAGTGCTGGCAAAGGCCGGGCTGACTGAGGACGATATCGACCTTTGGGAAATCAATGAGGCTTTTGCCGTGGTGGCAGAGAAGTTCATCCGCGACCTGAAGCTCGACCGCGACAAGGTGAACGTCAATGGCGGCGCCTGCGCTCTTGGCCATCCCATCGGCGCAACCGGATCGATCCTGATCGGCACGATGCTCGACGAGCTGGAGCGGCGTGACCTGAAGCGGGGTTTGGTAACGATGTGCGCCGCTGGTGGCATGGCGCCTGCGATCATTATCGAACGCGTCTAAAGCTTCACGCGAATTTATTTGAGGTAGCCCCGTCCCTCTGGCAGAGGGGCGGGCAATTATTTTGGGAGGAACCCGATGCGCGTCCTGACTCTTGCCCTGCTTTCATGTCTTGCCCTTGCCGGGTGCAAGAATTCGGATGGCATAGATGCCTCCGCCCTGCCTGAGGTTAAAGTTCCAGAGCTGTCCGAAGCGACAATGAAGGACATAACCAAAGAGCTTTCATCCGACGCCTATGAAGGCCGATCCCCCGGAAGTGCGGGCGAGGAAAAAACCGTCGCCTTGCTGATCGAAAAATACAAAGCCGCCGGGCTGGAGCCGGGCAATGGCACAAGCTGGACGCAGGATGTGCCGCTGGTAGAAATCACCGCAAAAAACCCCTCGCCGCTGAGCTTTACGGGCAAAGACGGCAAGGCGATGTCGTTCAGCTATGGCAGCGACTATGTGATTGGCAGCTACCGCGAAACCCCCAAGACCGAAATCAAGGACAGCGATGTTGTCTTTGTCGGCTATGGCATCAACGCGCCTGAAAAGGGCTGGAATGATTATGCCGGGCTGGATGTGAAGGGCAAAACGGTCCTGATCCTGGTCAACGATCCGGATTTTGGAACGGAAAGCCTGGAAGGCCCCTTTGGTGGCAAAGCCATGACCTATTATGGCCGCTGGACCTATAAATATGAGGAAGCCGCACGGCAGGGTGCGGCAGCCGCGCTGATCATCCATGACGAAGCGCCAGCCGCCTATGGCTGGAGCGTTGTCAACAGCAGCTGGACCGGGCCGCAATTCCTTGCCCAATCCAAGGATGGCGGTGCGAGCCAGACGCAGGGCAATGGCTGGGTGCAGAAAGAGGTTGCCCGGCAACTGTTCACCGCCGCTGGTCAGGATATGGACAAAGCCATGGCTGCGGCGAAGGTGAAGGGCTTTAAGGCTATCGATCTTGGCCTCAAATCCTCGGTCAGCTTCGAAAATCAGATGTCGAAGAAGATGAGCAAAAATGTGGTCGGCATTTTGAAAGGCGCAAAACGGCCTGACGAATATGTCCTCTACACAGCGCATTGGGACCATCTCGGCCGGTGCACCCCTGCCCCCGATGGTGATGACATTTGCAACGGCGCGATCGACAATGCGACCGGCACTGCAGCGCTGGTTGCCTTGGCCGAAGGGTTCAAAAAGGAAGGCGCGCCAGACCGCAGCATTGTGTTCTTGGCGGTAACAGCCGAGGAATCGGGGCTGCTTGGTTCGAAATATTATGCGGAAAATCCGATCTACCCGCTCGGCAAGACCGTTGGCGGTGTCAATATGGATGCCTTTTCGGTCACGGGTCCTGCCAAAAACCTCACGGTCATCGGCATGGGTAAATCCGATCTCGATATTTATTTGAACGCCGCTGCAAAAGCCGAAGGCCGCACGCCAGA
Source organism: uncultured Sphingorhabdus sp. (assembly GCA_964452835.1). Classification (GTDB taxonomy): domain Bacteria; phylum Pseudomonadota; class Alphaproteobacteria; order Sphingomonadales; family Sphingomonadaceae; genus Sphingorhabdus_B. Next base: position 294 of record CAYVQO010000104.1, on the reverse strand, counting down.
GCGGGAGCCAACGCCAGAAAAAGGCTTTTACTATCGATCGGACCATTTCAGTTTTGCCAAGCAAGGCGTACCGATGGTCTATTTTGAAGGTGGAGAGGATCTGGTCAAAGGCGGTCGTGAAGCTGGCGCAAAGGCAGCAGAAGACTATACCAAAAACCGCTATCACGGGCCCAAAGACGAATATGATGATAATTGGGACTGGTCAGGCGTGATGGCCGATCTGCGGCTTTACTACCGCGTCGGACGCATGTTGGCGATGACCGATGCCTGGCCCAATTGGGTCGAGGGCGACGA
>CAYVQO010000103.1:0-7104 GCA_964452835.1 uncultured Sphingorhabdus sp. | reverse complement strand
TATCGGGTGTCCATTCGACCTTGGGCCAATCGTCCAGATTGGGGGTCTCAAGGAACACCGGCCCCTCACCCTTCAACGTAAAATGCGCGTGGCGGGTGGCGGCGCAATTGGGGATCATCGCCACCGGCTTCGATGCGGCATGCGTCGGATAGTCCATGATCTTCACATCCAATATGGTGGACAAGCCCCCCAGCCCCTGCGCGCCGATGCCGAGCGCGTTTACTCGATCGAAAATCTCGATGCGAAGGCGTTCGATATCGTTCTGCGGCCCGCGCGCCTTCAGTTGCGCCATGTCGATTGCCCCCATCAGGCTTTCCTTGGCGAGCACCATCGCCTTTTCGGCCGTGCCGCCAATGCCGATGCCCAGCATCCCCGGCGGGCACCAGCCAGCACCCATTTGCGGCAGCATTTCCAGCACCCAGTCGACGATATTGTCCGAGGGGTTCATCATCTTGAACTTGGTTTTGTTCTCGCTGCCACCGCCCTTGGCGGCGACGTCAAAGCTAACCGTGTTGCCCGGCACCATTTCCAGATGCACCACAGAGGGCGTGTTGTCCTTTGTGTTCACCCGGGTGAACGCCGGATCGGCGAGGATCGAAGCGCGCAGCTTGTTTTCAGGGTGCAGGTAAGCGCGGCGCACGCCTTCATCGATCACTTCTTGCAGGCTGCGAGCGCTATCCAGCACACATTGCTGCCCCCATTTGACGATTACCGTTACGATACCCGTATCCTGACAGATTGGGCGATGCCCCTCCGCACACATGCGGCTGTTGGTCAGAATCTGCGCAATCGCGTCCTTGGCCGCCGGGCCTTGCTCCTTCTCATAAGCCTCCCCCAGCGCCCGGATATAATCCATCGGGTGGAAATAGCTGATATATTGCAGCGCGTCTGCGACGCTTTCGATGATGTCATTTTCGCGGATCGTGACGGTCATGGGCAACAGGCTCCGGTGGACTGGCAAGGCCGTCGCCATAGCCATTCAGACACGCTTGTCCAGAGCCCGGCAGGCGCGCCTGGCAGTCAGGCAAATGTCTTACAGGACGAAGTCGGCTGCAGTCAGCGTCTGTCCGGCACGACCCAGCAGGATCACTTCCATATCGGCAACACCATCGCCATTGACATCGGCCTGCACCAGCAGATTGGACCCTGAATCCTGATAACGGATTTGCCCGACACCCGTGTTGGCGAATGCTGCCGTGCCGACAAAGCCAAAGGCCTGATCGCCTGCCACGCTGGCATCGGCATCGATCCGCACAAAATTCAGCCGGTCTTCCCCACTGGTGAAGTCGGTGATCCGGTCAGCAGCGCCGCCCAGCCCGCTGTCGCTTGCGTTACGAAATTTGAATACATCATTTCCGGCACCGCCGGTGAGCGTATCTGCGCCACCATTGCCTGTGATTTTGTCAAGCCCGGCTCCGCCAAGCAATGTGTCACTCAGCGCGAAGCCCTTTACCTGGTCTGCGCCGTCACCGCCATCAATATAGTTAAGCGTCGTGGCATTGCCGGCAAGCCGGTTATTCTGGCTGTTGCCGATGATCGCAAGCAGCATGGTCAACCCGCCAAAGCTATAGCCAGTTCCAAAAAAGCTGGTTTCCCCAGCCGTAAGCCCAACGGCCAATGTCGAGCCCGGCCCCGTCGCGAAAATCGATGCTGAGGGCGAAAAGCCGTTCAGCATATTGGCTGCGCTGATATTCAAGGTGGTGCCTGCAGCCAGCGAAATCGATTCCATTCCCGACACTGCGCCAGACAATGTGGTGGTGCTTTGCACGACAAGCGTGTCGAATTCATCGCCGCCATTGATGATGCTGGCATTGGTGCCGCCGTTCACGAAAAACTGGTCATCACCAAAAGATCCGTTGGCGGTATCGGTGCCACCATTTAGATAAAAGACGTCGTCGAACAGGCCGCCGTTGAAAAGGTCATCGCCCGCGCCGCCGGTGAAGCTATTGTCCATCAGCAACGCACCCGTAATGCTATCATTGCCGTCGCCGCCGCGCAGATCGAAAAATACGCTGGCATCAATCTCAAACAGCAATTGCGATCCATCAAAACTGTCCCCGCCATTGGCAAGGTTGATGATGATAGTGCCAGTGCCGTCGATCAGCAGATTGGACGGCAATTGCGAGAATGTCGCGCGGCTGAAGGTAGCTGTGGTGGTGTATTGTGAGCCAAGCAACACGCCCTGAGGTGGGCTGTTTGCATTGAAATAGCTGGGGGTAAGGACCAGCCCCTCTATATTCTGCAACGTGCCCTGAAAATTCACATTGCCGCCGAGCAGCAGAAAATCAAAACCGTCGCCACCATCGAAAAGCGTATTTGCACCGCTCCGCGTGGTTTCTACACCGGGGTTACCATTGTTGAATAGGTAGGTGTTTGTTACGGAAAAAGTATCATCGCCGCCATTGCCATAGAGGAAATCCGTGCCACCTGCGCCGCCGCTGATGAAATCCATGTCATCAGAACCGTTGATGGTATCGCTGCCAGCACTACCCGATAGACCCTGCACGCCGGCATGCGCGCTGCCGTTCAGCGTGGCCCCAGCTGAGCCACTGATACTTATGTTGACGCGGTCTGCGTCATAATATGCACGCGTTGGCGTGGACCAATTTGTGTATGTGAAGCTAGGAGCCGTCACCACGCCACCTGCCACACTGGCATTATAGACCAAGTTCAAGCTGTCAGCGCCTGCCCCGCCGACAAGCTCAGCATTGACAGCAAGGGCAGGACCGATCTGGTTGGTCTGCCCTGCTGCACCACCGTAGAGCATCGACACATTCAATTGGTCGCCGGCTTGTGAGTTGAACACCAGCCGCTCAAACCCGCTGATCATGGTATTTGCCGTCTGCGAAAGTGTCGCGAAGTTGAGCGTATAGGGACCCAGTCCCCCAAAGGCATTGATTGGCGTGTACATCCGGTCAATCTGCAGCGTATCGATGCCAGCGCCGCCGGTGATAGTGCCAAAAGGGGTTAGCTGCGCCCGCAGCACCACCAGATCGTCACCATCGCCTGCATCAATGCTGTCCTGCCCGCCAAGGCCAAAGATATTGTCTGCATCGGACGAGCCCGTCAGCGTATCATTCCCTGTGGTTCCGGTAAAATCTGGCATGGCGACCCCTCCCCTAATGCTTGATTTCAAATGATAAGATAATGTCTAGCTTAAGTCAAAACAAAGCTTGGACTTCAAACTGGATTGACCAGGAAGACAACAAAGCCCTTAAAATTGCTGTCCTTGTTCAGCCCATCGGGTGCACGCCATTTGCCACCTTGCACCAAACCCAATTTATAGGGGACGTCCAGCTGGTCTAGCTGCGCCAGATAGGCTTCATAGCCGGGGATGGTTTGCCGTCCCTGATAGGTCTGGATGATGATTTCATCAACAATTGGTGCAATTGTCTTTAACCCGCCCGGATCAGCGCGGCTGCTCCAGTCCATCAGGCCGGTGATGCCCAATTTGCTGTCTGGCGGCAGTTGGGTGCGGAGGGTTTTGAGGAAAGCGGCATAGTCCTCCAGCCCACGGGTCGCGGCATCAAAATCGATCTGCACCCCCACAACGCGGCTGCTGGAACGGCGCCAACGGGCCAGGTCCGCCCTGATCTGCGGAACGATATCCGGCGCCCACCGGATCGTCTCCACCCGGTAGACCAACCAGATATCGGCATGTTTAACCCGAGGCGTGCCACCGCGCAGGCGCGCAATACGCGGCGTCGGCGCATTGCGAATTTCACCTTCCAATATGTAGATCGTGCGGGCGCGGTCCAGCACTGGCTGCGGCTTTACCCCGGCCCATAGCCAATAGGCATCATATTGTGCGGCATCGACCCGCGCTTCTTCACGGCTGCATGCCGCAAGCAGCAACGCCGTCAAAACAAGGAATAGCCTACCAATAATATTTCAGCTTCGTCGCCCAAGGCGAGCTGGGATAATTCTTCTTCAACTGATTGAACCACGCTTTGCGTGTCGCAACCGGCACCTCCACTCCGCCGCAGCTATTATAGCCCGATGGTGCATAGCAATAGACTGCGCGGTACAGTGCATAGGCCTTGCTGTTGGCAGACGCTGCGGGGTCGGCCACTATGCTCTTATATACTTCAAGCCGGGAGAAGCGTTTTCCCGGAAACTGGCTGGGCATACCGCCCAACTGGTCCTTGGGCGGTGTCTGGTCAAGCGACCCTGATATGTCGGGCCAACTCGCGCCTTGGTCCATGCCGTTCAGCCGGACAAATTCCCCCAGACACAATAAGGATGGCGCATCTTTTGGCGCACTGGCCAGAGCCGTCGCCAGCGTCGCCAGCGACGGGCAGGCAAAGCCGTCCTTCACTCCCGCCCATTTGAAAACCGCAATATTGGTATAAGTGGGCGAGCTATAGTCATCCGCCGAACGCGGCTTTGCGCCTGCGGGGATAAGCGCCTGATCGGCCAGAAAATCCTTATACGCGCCGCGTGTGATGTTCTTGTACAGCAGAGTGTACAGCGCGACGTCGCGTTCCGCTTTGGATGCGGCTTTGGACGCGGCTTGGGCGCGCAGCAGCTTTGGCCCAGCGCTGTAGCGTAGCAGGATTTCCCTAATCTCTGGGTCCTGGACCGGAGAGTCTGCCGCGAAGACCCGCTCCAGTGCCTTGGCGCGTTCATCATACATAGCAAGCGCCAATTCCATCGTACCACGCTGGAACGGCTTTTTGCTCTCAGCGAGGACGGTCGCCATTGCTGCGCGTGCGCCGGGATCGCCTTTGCCCTCAAGCGCCAATGCCCTTAGTGCCCGCTGGCTAAAGGCCAGATAGCCGTCGCCCACCGGATTGGCAGGAAGCAACTGCAGAGCAGCGGCCGGATCCTTGGCCACATAATAGGCATGGGCTGCGAGGAGATAAGTGTAGAGCGCCTCTTGCCCAGCAAAGCGCGAACGCAGCGCTTCAATCGCTGCACGGCTGATCGGCTTTTCCTCACTATCGTCGTCGGGATCATCACTATGGCGCATCCCCTTCAGCACCAGCAGGGCAAGGATCTGCGGATCGCGGACATTATCCAGCTTCAGCGCGTCACCCAGCTTCACATCCATTTCCTGCACCAGATCGGCAAGCGACACATTGGAACCGGCCATGTTCGCACGCTTGAAGGCCGCGACATATTCGGCGAGCAGTTTATCATTGTCACTGCCCAGCCAATAAACCTTGCGCAGCAGCCCTTGCGCAGAAATGGCATAGCTGCCCTTGGGATAGGCAGCGATATAGGCCTGAAACGCCCGTTCCGCAGCCGCCAATTCTGCCTTGTTATTGGGGCTCTCAGCCGGATAGCCATAATCGTCAAAGGCATTTTCCATGGCGAGATTTAGCTCGACCCGGCCAAGCATATAGGCAGCGGCTTCCTTCGGCCAGGCAGCCTGCGCCTTGCCTAGCCCCGCGAACAGCCCGCGTGCGGTGGCAAAATCGCCATCGTAAAAGGCTGCCGCGCCGCGCAAATAATCGGCGAATTCGCGGCCTGCTTTTGATGTTATGCTTTCGACAGCCGTCGCGACGACTGAGCGCATGTCGCTGCCTTCACCGCATTCTGGCTGCAACGCCTTGCGCGCAGTGCTCAGCACGCTGCGTTCGGCGGACGAAAGGCCCTTGGCTAGGGCAAGCGCGCTTTCAAATTCCACCTGCCCCTGATCATTGCTGACACAGCGGGTACCGATATAATTGGCTAGCAATTCATTCTCAGGAGGCTTGCGCCCCAGCGCCAGGGCAAAGACACCATAATCAAAAGGCTGCGCCTCGCCCCGCCGCTCCATCGCGTCATAGCTTGTCGCGTTGGACACACCGACATCGCCGTGCCGGTCATGGAGCAGCATCAGCAAATTGATCCGCGTATCATTGCCCGGCGACAGCAACGCCATGCCGCTACAGCCGCGATAGTCGGTCTGCTTCACCTTCCAATCCGGATAGCAGGTGGAATCTGCGCTGGCCTGTGCAGGGCTGGCAAGGCCCAGCAAGGCGGCAACCGCAACTCCCCCCAAACCCATAGCGCGAGTCAGCATATCCATCACCTCCGTGTGGGAGGTTGTGAGTCAGCTTTTCGCCTGCGTCAATATCGGGAGTGAACGAATGCGTTTTCCCGTGAGCGCAAACAGCGCATTGGCAAGTGCGGGCGCGGCAGGCGGCACGCCGGGTTCGCCGATCCCGCCCATAAAGGCACCGCTGTTCAGGAAATGGATGTCGTGCACCATCGGCGCGTCGGCCAGCTGCAGGATCGGATAGTCGCCGAAATTGCTCTGTTGCACCGCGCCCTTGTTCAGCGTGATTGCCTCGCCGATCGCCGAGGATAGCCCCATGATCGTCCCGCCCTCTATCTGTGCTGCAGCAGCATCAGGATTGACGATGGACCCAGCGTCGACAACCGTCGTCACCTTCAGCACCTTGGGGCTGCCGTCTTCCTTGAGCGACGCCTCGATCACATGTGCGACGATGGTCTTGAAGCTTTCGACAATGGCCACGCCGCGCCCGACGCCTTCCGGGGTTGGCGTGCCCCAGCCGCTGCGCTTTGCGACTTCGTCAAGCACCGCCAGATGGCGCGATCCGGGTTTCAGATGCTTGCGGCGAAACTCCACCGGATCGGCCTTTGCCGCATGCGCCAGCTCGTCCATGAAGCTTTCATTGTAAAAGCCCTGCTGCGTTGAATTGACCGAGCGCCAGGCGCCAGTGATCTGGTTTGACGGATAATCATAATTCCGCCGCGCCACCACCGGCAGATCATAGATGAAGGTCGTCTCATTCTCCGCAGATTCGGTCTGCGCATAATCATTCACGTAAGCGGCGATTTTGCCATCCTTGCCAAGGTTGCCACGCAACCGGGCTGCGCTTTGCGGACGGTAAGCACCCTGCGCAACTTCCTCCTCCCGGCTCCAGATCAGCTTGACCGGATAGGGCAGCTGCATGGCGAGTTGCGTAACCTGCTCGACAATTTCCATATACATGGGCAGCCGCCGCCCAAAGCTGCCGCCGATCAGCATGGGGTGGAAGGTCACATTTTCAGCATCCAGCCCTGACACTTCGGCAGCCTTCATCTTCGATGCCAGAGGGTCCTGCATCCCGCCCCAGATGTTGAGCTTTCCGTCCTTGTGGTGCGCGGTCA
>CAYVQO010000102.1:0-7122 GCA_964452835.1 uncultured Sphingorhabdus sp. | reverse complement strand
GCCTGCACCGCATTGAGGACCGGCCTGTGGTGCGCAACGGCGAGATCGTGGTGCGCCCGATGATGTATCTGGCGCTCAGCTATGACCACCGCATCATCGATGGCCGCGAGGCGGTGACCGCGCTCAAGACGATCAAGGAAGCGATCGAAGACCCGACACGGTTGCTGATCGATTTGTAAGGAGGCGGATCAATGGGAATTGCCTACTGTCTAGTCAGAACAGCTCCTGAGAATATTGAAATTCTTCGTAACCGCCCCAAAGCTGTGGCTGAGTTTCTTTATCCGGAAGATGATGTTTACGAGGAACCAAAGCCCGGATTTTTTGCCGGGCTGTTTGGCTCAAAGCCAAAAATTGACACAGCGCCGGTGCCTCCAAGGCAAGACGGCGATGAGGCTGACCTCGATAAGGCGTGGCACATCATTCACTATTTGCTGTGCGGCGACACCGGTCGTGGAGACGGGCCGCTGGCATTGATTGGCGATGACCTTCATCCATTGGCTGATCTTGATCTAGGCTTAGGCAGACCCAATGTGATATCTGCAGATCGTGTAAGAGCATTTGCCGACGCTGTCTCCAGTATGTCCGAGGATCAGTTTCTCGCACGCTATGTCCCGGAGCAAATGCCGCTTGACGAACTTTACATGGGCAATGTGATCGAACGAGGCGACGTAGACGATATCCGCGAATACGCCGTAGAGAATTTCTCAGGTCTCCGTGATTTCGCAAAACAAGCCGCTGATAGTGGCGAAGCAATCATCACCTATTACACGTGAATGGAATACCTATGGCAGATTTTGACCTGATTGTTATCGGCTCCGGCCCGGGCGGATATGTTGCGGCGATCCGCGCGGCGCAACTGGGGCTGAAGACCGCTTGCGTGGAATCGCGCGAGACGCTGGGCGGCACCTGCCTCAATGTGGGGTGCATTCCTTCCAAGGCATTGCTGCACGCTTCAGAGCTGTATGAGGAAGCGCATTCGGGGGCGCTGGCCAAGTTCGGCGTCGATTTCAAATCGGTGTCGTTGAACCTTGAGCAGATGCACGCCGAAAAGGCCAAGGCGGTTGGTGAGCTCACCGGGGGAATCGAGTTCCTGTTCAAAAAGAATAAGGTCGATTGGCTGAAGGGGCATGCCGCGTTTACCGGTGCGAACAGTATCGACGTTGCAGGGAAGGCCTACACCGCCGACAAGATCATGATCGCCACCGGCTCCTCGGTCACGCCCCTTCCGGGCGTAGACGTAGACCAGAAAGTCATTGTCGATTCGACCGGTGCCTTGGCGCTGCCCAAAGTGCCCAAGCATCTGGTCGTGATCGGCGGCGGGGTGATCGGGCTGGAGCTCGGCAGTGTCTGGCGGCGGCTGGGGAGCCAAGTGACGGTGGTCGAATATCTCGACCAGATCCTGCCCGGCATGGACGGCGAAGTCCGCAAGGAAGCAGCGAAAATTTTCAAGAAACAGGGTTTTGAAATCCGCACCGGCACCAAGGTGACCGGAGCGACCGTCAAAGGCGGTAAGGCTACGCTGACTGTCGAACCCGCTGCCGGCGGCGCATCGGAAACCATCGAGGCCGACGCGGTACTCGTCTCGATCGGTCGCCGCCCAAATACCGAAGGGCTGGCGCTCGACAAGGCAGGCGTTGCGGTCAACGCACGTGGGCAGATAGAGGTCGGGCATGATTTCCAGACCAATGTTCCCGGTATCTACGCCATCGGCGATGTGACGCCGGGTCCGATGCTGGCGCACAAGGCGGAGGATGAGGGGATTGCCGCGGCGGAATTTGCCGCGGGCCTGACCGGCATTGTCAACCATGATGTCATCCCCGGCGTGGTCTATACCATGCCCGAAATCGCCGATGTTGGCTTGTCCGAAGAGGAAGCCAAGGCGAAGGGGCATGAGGTGAAGGTTGGCAAATTCCCGATGATGGCCAACAGCCGTGCCAAAACAAACCGCGATACCGACGGCTTTGTGAAGGTGGTTGCCGATGCCAAAACCGACCGCGTCTTGGGCGTCCATATCATTGCCAGCCTTGCCGGGACCATGATCGCGCAGGCAGCACAGGCGATGGAATTCGGCGCCACGTCGGAAGACATCGCCTACACCTGCCACGCCCATCCAACCCATGCTGAAGCGTTCAAGGAAGCGGCAATGGCGGTGACCGGCAAACCGATCCATATGTGATCGGTGCTGCGATGGAGCAAACCACCATTCAATTGGCTCCCGTGCTAATTGGCTGGCTGGACCTTTTGGGCATCGCCGTTTTCGCCGCATCGGGCGCATTGGCGGCTGCCAAGCGCCAGCAAACGCTGGTCACCTTTGCTTTCTTCGCGCTGATTACGGGTGTTGGGGGCGGTACGGTGCGCGATTTGTTGATCGGTGCACCGGTGTTCTGGGTGCATGACTGGACCTTTTCGGCGACCTGCCTTGGCACTGCGCTGCTCGTGTGGATCACGCCCAAAAGCGTCTGGAACGAGCGCGCGCTTGACTGGTTCGATGCCGTCGGGATCGCCATCTATTCGGTCTTTGGCGCGTGGAAGGCGCTGAGCCTCGGCATCCCGCCGCTGCCTGCAATGATGATGGGCGTGATCACTGCCTGCGTTGGCGGCATTATCCGCGATGTGCTGGCAGGCGAACCGTCCATCCTGATGAAGCCGGAAATCTATGTGACGGCAGCGGCGCTGGCGTCCGGTCTATTCGTGCTGCTGACGTCCTTTGACGTGACCGTGCTGGCGGCTGGGACATTCAGCGTGCTTGCGGGATTTGCCTTACGCGCCATGGCGATCTGGAAGGGGTGGGCGATCCCGTCCTACAAAAGCCAAAAATAAGCCCGCATCCGGGATTGTGCGGATGCGGGCCTTATCCAATGCTCAAAATGGGTCGCTTACTGAGCTTTGGGCCCGGCGGTTGCCCCCAGACCACCCGTCGATACACCGAATCCAGTCCTGCGCAACATCTGTTTACATTTGCACAAAGGGTTGCATGAAAATTATCGCGCTAAGCAGCCCGGTAGATTTGCGGAAAAATCCGTTTTAGCGCCTCTACCTTTGGGACGTCGAAGCGGCGGATATATCCGCTGTTCGGATTTTTCGCCATATAGTCCTGATGATAGGGCTCGGCAGGATAAAAGGGGCCACTTTCAATCTTGGTGACGATCCGTGAGCGCCAGATTTTGGCGGCGTTGAGCTGCGCCATATAGGCAAGTGCCGCGCCCTTTTGCTCATCATTGCTCGGGAAAATGGCAGAGCGATATTGCGGGCCGGTATCGGGCCCCTGCCGGTTCAACTGGGTCGGATCATGCGCGACTGAAAAAAAGATATGGAGCAATGTCGCGTAGCTGACCTTTTGCGGGTCATAGACAATCCGCACCGCCTCTGCATGGCGTGTCAGGCCGTCGCTGACCCGGTCATAATTGGCGTCGGCCTTGCTGCCACCGGCATAGCCCGATTCAACCCGGACGACCCCGTTGACGCGCTCATAAACGCCTTCAATGCCCCAGAAGCAGCCACCGGCAAAGACCGCGACCTGTTCGCCTGCAGGTTCGTTGATGGCGGCGACGGGAGCCGGAATTTTCAGCCCTTCTTCGGCTGCATAGGCAATGCCAATTGGAGAGTTTTCCGGACCGCTCAGATAAAGGCTTCCACCGCCGAGCAGGGCAATTGCGCCCAATGCGGCCAGCCAGCGGGATTGATTAGGGTGTAATGTTTCCATGTGATGCGCCTTGTCCTGCCTCTTCGATCAGAACAGTGCGCGTTTCAATCTTCTCTTGCGTTGCGCTTGCCGGTTTGATCAGCGCCATCCCCGCAAGGCCAAGAGCAAAGCCTCCGGCTATGCTGAGGACTAATTCGGAACGCATGAAAGCAAGGAAACGGGTCATTGCACTCTATTCTGTCATTGGGCTTGTTCGCACGAAAGCGACGCGCCGTTACTGCATCAACAGCCTTTTTGTAAGCATGCCGATGGTTAAACCCCGCTTAACAGCGCAGTTCTGGCGCAGATTTGCGATCAGACGAGATCTGCACACGCCGACTGGATGCGCGTGCAGGCTTCACGCAGCGCGTCAGTCGATGTTGCATAGCTGATCCGGAAGCCCGGGGAGAGGCCAAAGGCCGCACCCTGCACTGCTGCAACGCGGTGGTCATCAAGGAAATAGTCGATCAGATCGGCATCGCTGTCGATCCTTTTGCCCTTAGGCGTGGTCTTGCCCATCACTCCGCTTGCGTCAGGATAGACGTAGAATGCGCCTTCGGGTGTCGGGCAGCTGAGCCCCGGGGCATCGTTCAGCATCGCAACCACCAGGTCGCGACGCTCCTTGAACTTGGCATTGCGCTCCTTCAAAAAATCCTGGGGCCCATTAAGCGCGGCGGTTACGGCCCATTGGCTGATCGAACAGGGGTTGCTGGTGGATTGCGACTGCAAATCTGCCATGGCCTTGATCATCCATTCTGGCCCACCGGCATAGCCAATACGCCAGCCCGTCATGGCATAGGCCTTTGATGCGCCGTTCATGGTGAGGGTACGGTCGTAAAGTTCAGGGCACAATTGCAACATCGTCGCAAAGGGCTGCTGCGCGTACCAGATATGCTCATACATATCATCAGTCAGCAGCAGGACTTGCGGGTGCCGGAGCAGCACTTCGCCCAGTGCCTGCAATTCCAGCGCGGTGTAGGCGGCGCCTGTCGGGTTGGATGGGGAATTGAGGATCAGCCAGCGGGTGCGCGGCGTGATTGCGGCGTCGAGCTGTTCGGGCGTGATTTTATAGCCCTGATTTGCGCCAGCCAGCAGAATGACTGGCGTGCCGCCTGCAAATTGGACAATATCGGGATAGCTGACCCAATAAGGCGCGGGGATGATTACCTCATCGCCTGCGTCAACGGTGGCCACCAGCGCATTGAACAATGTGTGCTTGCCGCCCGCATTGACGCTGATTTGCTTCGTCGAATATTCAAGGCCATTGTCGCGCTTGAACTTTGCCTGGATCGCAGCCTTCAGTTCGGGGATGCCATCGACGGCAGTATATTTGGTGCGGCCAGCGCGGATTGCCTCAATGGCCGCGTCTTTTACAAAGTCCGGCGTATCATAATCGGGCTCGCCGGCAGACAGGCCAATCACATCAATGCCCTGCGCCTTAAGCTCAAACACGCGGGTGGACATGGCAAGCGTGGGTGAGGGCGCAATACGGCCCAGGGCTGATGAAAGCCTTTCGATCATGATGGTTTCCTGTTGCTTGGCGGGAACAAAGATTTCGCCGCTGCCCCTATCGGCTGCAATGAAATTACGCAACCCGCCCAGAATCACAATTTGGCATGAAATAGCCCGCGAACGCTGTTGCCGAGCAGGAACATCTCGCCCAGATCTTCAGGACGCAAATCGGCTTCGATTGCCTCCCCGCTTTCGATCAGTTCACGGCGTAGCGCAGAGGGCAGAAGTCCGCGGGATGCGGGCGGCGTTAACAATTTGCCGTCGCGTTCGACAAAGATCGCGCTGATGCTGCCTTCGGTCAGATAGCCCTCGGGATCGACAAATAGTACTTCATCGCAGCTGGCGGCATGGCGAGCCTCATCATAAAAGGCCCGGTCAGTGGTTTTGTGCGCCAGCCGGAAATCCTGCGGATCTACCGGCAGCGGGACAATCTTCACCTGCCAGGGCGTGGCTCGCTCGTTCGGCAGCGGCCGCACCTCGACTGCCAGAGCACCCCCGCGGGATGCCAGCAGGCGCAGCTTTGCCGGATCGGCAAGATGAAAGCTTGCCGCATGCAGATGATTGCGCGCCTCATGCCGGTCAAACTGGAAATTGAGCGCTCGGGCGCTTTCCTTCATCCGGTCAAGATGCAGTTCCAGCCGGGCGATACCAGTGGCAGGATCAAACCGCATTGTTTCGATCAAATCGAAATCTGCTTGTGTCACCCGCGCAAACTCCCCCTTTGCAAGGCATTCGGCCCATTCGGCTTCGGCAACGGAATCCGCAACGACACCCGAACCAAGCCCGACTGAAACCCGCTTTTCGCTCTCGTTCAAGTGAAATGTGCGAATGGCCACATTGAAGGCCGCGTCACCGCTGGCATCAATCCGCCCGATTGACCCGCAATATATGCCACGCGGGTCGGTTTCTATTGTATCGATTATCTCCATCGCCCGGATCTTGGGGGCACCGGTGATAGAACCGCAGGGGAAGATGGCGCGGATCAGATCCACTGCACCAAGACCATGGCGCAGCTGTGCGGTGACGGTAGAGGTCATGGTATGGACCGTGGGATAGGTTTCCACCGTGAACAATTTGGGCACGATCACCGTGCCCGGTTCTGCAACGCGTGACAGGTCATTGCGCAGCAAATCGACAATCATCAGATTTTCGGCACGTTGTTTGGGGTCAGCCCGCATTTCGGTGGCGATGGCATCGTCGATCAGCGGATCGGGATGGCGCGGGGCTGTGCCCTTCATGGGCTTTGTCGTTACCCGGCCATCCTTCAGCGCGAAGAACAACTCCGGTGAGAAAGACAGGAACCATTGCTCCCCTGTCCAGACCACGCCGCCATAGCCTGCGGCGGCACGGGGACGGATGGCGGCATAAAGGGCAAGCGGATTGCCGGCATATTGGGTGGTAGCGCGAAAGGTCAGATTGGCCTGATAGATATCGCCGTCTGTGATGTAACGGCCCACTGCGTCAAAGGCGGCATGATAATCGCCTTGCGTGATGCTGGGGGAGAGAGGGCCGTTCCATGCCCCTGCCGGATTGGCAAGAAGCTGCGGCACCGCCTGCGCCGCAATTTCCTGATACTCTTCAAACAACCCAAACCAGGCAAGCGGCGTTGGCAGCGTGCGGCCTTTAAGCCGCGCTGCAAGCTTGGGTTCCAGCGCAAAGCCTGCTTCATAGGCCATGAAGCCAGCGGCATGCAGCCCTTCATCCTTTGCCTGCTGTAGCTGATCCAGCAGCCTATCCAACTGCGCAGCATCCCGCGCCGCCAGCGTCCGCACCGGCCGTGCATAAAGCCGCGCAGGCGACGCGCCGACTTTGCGGGCATCGTCGAGCAAAATGAAAGGGGCCGTGCTGCTGATCATATTCCGCCGCTGTTGCGGAAAAACTGGAGCGGGCGAAGGGATTCGAACCCTCGACCCCAACCTTGGCAAGGT
>CAYVQO010000101.1:0-7131 GCA_964452835.1 uncultured Sphingorhabdus sp. | reverse complement strand
TGCCGGTCAAAGATTCCCTCCGCCGCCAGCCGTGCCTTCAGTTTTTCAAACAACAGCATCAGCGCGCCTTCGCCCGCCAGTTCCAGCCGGTCGGCGACAATCTGATAGCTGGAGCGGCCCGCATAGGTGGTGAGCTTGCCCGTGGCGATCACCTCCAGCCCATCCTCTGGCGCAAAAGGCAGCCGCCCGGCATTGCCTTTCCACATCACCCCATCAAGCTTTGCATCCGCATCTTTCAGGCTGAAATAGAGGTGGCCCGATGCAGCACGCTTAACGCCCGACAATTCACCGCGCACCCGGACATATCCAAAGCGATCCTCCACCGTTCTTTTCAAAGCGGACGAAATTTCGGAAACGGACAGGGCGGGGGCATTGCTGCCTTCGCTGGCCTCGGCTAACAGCCGCGCATCTCTTTCGCTGTCGTCGTTCATGGGAGCCTGTTCGTTGAATATCTTGCTTATTGGTTCGGGCGGGCGCGAACATGCGCTGGCATGGAAATTGGCAGCTAGTCCAAGCTGTGACAAGCTTTATGCTGCACCCGGCAATCCCGGCATTGCGCAAGAGGCCGAATTGGTCGACCTCAATATAGACGATCATGATGCGGTGGTCGCCTTTTGCCGACACTATGCCATTGACCTTGTTGTCTGCGGTCCTGAAGCGCCGCTGGTCGCGGGGTTGGGCGATGCTTTGCGCAAGGTGGGGATTGCGGTCTTTGGTCCCAATGCTGCCCCGGCCCAGCTCGAAGGGTCAAAGGGTTTCACCAAAGATCTATGTGCCGAAGCGGGTATTCCAACCGCAGGCTATGTGCGTTGCGACTTCAAGGCGGATGCGGTGGCGGCGCTGGCGGGATTCAAGCCACCTTATGTAATCAAGGCCGATGGCCTCGCCGCAGGCAAAGGCGTGATCATTGCCGAAACACGGGCCGAAGCCGAAACAGCGATCGAGGATATGTTCGGCGGGGGTTTCGGAGGCGCAGGCGCTTCTGTCGTCATCGAGGAATTTATGACCGGCGAGGAAGCGAGCTTCTTCGCGCTGACCGATGGCCGGGCGGTGGTGCCCTTTGGCAGTGCGCAAGATCATAAGCGGGTGGGTGACGGCGATACTGGCCCCAATACCGGCGGCATGGGTGCCTATTCGCCTGCCCGTGTGCTGACACCCGCTTTGGAAGCCGAAGTGATGGAACGCATTATCGAGCCGACGGTGAAGGCCCTAGCCGCACGGGGTATGCCCTATTCCGGGGTGTTGTTCGCGGGGCTGATGCTGACTGACGAGGGACCAAAGCTGATCGAATATAATGCGCGCTTTGGCGACCCGGAATGCCAGGTGCTGATGCTGCGCTATCAAGGCGACCTGGCCGCGCTGATGCTGGCCACCGCCAGGGGTCAGTTGGCCGCTGCGGAAAGGCCCGTCTTTGCCGATCAGGCAGCATTAACGGTAGTGATGTGCGCGAAGGGCTATCCCGGAACGCCAGAAAAAGGCGGCGCAATCCATCTTAGCGAACTTGGCGAGGCGCGGATTTTCCATGCCGGGACCGCTCTGCAAAATGGACAGCTGGTGGCCCATGGCGGACGCGTTTTGAATGTCACTGCGCTTGGGTCTAGTGTAAATGAGGCACAGCGCAACGCCTATGCTGCCGTCGATAGGGTCGACTTCCCCACCGGTTTTTGCCGTCGCGATATTGGCTGGCGAGAAGTGGAGCGTGAAGTGGCTCAATGATTGGGCTATGCAACAAGGCTATGTGATTAGCGCTTCCGTTGCGCGCAAAATTTTTCTAGGCAAATACTGGATTCCAAGGATTTCAGGGGGAAAATCATGCAAGCCTATTTGCCGATCATAATCAGCGCCATTGTTATCTTCACTGCCTTAATGTGGTGGTTGCTCGCACTGGGTAAGGTCAGAAGCGACGCCAGTCGACAAGATGATGTTGCACCTCCAAAAGCGGTTGCACCGCCGCCGGTCGCTGCACCACCAGCACCGCCCGCACCAAAGGCAGCAGAAGCCGCCAAGTTGATGGAGACTGCAAAAGCCGCGCCCAAAGCAAAGGCAGCGACAAAGCCAAAAGCTGCGCCGAAGGCTAAGATCGAAGCGCCAAAAACAAAGGCTGTGGCCGCATCCAAGGCAAAGGCTGAGGCGACACCGGCACCCAAAGCTAAAGCGGTCGCTGCACCCAAGGCAAAATCAGCGCCCGCTGCCAAGCCCAAAACAGCCCCTGCACCAAAGGTGAAAGCAGCGCCCGCGCCCAAGCCCAAGGCTGCTGAACCAGCCGCCAAAGCAAAGGCAGCTCCGGCATCCAAAACCAAAGCGGCGGCACCTGCGAGCCCGGCAAAGACCGCTCCCGCAGCAAAGCCCAAAGTGGCAGCCGCACCCAAGCCAGCACCCAAAGCCGCCATCCCGGATGACCTGGAACTGCTGAAAGGCGTTGGCCCCAAGGTGAAGGCAAAGCTGAAAGAACTGGGCGTAACCAGCTTTGAAGATGTCGCCAATTGGAGCGCAGCTGATATTGCTGAAATTGACTCCAAGCTCGGCGTCTTTGCGGGCCGGATCAGCCGCGACAATTGGGTCGATCAGGCCAAGCTGCTCGCCGCCGGAGATGTTGCCGGGTTTGAGAAGAAATATGGCGCTTTGGGCAGCGAGATCAAATAAGGGGTGATGGCCAGCCAGCCCATAAAGGGCAGCTTGCGATCATGACGGGGCGAGGCTTTGGCCTCGCCCTTTCTTTTTGCTCCTGTGCCGCACAGAAAGCTGCCGTTCACCTCAGCCTCGATAGTGGCTATGGCAGCAATATTTGGAGGCCATGGCATTGGAACGTCGCGCATTTCTTGCAGGAACAATTGCTGCTGCCGCAGCTACGCCTGCGCGAGCGCAGGTCGTGCGTGATGGCGCAATCAATGTCGTGACCGCTTTCGGTTTTGTACCTGATGGCAAGACCTGCAATTATGAGGCTTTCCTGCGTCTGGCCGCCGCTGCCACAGCAAAAGGTGGTGGTCGCTACCGTTTCCCGCCCGGTGACTATTATGTCGCCCGCTACCGCACGACCAAAGCCTATCAGCGTCCCGAATTTAAGGCGCGGGCCCCCAGGGATGTGATCAACGCCACCTATGTGCGTTGCCGCAATCTGGAGCTGATCGGCACGGGAGCGCGCATAAGACTGAACGGAGCCTTCACGCGCCGGGCAAAGGCCAATGCAGAGGGCGTGATGTCTGGTCTGCTGGAGGGCATTTTCATGCCGTTCGAGCTGCGCCACTGCCAGAATGTAACAATCTCCGGCTTTGAAATAGATGGCGGCGTGCGCAGCATGCGCAAGGAAGAGGGCGTGACCGAGGCCTATGCCTATCTGATCGCGCTGCATGCCTGCCGCAATGTCACGCTGCGCGACCTGTATCTCCACCACTGCCAGACCGATGCAATCCTGCTGCATGATGACAGCATGTTGAGCGGCGCACGCGGCATTGCCTGCCGCGATATCCGGATCGAGCGGGTACGGTGCGAGAATAACGCCCGCGGCGCGCTTGCTCCGCTGCAAGTCTATGGCCTGATCTGCACCGATTCCGCCTTTAACGGCAGCGCTTATGGCACCGGCGCCTATGGCCGCCATGCCCCCGGCTTTGGCGTGGACGTTGAGCCCGATCATTGGCGGCCTGGAACGATCGACATAAAGACCGGTAATCTGCATTTTGAACGCTGCGAATTCATGGATAATTTCAGCGCGTTCCTTGCCGCCTATACGCAAAGCTTCCACGGCTATCTGCGGATCATTGACTGCAATTCGCGAAACGCCAATAACGCGCCAAACCATATGATCATCTGCTGGGCAGGCGCGCTGTTGCAGGGCGGGACGCACGATCTGGGCAATGGTACCTTCTGGACCAGCTGGACCGGCGAATATGGCGGCGACCTGATAGTGCGCAATGCGACGTTCAGGGGTGATGGCCATTATGGCATTTTCCATGCCTATGAAAATAACCGGGTCACATTGGACGGCGTCACCCTGATTGGGCGGCACCAAAAGCCGATCTTTGGCGCTTTTCCTGCGATTGAGGCAAAGCCCGCCAACGGCCAGCGCAACAGCGTGCGCAATTGCCGCTTCTTTATTCCTGCCGAACGGAAATCAGCCCAGCCACTGAATGAACCGGTCTCCAGCTTCAACCATGTTGATTGCAGCGGCAACCGGTTTGAAACCGACTTGCCAGCAGCAGGTGGCAGGCAATTTGTGGTCTATTATCATCCCGATGCCCGCGTCACTGGCGACAGCTTCAAGGGAACAGCACCCGGTATGCGCGACAGCATCATGCCCAGCGGCGGCGCGGTTGATACCAGACGGCCCTTTTCGCGCGGCTGATCAGCGGTCGGCCCGTTTCACCCGCAGCTTGTCAATTTTCCGGCCATCCATGTCGACAACCTGAAAATGCCAACCTTCTTCGGTGAAATCGTCACCTTCCTTTGGCAGGCGGCGCAATATGTGCAGCACATAACCAGCGGCCGTCGCAAAATCACGGTCATCAGGCAGCGGGATTTCCAGCTCTGCCGCCATCGCATCGGCCGACATGGAGCCTGCAACCAGCATGGAGCCATCATCCAGCTTTACAATATTGGCGGCACTGCCCTGTTCCTGATCAGAGGCAAATTCGCCAGCAATGGCCGCCAGCAAGTCATTGGGGGTGACGATCCCTTCAAAATGGCCATATTCATCATGTACCAATAGCATCGGCACTTCAGATGAGCGCAGGATCTCTAGCGCATCCATTGCGTCAAGCTGGTCAGGAATGATCTCCGCCTTGCGCATCAGCGTGCGCAGGTTAAGCGGCTTTCCGGCAATCTGGGCGGCGACAATGTCGCGCGACTGCACGACGCCCAGAACTTCATCCACCGAATCGCCAATCACAGGCAGGCGCGTATGGGGGGAATTTAGCAGCCGATCGCGCACATCCTCTGCCGTTGCATCGGCGGCCAGCCAGTCGACATCGGTACGCGGCGTCATCACTTCGCGCACCGGGCGGTCGGCAAGGCGGACCACGCCTGCAATCACCTTATGCTCATGCTCTTCAATTATCCCCGCATGGGTGGCTTCGGTAAAGACAACCTTTAACTCCTCTGCCGTTAGCGCGTCACGATCGTTGCGGTTAAGTCCCAATAGCCGGAAAAAGACGCTGCTCGATGCGTCGAGCAGCCATACAAAGGGAGCGGCAAGCCAGGCCATCCACGCCATGGGCCGGGCGACAAGCGCGGCAATCCTTTCCGGGGCGACCAGAGCAAATTGCTTTGGTACCAATTCGCCAATCACAATCGCGGCGTAGGTGGTCACGCCAATCACGATCCCGAAGCCAAGCGTCATGGCCCATTCGCGGTCCATGCCAAGCGCAATCAACCGCTCGCTGGTCGGCTGCCCCAGGCTGGCACCCGAATAGGCACCGGCAATGATCCCAATCAGGGTGATGCCAATTTGCACGGTGGACAGGAATTTGCCCGGGTCGCTCGCCAGCTTCAGCGCCATGGCAGCGCCGCTGCTTCCAGCATCGGCCTTTGCCTGCAGGCGGGCCGTGCGTGCAGAGACAATCGCCAGCTCTGACATGGCAAAAACGCCATTGAGGGCAATAAGCGCCAAGATGATCAGCGCGTCGATCCAGGGAAAAGGGGTGGAGGCCATGTTGCAAAGCCTCTTTAGGGCCTTGCAGCCTGCCTTGGCAAGATTGTGTGGGTGACATGGCCTTTGCGCTTGCCTATGCCGTCCGCCATGACGCCGCCAACGCCTTCAAAACCCGCCATTGCCTTTCTGGTGGCCTGCATTGGCATCGGTACCTTCTCGTTAATGGATGCCGTGATGAAGGAACTCGCCATTGCCGTCGGTGCCTATAGCGCGACCTTGTGGCGCAATGCGACTGGCGCGGCGATGATGAGCGCGCTGTTTGTGGGGACACGGCAACGCTGGCCCTCAGCCACAGTATTGCGGCTGCATCTGCTGCGCAGTCTGGTGGTCGCATTCATGGCTGTCAGCTTCTTTTGGTCGCTGACTGTGCTGCCCTTGGCAGAGGCCATTGGGCTATCCTTCATTGCCCCAGTCATTGCATTGTACCTCGCTGCGATCCTGCTTGGTGAACAAATTGGACGCGAAGCCGTGATCGCATCGGTTGCAGGCCTAGCCGGTATGCTGGTCATCCTGTTTGGCAAGTTTAGCGGCGATTATGGCGAAGGGGCGATACTGGGAACAGCAGCGGTTCTGTTCTCGGCTGTACTTTATGCCTATAACCTGATCCTGCAGCGGCAGCAGGCCTTGCTCGCTGGCCCCATTGAAATTGCTTTTTTCCAAAACCTTTTGACTGCCGCGATTCTCAGCCTCGTCGCACCTTGGTGGCTGCAACCGTCTACTGAATATGCGCTCACCCTTGCCGCTGCTGGGCTGGCGACGGTCTCTGTGCTGATGCTCAGTTGGGCCTATGCCCGGGCCGAAGCGCAAATATTGATCCCCGTTGAATATACCGCCTTTGTTTGGGCGGCCATATTCGGCTGGCTGTTCTTCGCCGAACCAGTGACCATTTGGACCGTTGCCGGAACCAGCCTGATCGTCGCAGGGTCGCTGGTAGCAGCGCGTGTAAAACCGCAACCTGTTAATCAGGTCGAAATAGCTTCGCTCTAAAATGATGCTTGCAATTGCAGTCATTTATCCCTGGAGGGTCGGTTGAATCCCGCCGAATTCTTTGCCGCATTGGCCCGCAAGACGGGAAGCTGGTCGCACCAGCGGGCGGCGCAGGCAATATTGGAAACTGCGCCAATCAAGGGGGCGGATGACGGCGTCATAATGTTTTCGATGATCGGTACCGCGGTTTTGTTGCCCTATCTGGTTGCGGTGAAATCGCTGCATCACCATTTGCGCCGTGGCCGGATCATTTTACTGAATGATGGCACTTTGACCGCCGCCGATCGCGCCGTGCTCGCACAACATTGCGATAATCCGCTTATCCTTGAAAAACATGATATCGACACTGGCGCCTGTCCGCGCGACAATTGCTGGGAACGATTAATGGCCATATTGGATCGCCGAAGCGACGCCTATGTCATCCAGCTCGATTCAGATACGGTGACCACCGGGCCAGTCCCTGAAATTGCCGCCGCGATAGCAGCCAACCGCAGCTTCAC
>CAYVQO010000100.1:1648-7167 GCA_964452835.1 uncultured Sphingorhabdus sp. | reverse complement strand
TGCTGCACTGACTGTAATAAAATTGTCGCTTTTCCGAAATAGAGACTTCATAAATGTCAGATCGGGCAAAAATCCTCATTGTTGAAGACGACGCTCCAATTGCGGAGCTGTTGCAATGGCATGTTACACAGGCCGGGTTCGACTCAGTTGTGACATCTGATGGCGATGAAGCAATTCTTCTTGTGGAGGAAGAGCGGCCAGATCTGGTGATCCTCGACTGGATGATAGAAAGCGTGTCCGGCATCGAAGTATGCAGGCGCATTCGGCGGATGGGAGAATTTGCCACGCTGCCGATCATTATGCTGACCGCACGCAGCGCAGAAGATGACCGGTTGAGAGGTCTCGAAACCGGAGTAGATGACTATGTGACCAAGCCTTTCTCCCCTGCTGAACTCGTCATGCGGATAAAGGCTGTGTTGCGTCGCACGCGTCCAGCCGTTGCCGGGGAAATATTGCGCGTTGGTCCCGTTGCTATGGATACAAGCGGTTATCATGTCACGCGTGATGGTGCTCCGGTACAGCTTGGTCCCACCGAATACCGGCTGTTGCGCTATTTTTTGGAGCGTCCCGGACGGGTATTGTCCCGAATGCAGTTGCTGGATGGCGTGTGGGGGCGCGATAGCGACATCGAAATGCGCACGGTAGACGTGCATATCAGGCGGCTTCGCGCTGCCATAAATGCTGGCGGCAAAAAGGACATTATTCGCACCGTGCGTGCTGCTGGCTATTCCCTAAACCCTTGAATTAGCAGTATTTACGCTGGGTTTACAGCCTGCGGTGTCGCAGGTCTGTCATATTATTGTCACAAAAAATTCGGGGCTGTCATATTAAATAGCTGAAAAATTTCAGCTATTTGCTCGTCACAGGTGTATTTTCATTGAAATGAAACATTAGAGTCTCCAAACTGTAACAATTAGAGGTTTGCAGAGGAGAGACAAAATGCGCATTTTGACTGCCGCCGGGCTGGTTCTGGTTGCGGCACCTGCCTTTGCGCAGGGACCGGCTGAAATAGGCTATGAACGCGGTTCCCTGGGTTATGAAGCGTTGATGGCGAATGATAACCGGCTTGCACTGGAGCAACTTGCTCGGGACCGCACGGTTCCTGATGCTGATCCTGCAAAGCTGATCAATATGGGCCGCGCTTATGCCCGCCTTGGTGACTATCAGCGGGCCGAAGAGGCTTTTACCGCCGCACTTTATTGCAAAGATGAATTTGACCTGGTGCTGGCCGATGGTCGCGAAATGAATTCGCGCAAAGCCGCAAAACTGGCGTTAAAGGAATTGCAGAAATCGCGCAGATGACGGCTTGATGACAGCCGTAACGAAACGGTAACAAAAGAGTCGCTGTTTAGACGCTGAACCTGCGTCGCAGAGTCAAAACACAATTCTAAAGGCCTCACTCGACGACGGGTGGGGCCTTTGTTGATTCGCCGCACATGTCTCTCTCACGCCCGGACCGGGCACACAGAATAATGTTGCGGAGAAAGCAGATGAATATTGATCCCAAGTTGCGCGGCCTGATTTATGTCACTGCTGCGGCAGCGACACTAAGCGGTTGCGGCGCTGATGACATTGCTTCGCCCGGTACCGGCGGAAACATCACCATCAACAACCCGGCACCGCCTCCGCCGCCTCCGCCGCCTCCGCCGCCGCCCGCAGTTGTCACGCCCGCTGGCGGTTGCCCGACAATTGCCGACCCGCAGGGTCTTTCGGACACCGGCACAGTCACTGGACCCACTGGCACGTACCGCGTCTGCACGCTGCCGGCTCGCATCAATACCACCATCAACCTGCCCAAGGTTGCTGGTCTGCTGTATCGTCTGGGCGGCCGCGTCGATGTGGGCACCGATCAGGGTCCGGCGACAACCAACAACGTCGTTACGCTGAATATTGAACCGGGCGTCGTCATTTTTGGTGGCACTGGCGTTTCGTGGCTCCATGTTAACCGTGGCAATCGCATCAATGCCGTTGGCACAGCGACACAGCCGATCATCTTTACCAGCCGCGACAATGTCCTCGGCCTCAACACCGACGAATCGAGCGGTCAATGGGGTGGTGTCGTGCTTTCCGGCCGTGCACCGATCACTGACTGTATTGCACCAGCAGCAACGCCGGGGACGGCAGCCTGTGAACGCCAGGTAGAAGGCGCAGTCGATCCCGCACTGTACGGTGGTGACAAACCAGCCGATAACAGCGGACGGATGAGCTTTGTTCAGATCCGTTACTCCGGCTTTGTTCTTTCAGGGAACAGCGAGCTTCAGGCTCTGACCACGGGTGGCACCGGTTCAGGTACCGTCCTGAATAACATTCAGACGCATAACAGCTCTGACGATGGCGCTGAATTCTTCGGCGGTCGCGTCAATGCGCGCTATCTGGTGGTTACAGGTGCGGAAGATGATGGTCTGGATACTGACGTTGGCATCAAGGCCAACATCCAATATGTGATCGCGGTACAGCGCGCTTCCGCGGGCGACTCCATGATCGAAGCAGACTCGGATAACGCGTTGGACGGCAATATCCCGCGTCAGAATACCCGCGTTTCCAACGCAACCTTCATTCAGCGCGCCGCGCCCGGCAACCTGGCAGCCATTTTGCTGCGTGGTGGCACAGACTATTCGCTGGTCAACAGCGTTGTTGTTTCGCCGAACACTGGTTGTATCCGCGTTAGCCGTACGCAGACAATTTCAGCGACGGTTGATGCAGCAATTGACGAAGTAGGGGCACCCCTGTTCCGCTCGGTTGCGATGCAGTGTGGTGCAACACCATTTATTGGCTCGAATGGCGTGACCAACACGGATGTCCAGACCCTGTTCGGAAGCGGTTCGAACAACAACAATAGCGCGTTCACTCCGACGTTGAGCAGTACTTTCATCAACGGTGCGAATGAGACCGGCGTCGCTGCATTCAATGCGGCCACACTCGATGCATTCTTTGAAACAAAGACTTACATCGGTGCCGTGCAGAATGCTGCAGACACTTGGTATGCTGGTTGGACCTGCAACAGCGCAACGGCCAACTTTGGTACGACGAGCGGTCTCTGCACGTCGCTGCCGACGACCTGAGCTGCATGATCTGAGGGGTGGAGCGCGGTGATCTGATACCGCGCTCCGCCCTCAAACATATTCCAAGGAAATCGAAATGCTTAAGCCCCTGGCTCCAGCGACGCTGTTGCTCCTCTCTACAGCATTGGTGGCTCCCACCACCGCATTTGCGCAAGACGCCACTGTTGAGGAAACCCCTGTGGAGGCAGCGGAAAGCGATACTCCACCCGAAGCCGATGCTCCCGCAGTAGAGGGAACGGAGGAAGGAACTGAGGGCGAAGCAGTCGATATTTCCATTCCAGGCGGCGAAGGCATCATTGTACAGGGCAGCCGTACCCGCAACGTCGAAAAGTCGGCACCGCAAGTTGTGTCAGTGCTTTCGAGCGCAGACATTGCCCGCACGGGCGAAGGCGACATCGCCGGCGCTTTGCAGCGCGTAACGGGTCTTAGCGTGGTCGGCAGCGGTTTTGTCTATGTCCGTGGCCTTGGTGATCGCTATTCGCTGGCGCTACTTAACGGGTCGCCGCTTCCCAGCCCAGAGCCGCTGAAGCGCGTCGTTCCGCTCGATCTTTTTCCGACCAGCGTTATTGCTTCATCGCTGGTGCAGAAATCCTATTCCGCCAACTTTCCCGGTGAGTTTGGTGGCGGCGTCATCAATTTGACGACAAAGGCCATACCCAATGAGTCCTTCCTCACCGTTGGCGGCAGCATTAGCGGTAATGCCGAAACGACCGGCCAGCTGGGCTACACCTATTATGGCGCTTCAGATGACTGGACCGGCTTTGACAATGGCAGCCGCGATCTGCCACCCGCTCTGACCGCTTATTTGAACAGTGGTCAGCGGATCAGCTCAGGAACCGTCAATACGCAAGCAATTGCATCCCAGCTAATCACAGGACGCAATTCCATCATCCAGCGGAATGACAAGCTTCCTCCAAATGGTTCGCTTGGTATCACTGGCGGGACAAGCTTTGACATTGGCGACACGACGACAATCGGTCTGATTGCCAATTTTGGCTACAGCAACAAATGGCGGACACGTGATGCCTTGCAGCAAACCGCATCGTCGCTTGATCTTTCCCAGCTTGATCAGGATTTTCAGCGAGTCACAACCGACAATCGCATTGTCGTCAATGGCCTGATCGGTTTTGGCATTGAAGAAGGCGAGCATAAGCTGCGCTGGACCAATTTGTTCATCCGGGACACGCTAAAACAGGCAAGACTGGCCGTGGGAACCCGGCAATCGCTTAGTCCGACCGCAACGCTAATGCAGCAGGATACGGCCTGGTTTGAACGTCAGTTGTTCAGTTCACAGGTTGTCGGCGAGTTTAAATTTTCGTCCGATGTCAGCCTGAATGCGCGCTTTGGCTATGCCAATTCGCAGCGCGAGGTGCCGGGGGAATTTGCCTTTGAATATTTCCGCAGCAATGTTGCAACCGACCCGTTCGGTACCTTTTTCATTAACCGGTTGAACAATGGCCAGCGTGGTAGTGCCGAAGTCACCTATTCAGACCTGAATGAGGATCTGTGGTCCGGCGGCGTTGACCTTTCATACCGGTTTTCGGACGCCTTTTCCGCGACGATTGGCTATACGCATTCGGATACTCGACGTCGGACAGAGCGACGCGATTTCCAGTTCATTGCGCCCACCAATTTCCCGAACGCAGTGGCCCTGTTCAGGCCGGATTTCCTGCTGCAGCCGGATGTGATCGATTTTTATGATATTGAACTGATCGATGCCAACGAAGCCAATCCGGTCTTTGATGCAACACTGATCAACAATGCGGGTTACGCGCAAATTCAGGCCTATGTTACGGACACGGTCAATCTGAACCTGGGCGTGCGGTATGAACAGGCCAAGCAGACCGTTGATCCGGTTCAGGTATTTACGGTGCCGACAGCATCACTGGCGTCGACTGCCCTAGACCGCAGTTACTGGTTGCCTGCAGCAACTGTTACCTGGGAGTTGGCGAACCAGATGCAATTGCGCGTCAGCGCATCGAAAACCATTGCGCGGCCGCAATTCCGCGAACTGATCTTCCAGTCCTATTTCGATACCGACAGCAACCGGCTTTTCCGGGGCAACCCGCTGTTGACCGACAGCCAATTGTACAATGCAGAAGCGCGCTATGAATGGTATTTTGATCGCGATCAGCGTCTGACCGTTGCCGGCTTCTTCAAACGCATCAAAAATCCGATTGAGGCGTTTTCAAGCTTTGAAGATAACTCAGTCATCACCAGCTTTGCCAATGCGCCAGAGGCAGATCTTTATGGTGCAGAGCTGGAAGTGCAGAAATATTTTGACCTTGGCAATGATGAAGGCACGGGTTTTTTTGGCACCCGCCGCATTTTGGCGATTGCAAATTATACCTACACAAAATCGAAGATTAGCGTTGGAGCAACTGATCCTGTCGCGGTCTTTGCATCGGCGGCAACGCTCGCTTCTGACTTTTTCCGCGATGGTGCGCCACTAACCGG
>CAYVQO010000100.1:0-1548 GCA_964452835.1 uncultured Sphingorhabdus sp. | reverse complement strand
AACAACAAATATCGCGAGCTGCAGGAGAATGGCACCAACCGGGTGTTCCTCAATCGCTACAAAGAGGGCATCAGCGCTTCCTTTGGGATCGATATCACATTTTGAGGTTGGTTAGGCCGAAATCTGTGTCACAAAACTGAAACCTGTTTGTCGTTTTTCCGAAACGCAGGGGGCCTATCCACGCCCGAATATCGAGTCGGTGGAGTAATTTGGTGGCGTCGGCCTTTCAGGGTATTGCAAGATTATCGCGCCGCCCGGGCGGGCAACGCGCTATCGGCAATTGGCTAGTTTGGGCTGCAGCGGCGCTTTGCATGGCACTGTTTGCCAATCTGTTCTGGATTATCGTTGGACCGGTTGGAAGTTTTGGAAACTGGAAACCAAAACAGCCCACAGTTTTCTCCGCTGCGGAGCGTGCGCAGCTTTTTGCTGCATTCGATCCCTTTGCAAGGGCATCCGGCCAGGCGGAGGCTCCGGGAACGGTAACGTCGCTGTCACTCATGCTTTTTGGAACCCGGTTCAACGAGTTTACCGGAGGCGGTTCTGCCATTCTTGCCGGGGCTGATGGGGTTCAGCAAAGCTATAATGTCGGTGATGAGGTCATGCCGGGCGTGGTTCTGGCAAAGGTGGCTTTTGACCATGTTGTGCTGTCGCGCAACGGGGCCGAAGAATCGCTCTACATGGATCAATCAACACCGGCAGAGACGGTTGGCGCCTTGCCGAATTCACAGCCCGTGCCCAGCTCAACCGCTACCGCGCCAGGAAATGGTGAGGTGAAACTGAATGCGACCACTTTGCGAGACTCGATTGGCGTGACCCCGCGTAACGAAAGCGGCAAGGTCACTGGCCTGGTGCTGAGCGCCAAGGATGACGGTGCTATGTTGCGCAATGCCGGGCTCGCTGCTGGCGACATCATCGTTTCCATCAACGGTAGGCCAGTCAGTTCACCCTCCGAAATCGCCTCGCAGCTACGTTCGGGAGCGAAGTTGACGCTCGAGGTCGAGCGCGGATCGCAGAAAATACCAGTCGGTCTTAATCTGGAATGAAAATGCCTCGGAAACATTTGATAACATTGGCGGTGGCGGTGTCGCTATTCGCACAACCGGCCAATGCGCAATATACCATGAATCTGCGTGAGGCTGATGTTCGCGCCTTTGTGCAGGATGCCGCGCGCGTTACGGGCAAGACGTTCATTGTCGATAGCCGCGTGCAGACCAAAATTTCGATTGTCACAGACCGACCCTTGTCACGCTCCGAATATTTTGAGGTATTCTTGTCCACTTTGCGAGCCAATGGGCTGGTAGCGGTTCCTATCCGCAATGGCGGCTACCGTATCCAGCTTGCCGATGGTGCCGCTACGCAACCGAGCCGAGTGGGATCAAATCGCGCAACGGCAAGCGAATTTGTAACCGAAGTTTTCCGCCTCCGCTCAATTGACGCAACGTCGGCCGTCGAAACGCTGCGGCCCCTGGTCAGCCGGGAGGGCTCAGTAACCGCCAATAAAAATGCGAACAGTCTGGTTGTCGCTGACTATGCCGACAATATCCGTCG
>CAYVQO010000099.1:0-7196 GCA_964452835.1 uncultured Sphingorhabdus sp. | reverse complement strand
TTCTTTCATCGCCCAATCGCTATTATCCGCCTCCAGACTGGCAAGAATGTCCTCAAATCGGTCAGAGGCAAAGTGGCGGTTTATCTCAAAGAGATTGCCAACAATGCGCGCTTCGGGCGGTGTTACTGCCATTGTACCCAAAATGCCATCGATCCGGTCAATATCTTCGCTTGCAATCCGCGCTTTCGCCTCGGCTAGTGCATCGCTTGGCAAATAATGCGTCGCCAGCCCCAATTCGGTGCATTCGGCACCATCCAGCCGCGCACCAGTTAGCGCCAGAAACTGCCCAACTCGTCCTTCAAGCCGAGAGAGATACCAGCCGCCGCCAACATCAGGGAAAAGACCTATTCCGGTTTCCGGCATGGCAAAACGGGTGTTTTCTGTCGCCACGCGGAAGCGGGCAGGCTGCGATATACCAACGCCGCCGCCCATAGTGATCCCGTCCATAAATGCCACCACCGGCTTTGGGTAAGTGAACAGCAAATGGTTGAGCTGATATTCGTCGTGGAAGAATTTGCGGCCCCGTTTGCCACCATCATTCAGCGCCGAATCGCGCAAGAATGCAATGTCACCCCCTGCGCAAAAGCCGCGCCCTTCGGCATGATCGATGATCACGCATTTAACCTTGCGACTGCGCCGCCATTTTTGCAGCGCTTCGGTCATGGCATGAACCATGTCCAGCGTCAGCGCGTGGAGCGCGCCTGGCCGGTTCAGGCTTATTATGCCGGCATGGCCCTCTATTCGGGTCAATACTTCACTACTCATGAGACTCGCTATGGCGACGGTTGGCAGCGATGTCGATTCCCTTCAGGGTGATCAAATAGGGAGGTCAACAAATCGCGCCGTCACCAACATCGCAGCCATGGATGCACCAATGGCCAGACTGCGCGGATCGCGCACAGCAAAGGAGACCGGATCGCCATCCACCTGCCCGCGCTGCGCCATCATCCAGATGCGGTTGATCCAGTAAAGCAGAGCAAGCGGCAGCAACCATAACAGCGCAGGCTCTGCATAGACCGCCAGATTATCGGGATCATCTATAAATAGCGCCATCACCAATATGGAAACCATGCCTGTCGAGACGCCAGACATGGCCACAATTTGCAAGTCACTGGCAACATAGCCACGCCCTTTCAACAGGCGGCTGGGCTCAGTCGCAGTGGCGAGTTCAGTATAGCGCTTTAAATAGCCGAGGCTCAAAAAGAAGAAGATCGAAAACAAAAATAGCCATGAGCTGAGATAGACATCAATCGCCTCCGCTCCGGCAATAATGCGAATGGTGTAAAGCGCGGCCAACGTAATGACGTCGATGATCATTGCCGCCTTTAGCCGGAACGAATAAGCCAGCGTAAGCACCAGATATATGAACAGGATCAGCGTGAATTTTGGACCCAAAACTAGCAGACTAGCAGCAGTCGCCATCGCCAGCATCACCGATGCCAAAATCGCCGCAAATGGAATTGAAAGCGTACCCGCAGCCAACGGCCGATTACGCTTGGTCTCGTGCGTACGGTCGGCGTCAATATCAAGAATGTCGTTGACCTGATAAATGGCCGAGGCAACCAGCGAGAAAAGGATAGCGGCAAGCAAGGCACGCAGATCGGCGCTGATCGAAAAAAGCTGACCGGCAGTCACCAAAGGCACGAAGACCAGCA
Organism: uncultured Sphingorhabdus sp.; assembly: GCA_964452835.1. Classification (GTDB taxonomy): domain Bacteria; phylum Pseudomonadota; class Alphaproteobacteria; order Sphingomonadales; family Sphingomonadaceae; genus Sphingorhabdus_B. Next base: position 5,541 of record CAYVQO010000099.1, on the reverse strand, counting down.
AATTCTTCGCCCATTGGTGCGGGCGGAGCGATTTCAGTACTGTTCGCCAAAGCGGTGGTGCGGGCGGGGTAATACGTTCGACCGACGAAGCTGCAGGCACATGGCCGCAACTAAATCCGTGACGTGCGGCCGCCCAGATCGGGCGATCAGCACGGCTGTCTCCGATATAGTCAAAGGGCCCGCCCCCGATCACGGACCGGATCGCCGCCAGCTTGGCTGTCCCTTTCAAATTTGCTTTCGCACTTGATCCGATGACGGCGTCAAAAAGGCCGGTCTGTCTCGCCACCCTTTCCACGTTTCGACGGTGGCTGGCGCTTGCCAATATGGTCATCCGTCCTTCGGCTTTGGCTTTTTCGACCATGGCAAGCACTTCAGGCCTGAACGGCAGGCTGTCAGCGTCCAGCGGCATCGCCCGCGCTACCATGGCCTTGGCCAGCGAACGGCCCATTGCTATCCAGAGAATTAGCTTAAAGAAGCCAAACATAGCTGCCCGCGCAAAACGCACAAATGCCTCCAGAGAGACATCCGCAGCTGTCAATGTACCGTCAAGATCGACGATAAGAGGAGTTTTCGCTGCCCCCATATTGTCCGAAACCAGTGACATTGCAGCTCTGTCAGGCAGACCGTGCGACAAGGACGCAGCCAATGGCGATCAGCAGCGTTCCAGCGGCGCGCGACGCCGTAAACTGTTCCCCCAGCAACACTACAGCGATGATGGCAGTGACGATAAAGCCAGCGCCGACAAAGGGATAGGCCACTGATAGTGGCACTTTACCTAGTACAAACAGCCACAGCAAAGCGCCTGCCCCGTACAGCCCTAACCCGACAAGAACCAGCGGGGATGCCAGCATGCTGCCAAGCTCCGACAGCGCAGATCCGCTGTTTGTCCCATCTGCCCGTGTAACGCCAAGCTTAAGGAACATCTGCGCAAATGCAGACAGCAGGACGCTTCCAAAGATCAGCAATAATGTGGCAGTGCGCATAGGAAATCCTTTGGCTTCGCGTGTCGATTTAGCGGAAAAAGGGAAATTTCGGGTTAAGCGCTGCGGCGGTGTCCATGATAGCGCACAAGCCAGCTACCGCCGATCAGCAGCAACATGGGCGTCAAAATGTAGCGATGCCGTTCGCCAAATTCGAACCACATGCCCGCCGCCAATATCGATAGAAAAAGGGCGAGCAGCAGGGTGGTCATGATGTCAGAACGACGTAGTCGAATTTGCGTCCATAGCGCCGCCACCGAAGAGCCGAGAAGGGCAAGCCAGCTGAATTGAAGCAATGGCGCGATTTCAGCCCGTGCGGCGAGCGAGATTGGCGGTGTTGTGTGCCGATAACGGGCCAATGTCGCTTCTTCATAGGCAAAGCCAAGCGCCAGAGCGCGGGCCGTTTCCTTCAGGAAACCAAGCGGCGCCTCGACCAAATGCGCATTGGCAAGCTTTGCCATCAGCGCAGAGCGTTCAACCTCTGACAGCGTAAAAAGATCAGGCGGGAATGGCGCGCGATATGCGCCTAGGGCAACATTGCGCATAAAGCCCGACGCCGTGGTCAAAGGCACGAAAGCGCCAAACAGCATCCAGTTGCGAATCCACCATGGGGCCATCACAATCAGGAAAAAGGGCAATGCTGCGAGCCCCAGCCTAAAGGTGCGGGCAAAGCCGACATGGCCAATCAACACAAGCCCGATGACGAAAGGCGCGACCAGCAAAGACGCCTGCGTCAGGGCCAGCATGGCCGACAGCATGCCCAAGGGCACAGCATAGCGCCAAATTTTTTTATCCCTATCCTGGACCCATGCTAGCGCCGTGTAGAGCAACCAGATGAAAAGCGTAAGCGTGAGCGCCTCTTTCTGCGGAATAGGCGCGGAAAAGGCGAAGGGCGGGTAGGCAAAATAGAGCAGTGCCACCACCGATGCCGCTCGCAATTCGCGTCGCCGAGCCAATATGGCATAGAGCCCGAATGCACCCGCTGCATCTATCAGTGTGTTCATGGCCAGTGTCGACCCAATCGAGTCTCCAAACGTCCACCACCAGCCGGTCAGCAGAAAGGGGTAAAAGGGCGGAAAATAGGCGCGCAAATCCTGTCCATATTGCCAATCATCGACGACCATGCCCTGCCCCGCCAGCATGGCCTGCGCAATATTGGTATAATTCATAGGATCAGCGCCAAGGGCCACGCCATCGACAAACTGCATTGCATTCAACCGCATCGCCATTGCCGCGGCACCGATCGTCACCGCTACTGCCCAGATGTTTTTCCGGTCTGTCTTCAGGCCCAGCCACACAAGGCTAATCCAGCCTGCAATCCAGACAAGGCTTAGCGGGTTGCGATCCTCATATATCCGAACGGACAGCATCAGCCCTGCGGCCAGCGCAACCGCGGCCAGCATCAGAAACAGCAGCAAGGGAGGACGAAACAGGGAAGATGCGGCAGTCATGCAGCCTCCTATATCCCCGAAGCCCTTATTTAGCGCAGCGACCGGCAGGTTCAAGAGTGATGATGCGCCTTTTACCGCCATCATTCAGCGCCGAATCGCGAAGAAATGCAATGTCACCCCCTGCGCAAAAGCCACGCCCTTCGGAATGGCCCTTTATTCGGGTAAGAATCTCTCCAATAATGCCCAAACTCATTGCGGGTTACGCCTATCCTGTCTAGCCCTTGGCAAAAGGGAGAGCGAGGATGCCCGAACAAGGTACTGTTAAATGGTTCAACGACACCAAGGGCTATGGATTCATCGTGCGCGAGCGCGGTGCTGATATATTCGTGCATCACGCAAGTTTGATCGCAGAGGGCTTTCGGACGCTCAGCGAGGGTGACCGCGTAAGCTTTGATGTGGTCGAAGGTCCTCGAGGGTTGCTAGCCAAGAATGTTGTGAAAATCAGCTGAAGCCAAAGGCGGATCATTGCCGCAGCAGATCCCGACCCACAATCATCCGCATCACCTGATTGGTGCCTTCCAGAATCGAATGCACACGCAGGTCGCGCCAGAAGCGTTCGATGGGATAGTCGCGCAAATAGCCATAGCCGCCATGCAGTTGCAGCGCACGATCGACTATGGCTGAGCCATTATCTGTCGCCAGCCGCTTTGCCATGGCGGAAAAGCGCGACTTGTCAGGTGCATTGGCGCTGACCTTGCAAGCCGCGAGATAAAGCAGCGCCCGCGCCGCCTCCAAATCGGTTGCCATATCGGCAAGCATGAACTGGGTGTTCTGAAAGTCGGCAACAGGCTGCCCGAATTGCTGGCGCTCCTTGGTATATTTGATCGCTTCGTCCAGACAACGCTGCGCGCCGCCCAGCGAGCAGGCGCCGATATTGAGCCGCCCGCCATCAAGGCCCGCCATGGCAAAGCGGAAGCCATCGCCCTCTGCACCGACCCGGTTAGCAACGGGCACGCGGCAATCCTCAAAAATCACCTGCGCGGTTGGCGAACTGTTCCAGCCGAGCTTTTTTTCGGGCGCACCAAAGCTGAGGCCGGGCGTATCCTTTTCGATGACAAGGCAGCTGATCCCCTTTGCCCCAGCATCACCCGTGCGGACCATGCAGACATAGATGTCATTATAGCCTGCGCCGGAAATAAACTGTTTCGTGCCATTCAGCACATAATGGTCTCCATCCAGCCGAGCAGTCGTTTTGAGCGCCGCAGCGTCCGAACCCGAACCCGGCTCTGTCAGGCAATAGCTGGCTATTTTTTCCATATTGACCAGATCGGGCAGGAAGCGGTCCTTCAACTCCGCACTGCCAAAACAGTCAATCATCCATGCGGCCATATTGTGGATCGAAATAAAGCTGGAAGTGGACGCACAGCCATAGGCCATGGCCTCCATAATCAACGCCGCCTCCAGCCGCCCAAGGCCAATCCCGCCGCGTTCTTCTGATACATAGATCGCGCCAAAGCCCAACTCACCCGCCGCTTTCCAGACATCGACGGGATAATGGCTATCCTCATCCCATTGCGCGGCAAAGGGCGTGATCCGGTCGGCTGTGAATTTCTTCGCCATGTCCTGAATGGCGATCTGGTCTTCGGTAAGGGCAAATTGATCAGTCATGAAAAAGCCCTAGGCAGCATTCACTTTGCCTTCAAGACCCTCTGGTTGAAGAGGCGCGACATAAGCTCCACCTCATTGCGTTCAAACCAGCGTGGGCCTTTGGTGCCACGCTCCCAAGACAGCATTTGGATCAGCGTGCCATTGGCGTCTGCTTTCACCGGCAAAGGCAACTTAGCCATTGGGTCGGCATAAGCCTCATCAGCAGTGATGATCGTCCAGCCATCTTTGCGCAAGGCCGCCACCAGATCTTCAAGAAACAGCGCAGCAAGATCAGTCTCGTGAAGCAGCAGCATCTGTGCGGGTGCGCGGCCCAAAGTGCGCCTGGCAAGGCTGTCGGCGAACCGGGCGGAAAGCAGATGCGTTTCGACATACAGGTCACGCAGCGCGTCCATGTCCATTGGTTCGCCTTCCTTTTTTGCCCTGACCGTCAGATTTTCGAGATACCAGTCCCAGCCATCGGCCGTCACATAACCGTGGCGCAAGCCCATATTTTTTAGCGCAGCACGAACGGCATCGCGCTTATCAATGTTGCGGTTGCCTTCATCCAGCTGGGGAAAGCGGAACCAGGGGCGATAGCCTTCTTCCGCCTTCAGCCATTTTTCCGCTTTTGCGATGTCGGCAATAAAACGCTCGGCTGAAACATCGGACAGCACCGGGTGCGTCGCGGTGTGGTTCGCCAGCACATGCCCGTCCCTGGCATAAGCGCGCAGCTCGGCCTCGGCGCTGTTGCTGATGTCAATGCGCCCGGGATTGGCAAAGAAAGCCGCTTGCTTCACCCCTGCCCGTTTCAACGTAGCACGCAGCATTTGTGGACGGACCCCCCGATCAAGAAATGCCCCCGGCCCACGCGGTGCATCGTCAAAGCTGATGGCGATGCGTTTGTCGCTGGTTAGCCCGGCTGGCGCGCCCGTCGGTGCATTGCCAAAAAGCAGTGCGACCATCAGCCCCAACGCCACCAATGCTGCTAAATCGAAGAGCAGCAATATGCCCCAAGGAATAGCAGCAATTTTGCGCAAAAGCTTGTTCAAGGCCGACACCCCCAAAAACCGGGCGTCAGACTTCCAACATCACAGCCAATTTTCCAGCAACATTTTCAAGCCACTGTCCCAAAACCGGATGAGCGCCGTTCACCCCATCGTTGGAATGATAAAGGCATTGGACCCATCGCCGCCACCATCGGGCCAGCGCGCCGTGACTTTCTTCACCTTGGTCCAGAATTTGATGCCTTCCATCCCATATTGGTCGGTGTCGCCAAAGCCTGAACGCTTCCACCCGCCAAAGCTGTGATAAGCTACGGGCACCGGGATGGGCACGTTGATCCCTACCATGCCGACATTGACTCGCGCCGCAAATTCGCGTGCGGCGTGGCCGTTGCGCGTGAAGATCGCGACGCCATTGCCATATTGATGCTTGCTTGGAAGGCTGAGCGCGGTCTCAAAATCGGGTGCGCGGACCATTTGCAGCACGGGGCCGAAAATCTCTTCCTTATAGCTTTCCATGTC
>CAYVQO010000098.1:0-7223 GCA_964452835.1 uncultured Sphingorhabdus sp. | reverse complement strand
GTTCGCGGCAGCTTCTGATCAGAGCGCACCGAATACAGAAAAGGCCCGCTTCGGCGGGCCTTTTTATTGCACGAGCGTCGTAGCTCAGTTGGGGATGGAAAAGCCAAGGAAGCTTGGCATTGGGCCATTCCAGCCATCATCGCCGTCATCAACCTCTACGGGCTTTGACGGCTTTCTCGACGCGGCTTTGTCGGGCCGTGACGCGGGCTTTTCATTCTTGTGCGCACGAGTAGGCTTTGCATCTGCGGGGCGGGACTTTGGCTTGGGTTCAACCATTTCCTCGGCGGGTGGCGCGTCGATCTTGCCCAGCCGCTCTATCTTCACGCCAATCAGCTTCTCGATATTCTCGATCGCCTCTTCGTCGGCCTTGGTCACAAAGGTAAAGGCTTTCCCCTTTGCCCCTGCGCGTCCTGTACGACCGATACGGTGGACATAATCATCGGGATGCCAGGGCGCGTCAAAGTTGAAGACATGGCTCACGCCCTTAATATCCAGCCCGCGGGCAGCGACATCGGATGCGACCAGCAGGTTGATTGTTCCTGCCTTGAACGCCTCCAGCTGCCTTTGTCTGCTGGCCTGATCGATATCGCCGTGAATTTCGCCAGAGCGGAAACCATGTTTCTGCAGGCTCTTGTTCAACTCGCGCACGGTAGTTTTGCGGTTGCAAAAGATGATTGCGGTATGGACATCCTCGCTGCGGATCAGATCGCGCAACAGCTCACGCTTTTTCATCGGCGCAACATTGACCAGTTTGGCATCAATATTCGCATTGGATGAAGCAGGCCGCGCTACTTCGATATATTTGGGATTGGTCAGGAACCGGTCCGCCAGCTTCTTTATCGGCGGCGGCATGGTGGCCGAAAACAGCAAGGTCTGCCGGTTGGCGGGCAGCTTGGTACAAATCGTCTCGATATCGGGAATGAAGCCCATGTCGAGCATCCGGTCCGCCTCATCAATCACCAGCAAGTCGCAACCGGTGAGCAAGATCTTGCCGCGTTCAAACAGGTCCATCAACCGGCCCGGGGTCGCGATAAGCACGTCGACGCCCTTTTCCAGCGCCTTCACCTGATCCCCCATTTGCACACCGCCAATCAGCAGCGCCATGGAAAGTTTGTGGTTCTTCCCATATTTCTCAAAATTTTCGGCAACCTGGGCGGCCAATTCCCGCGTTGGCTCAAGGATCAGGCTGCGTGGCATGCGCGCGCGAGCGCGGCCCTGTGCCAAAATGTCTATCATTGGCAGCACGAAACTGGCCGTTTTGCCTGTACCGGTTTGCGCAATGGCAATCAGGTCGCGCATCATCTGCACCTGCGGGATTGCTGCCGCCTGTATGGGAGTCGGCGTGTCGTAACCAGCGTCGGTTACGGCAGACAGCAATTCATCAGACAGGCCGAGATCGGCAAAACGCATAAGCACCGTGGAAAAAGGAAAACGGGGCGCTTCTGGCACATGCCGCCAAAAGGCTGCGGCGCGCTTGGCGAAGCCTTAGCCAAATGTCAAGGAAATACGGGCTTTTCTATTCGGGCACCAGCAGCCTGAACTTGTCAATCTCACACTGCGCCCCGGTGCGGGCATGCAGTAAGTCACGGTCTATACACAATTTGCCATCGGCAGACCGTTCAACATAGGCCCCCGCATAAAATTCGCGGGCCAGACAGCCATCGCCCAAATAGGCGCGGATGACATTGCCGTCGCTGGTCAGGATTTCCAGGCTTTCCTTAGGTCCGGGGCGTGACCCGACCAGCCGGTTCATCAATATACATTTGCCTATTTTCTGTTCTTTCCACTTCACCGGCGCGGGGGCTGGCTTGGGCGGAATGCGGATTATAACCCGTTCCTGCTGGCGCCTTTGGTAGCCGAAGTCGATTTTGAACCAGCCATTGGCAGCAACAGGCTGACCCCAGCCCACCTCGGCTGTTGCTGAAACCCCTGCCAGCAAAAGGGTCCCTGCCCCTATAGCGAATAGCAAATTGCGCAGCATGCAGCTCCGGCCATGATTCCCCTTGATCAGCGCATAAACCCGGCGCTTGAACAAGGCATTAACCCGCACCTATGCCAAAGCCGTACTCTGTGGCAATAGCGTGAATCTTATGATCCAAAACGACACTCTATCCCGCTTTCATACGCTACTTGGCCCAGCTGGCTTTCGCGATGATCCCGATGATCTCGCGCCCTGGCTGACGGACTGGCGCGGCCGCTATACCGGCAAGGCAGCAGCGCTGCTGTCACCAGCCTCTACTGACGAGGTCGCGGCTGTCGTTCGTCTGGCGGCAGAGCATCACATTGCGCTGGTTCCACAGGGCGGGAATAGCGGAATGGTCGCAGGGGCAACGCCGGACACCAGCGGCGCGCAAATGCTGCTGTCACTTCGCCGGATGAACACTATCCTTTCGATTGACCCCGAAAACGGCGAGGCGGTTGCAGAGGCTGGGGTAATCCTGCAGAATTTTCATGAAGCCGTTGCCGCCAAAGGGCGGCGCTTTCCGCTCACGCTGGGTGGGAAAGGGTCGGCCACAATGGGGGGGCTGGTTTCGACCAATGCCGGCGGGACTCAAGTCTTGCGCCACGGCACGATGCGCGGCCTTGTTCTAGGACTGGAAGCGGTGCTGCCCGATGGTTCGGTTTTTGACGGGATGGCACCGCTCAAAAAGGACAATCGCGGCTATGATTTGAAGCAGTTGCTGATCGGCAGCGAAGGGACCATTGGAATCGTTACCAAGCTAGTGCTCAAAACTGTGCCTGCGCTTATCGACCGCTGTGTGGTCTGGGCGGGTCTCGACAGTCCATCCGATGCCTATCGGCTGCTGCAGTTCATGCAGAACCGGGCCGCAGGCGCGCTTGAAGGATTTGAAATACTACCGCAACGGGCGCTTGATCATGTTATTACCCATATTCCGGGTACACGCCGTCCGCTAAGTTCTGCGCATCCATGGCATGCGCTGATTGAACTGGTACAGGATGATCCGGCACAAGCCGCACCAGCCGATCTGGCCGAGCGGCTGATTGGCGAAGCCATGGATGCCGGGCTGATCAATGATGCAACGCTTTCGAGCAGCGAAGCACAGGCGGAGGCCTTCTGGAAAATCCGTGACAGCATTGCGGAGGCAGAACGGGCGGAGGGGCCTGCGCTGCAACATGACATCAGTGTTCCCGTGGCCGATATGGCGCGCTTTATCGAGACGGAATCGCCCGACATTGAGTCACGTTTTGCCGGCACTGAAATCGTCGCGTTCGGCCATTTGGGTGATGGCAATATCCATTATCATGTGAAAGCGCCCAAGGGCGTGGAAGCGGTGCGCTGGTATGCCGAATTCGCCCAACCAATCAGCGCATATATTTACGACCGGGTAGAAGCCTATAAAGGCTCACTGTCAGCTGAACATGGAATTGGCATGGCGAAGCTGGAGGAGTTTGCCCGGCTCGCTGATCCAGCCCGGCTTAGGGCATTACGGGCGATAAAGACGGCATTTGATCCGCTCAACATCATGAACCCGGGCAAGCTTGTGCCTCTTGCGTGAAGGCACTTTGCCTCTTAAAGCCGCCGCCAATCATTACCGATTCCCGCCCATAACTGGAGAGTTTTCATGGCCACAGCGCCCGCCCCGGCAGGTTTGCCAATTTTCTACAAGGACCTTGTTCCGCTGAACAGCAACGAACATGCAACCTTTAAAACGCGTCCGATTGACAGCGCCAACTTCATGGAAGGGCACCATGCCGTTCCGCTGACTGTTGAGGAATTTGTTGCTGCGTCGCGCAACTTCCCGATTATTTTTTCAGCAGGCGATCAGCCGGTTCCGCTGGTGCTGATGGGCATGAACGAAGGCGTTAACGTGTTCATGGATGATGCTGGGAAATTTACAGCACCTGTTTACTTGCCCGCCTATATCCGCCGCTATCCCTTCATGCTGGCAAAGCTACGCCCGGACAGCGATGAGCTTTCGCTATGCTTTGACCCAACCTCTGATGCGGTTGGCGAATTCAAGGATGAAGGCGAAGCCCTGTTTGATGGCGATCAGCCCAGCGAAAACACCAAGAATATCCTGAAATTCTGTGAGGATTTTGAGGAAGCCGGTGCACGCACTCATGCCTTTGTCGACGAACTCAATAAGATGGGCCTGTTGATGGACGGCGAAGTCGCCATCCAACAGGAAGGCCAGGAAAATCCGTTTGTCTATCGCGGCTTCAAGATGGTTGACGAGAACAAGCTGAAGGAATTGCGCGGCGATGAACTGCGCAAGATGAATCAGAATGGCATGCTGCCGCTGATCTATGCCCATCTTTTCTCGCTGCAACTGATGCGGGAATTATTTGCAGCGCAGGTTCAACAGGGTAAGGTGCCGCAAGCGGTTGAACTGCCGACGGCGTAAGGCACAAGCCTCCTCCGTCTGGTGGTCCATGCGGAGGAGGACATTATGCTTTCAAAATATAGCAAAGTTGCAATTGCGCTGCATTGGATATTGGCGGCGCTGATAATCAGCAATTTCGTGCTTGCGCAATTGGCAGAGGGTGTTCCCCGCGAGCTGCGCGGTGCCTATATGGACCCGCACAAGGCAATCGGGATCACTGTGCTGCTGCTTTCCCTGTTCCGCCTATATTGGCGGATGGGCCACAAGCCGCCACCGCTTCCCGATGCCATTGGTGGCTGGCAAGCGCGCCTGGGGCGGTTGGTGCATGGCCTGTTTTATTTTCTGATCATTGCCGTTCCACTGTCGGGCTGGATCATGTCGTCCATGCATCCGCAGGCACCGCCAGTCAGCTATTTCGGACTATTTGAGGCAAGCTTGCCATTTGGGAAGAGCGAGAGCGTTGCTGGCATTGGGCATGACGCACACGAAATACTGACCAAGCCACTGTTCATCCTGATCCTGTTGCACATATTGGCAGCGCTGAAGCACCAGTTTGCGGACCGGCTACCGTTCATTCAGCGGATGCTGCCTTGATCGATTCGGTTTTTCAAAAAGGGTAATAGGCTGATTTTTTTGGGATGTGCTGCCTCTAAGCAGCACATTTTCCCGCAGCTGTGGCGCGTCCTGCCGCGCTGCGACATTTCGTTACGCTTCACCTCTTGATTTCGGCAGGCCGAACGCCCATTTTCCCGCATAGGGCAGGCATCTCCCCTCCCTTGCTTGCCCTTCGGCGCTGCAGGTCAGCGCCACCTCCCTGAACCTTGGCCACCCCGGATTTATCCGGGGTGGTTTTTTCTTACCCGAAATCCCGATTATTCAGCAGCTTCCTTATAGCCGGTGCCCATGACCTGGTCCGCAAGAAGGGTGGCGATATCATAAACAAGCCGCGCTGTTGCGGCCAAGTTTTCAGAAGGTTCTCGCAGATCCGAATCAAGGTAGAGACTGCGATCAATTTCAAGTTGCAGGGCATGCACGCCTCTGTGCGGCCGTCCATGCAATGCCAATATATGGTCGCCGGAATAGGGGTGATTAAGTGCGACAGGAAAACCCAGCTCCTGGGCATGCGCCATCACCAGTTCGGAATGAATCGAAGCCGCGCTCCGTCCGAAGCGATCACCCAATACCAGGCGAGGCTGCTGTTCCCCATCGCGGTTGTCCGCAAGGCGCGAAGAAATCGGCGGCATGCTGTGCACATCCAGCAATAGGGCAATGCCAAATTTTGCGCGCATCATCGCCAATATATGGCCGACCGATTGGTGAAAGGGGCGGTGCACTTCAGCAATCCGCCGCTCCACATCCTGCGGGGTCAAAAGGTTACGCCACAATTCTCCGCAATGCTGCAATCGCCGCGGGATCAGACCCAAGCCGCCACGCGTTTTTGCGCCGGGAATTGCTGTGGCCGCCATTTGCGGGGACGACAGCATCTGCGTGTCAAAATCGGTTTCGGCGCGGTTCAGATCGATCCAGGCGCGTGCGCTGTGGGCAATGATGGCGGGAAAACCATTAGCGACAGCCACTTGCACCAGCCGGTCAGCATAGCGATCCTCCAGCCGGAGCAACTCCACTGGCGGAACGCGCAAATTGGCAAGCAATTCAGATGGATAATGTCTACCCGCATGCGGAACAGACAGCAGGATAGGCACCGACATTGCCTGGGTGTTAAACAGCGAAAAGGGGGTGCTTGGCTCCGCGTCCATAACGGATATCACCCTTTCCACATCACCGGCCCGAAGGCAAAATTTTACTTCGACGGAGCAATTTATTAAAGGTCGGCTGCTATTTCGATGGCTGGTGATGGTATCTACGATTCAAAGCGAGTGTTTATGACCCGAATTCTGCTGGCCGAAGATGAGCAAGCGATGCGTGAATATTTGGCACGGGCGCTGGAAAAATCGGGATATGAGGTGGTGTCCGTTGATCGCGGCACCGAAGCGGCACCGCTGCTGGAGGCCGAGCATTTCGACCTTTTGCTGACGGATATTGTGATGCCGGAAATGGACGGCATTGAGCTAGCCCGGCATTGCGCCCGCGTTTCGCCAAAAACCGAGGTGATGTTCATAACGGGTTTTTCAGGGGTTGCCTTGCGCGCCGGAGAATCGATGCCGCAGGCCAAGATATTGTCCAAACCCTTCCATCTCAAAGATCTGGTGCTGGAAGTGGAGCGCATGTTCAATAAGGAAGCCGCAACCGGACAGGTGTAATTCGGGCTTGATAGATCGCATTTGCGGGGCTATTGGCCGCGTCGGAATGGGCGTATAGCTCAGTGGTAGAGCACTATGTTGACATCGTAGGGGTCGCAAGTTCAATCCTTGCTACGCCCACCATTCCCCCTTTCATCTTTGTGCATATCGTTCGGTAGGTGGCTGCCCATACCAGCGTTTATGCGCCCGGGTGAAGGCGCTTAGCTCAGAATAGCCGAGCAGCTCTGCCACTTCCCCCATCGGACGGCGGGCTTCCTGCCTGTACAGATCGCACAAATCGCGACGAACCTTTTCCAGCAGGTCGCGGAACGGAAAGCCTTCATCGACCAGCTTGCGTCGCAACGTCCGCTCTGACAACCCGAACGATGCCGCCAGCCGTTCTAGTTTCAAGGGTGATTTATTGAGTTCGCTGGCCAGGTACAGATAGCTGAATGCAGCATGTTTTTTGCCAATGGCGAGCCATTCCATCGGCTGATTATACACCGCCAGCAATGCTTGCTGCAGCGCCGCATCAGCATTGGGGGACGGCAGACCAAGTTGGCGCGCATCAAATTCGATATGGCTGGCCGTAGCGCCGAAAAAAACGGGGCATTCCAGCAGCTCCGCATAGCGCTCC
>CAYVQO010000097.1:0-7306 GCA_964452835.1 uncultured Sphingorhabdus sp. | reverse complement strand
TTCACTGCCTCCGCCGAGGCGCCGTCGCCGTCGGCGCTCGCGACCCCGCTTGAGAAGAAATATTTGAGATCAAACAGCCCCCGCGAACAATGCAGATATTTGTTGCTTGTCACACGGCTGACGGTGGATTCGTGCATGTCGATGGCTTCGGCCACCTGCCGCAGCGTCAGCGGTTTCAGCCGTGATACCCCTTCGCGGAAAAAGGCCTCTTGCTGCTTTACCAGTTCGGTTGCGACCTTCATGATTGTGCGCTGGCGCTGGTCCATGGCCTTGATCAGCCAATGGGCATCGGCGAGTGCTTCGTTCAGCCAATTATTCGCAGCCTTATCGCCTCCCGCGCCGCTGACCTCAGCATAATAGCTGCGGTTTACGAGCAGGCGCGGCAGGTTAGCGCTGTTGAGTTCGATCGCCCAGCCGTTGCCTTGGGGGTTGACGAAGATGTCAGGCGTCACCGCAACCGCCGCCTCGTCACTATCAAATTTCAGCCCCGGTTTTGGATCATAGCCGCGCAGCTCGACCAGCATGTCGCGCAGATCCTCATCATCCACCCGGCATAGCCGTTTCAGCTGATCAAACGCACCTTTCGCAACCAGATCGAGATTGTCGATCAGCCGCGCCATGCAGGGGTCATAGCGGTCGGCTTCTTTGGCCTGGAGGGCAATGCACTCGGCCAGATCGCGTGCGCCGACGCCCGTGGGGTCAAATGTCTGTAGAATGGCCAGCGCCTCTTCCAGCTCGGCCATCGGCACGCCCAATCGGTAGGCCAGCCCCATCAGGTCCACGCCCAGCCACCCTGACGGCTCAATCTGTTCAATCAGCTGCTCAATCAACAGCAATTGCCGCCCAGACGCGCTTGCACCCGCTTGGCTCATCAGATGCTCGCGCAAGCTTATGTCCGCTGCGGCAAAGGCATCAAAATCGGGGCCATCGCCAAAATCCGAGCCCGGCGTGGCAATGCCGTTCAGCCCCAGCATGCCGTCCGCTCCGCCACTGCGATCAATATCAAATGCCTCAGCCGAAAAGTCAGTATCCAGCGCCTCCCCGCCCGTTGCGAAATCGCCATCGGTCATCAGCTGATCGCTGCCCATTGCTTCAGGGGCAGGCGCGGCTTCCAATGGTTCGGGGCCCTCTACCTCAACAGGCTCGTTTCCAGACGCCAATTCCAGCAGCGGGTTCTTTTCCAGCTCTTCGGCAATGAAGGCATCGATTTCGAGCGAAGAAAGCGACAGCAGCTTGATCGCCTGCTGCAACTGTGGCGTCATCACCAGCGACTGGCTTTGGCGAAGATCGAGGCGTGGGGCGAGTGCCATGGTTGAGGATCGGTCAGCCGGACTGCAAGACCCAGCTACATCGTAAACCCTTCGCCCAGGTAAAGCCGCCGCACATTGGCATCGGCGACCAGTTCCTCTGGGCTTCCGGCGAACAGCACCTGACCATCGTAAATGATGCAAGCGCGGTCAACGATATCAAGCGTTTCACGGACATTATGGTCTGTGATCAGCACGCCGATGCCGCGTGTCTTCAATTCCTTCACCAGGTCGCGAATATCTCCGATGGAAATCGGGTCAATCCCGGCAAAGGGCTCATCAAGCAGCATGATCGAAGGATTAGCAGCAAGCGCACGGGCAATTTCACAGCGCCGCCGTTCACCGCCTGAGAGCGCCATGGCTGGCGAAGAGCGCAATTTCGTCAGGCCGAACTCCTCCAGCAGCTGATCAAGCCGCTGCGCGCGGATGGCCTTGTCCGGCTCCGCCATTTCGAGCACCGCGCTGATATTCTGCTCCACCGTCATGCCCCGAAAGATGGATGTTTCCTGCGGCAAATAGCCAAGGCCAAGGATGGCGCGGCGATACATGGGAAGCCGCGTGATATCATCGCCGTTCAGCATAATCCGCCCGGCATCGGGCTTCACCAGCCCCATGATGGAATAGAAACAGGTCGTCTTGCCCGCACCATTGGGGCCAAGCAGGCCAACCACTTCGCCCTTGGCAACCGACAGCGACACATCAAGCAGCACCGCTCTTTTGTCATAGCTTTTGGCTATGGAAATAACCGCAAGGCCATTGTTAAGCCCCGCCTCAGTGACTGCACTTGCTGCCTGTTCATGCCGCAAATGGCCATCGCTGGCGCTGTCCATCACACTCATACCCGCCAAACTCATACCCGCATGTCCGCATCAGGGGCGGTTTTTATGGCCGCCGATTGTTACCCCGCCTGTCTATACGGCCCGCTTCATCAAGGAAAGCTTGCTTTCACGCCAATTGGCAAGATTTGTGCATAGCGGCCGAAATCGCACCCTTAAGCTGGGTCAATTTTTCCGCTGCGGAACAGTGAAGGTGCCGGTGACACGACCACCACTGTTGGTCATACCGGGGGCGGCTGGCGCGCCGCCGCCGTTGATCGTCGAGCGACCGGAATTGAGATCAATCACGATCCGGCCACCATTTAGCCGGTTGGCCCCCTGGGTAAGCTGCACATTGCCCAACAGCGTGATAAGATCGCTGTCGAGATCATAAATCGCCGCTTCGCTGGTGGCGCGCAGATCATCCTTGGTGATGGTGACGCCGCCCACAGCATCCAGCCGGTGGACGTCAATCCCGCCGCCGCTGGAATAAGCCGCAGTAACGCGTGCCGCTGACATGGTCAGCCCAGCCTGGGTGGCGGTAACGCCGCCGGTCAGGATCACGCGGTCAGCCCGGTCCTGTAACTCAATCGCCCCCGCGCTGAAATTAACCGGCGCGTTGCTGTTATGGCCGCGGATCACCTGCGCGGGTGCCGCGCTGCCAATGATAGCAGCCGTTGCCAGAAAGCTGGCAGTCATGATCCCCAGAAAGCTTTTGATCTGCATTGCCAGCCCTACCTAATTGCACCCTGATTGATTTGCAAATGCGCACCACCCTCAAGCCGTACTATCCGTGCTTCGGCATCAGCTGTCAGGCGCCCGGCGCGGAATGTGCCAACGCGGGTGGTGCCATTTACGGGACCAAAACTTTGCATGGTTTTCGACTTCAGCAGGAATTCCACATTGGTAGCGGTAAGATTGAAACCGTCTCCACCTTTGAACGACAACGGACCTTCGACACGGACTTTTTCGGCATCCATATCATATAGCCCCTGCCCCGCGACAAGCGACGCCGGTCCATTGTCCATCAGCAGCCGTCCTTCCAGATCATTCATCCGCAAGATCGGCTCATCAGAGCTTTTCTGCACCGCACTTCCCGCGCTCAGGGAAAAGGGGCGGCCCTTGCTGTCTTCCCCGCGGTATAGCGCGTTGGAAACCCGCATCCGTTCCTTCGCCAGATTGACTTCATCCTTTGCCAGCACGAAACTCATTTCTCGCGTGTTGGAAAAGGGGCTGAACGCAAGCACTGCAAGCAGCACACCAATAATGCTAGGCAGCAGAACGCGCAGCAGGCGCACCAGCCGGTCATGCCTACCTCCGGGCAGAGCAAAGCGCTGCCGGGCAGTGCGCTGAATGTCGGCCTGTTCGGACATGGCGGCCCTATGCGCTCCCTAGCCTGAACCCACAATGACGCTTAGCTATGCGCAAAAATATCCTCCTCGGGCCAGCCTGCCAGATCGAGCCGCGCACGATGCGGCAGAAAATCAAAACAGGCCTGCGCCAGTTCACGCCGACCTTCTCGCTCCAGCCGCAGCTCAAACTCATCCTTCAGCCGGTGCAGATAGCGCACATCGCTTGCGGCATAATCCTTTTGCGCATCAGACAGCACAGGTCCGCCCCAGTCGCTTGATTGCTGCTGCTTGGAAATGTCGGCGCCAAGCAATTCCTTCACCAGTTCCTTCAACCCATGGCGGTCGGTAAAGGTGCGGCACAATCGCGAGGCAATTTTGGTGCAAAATAGCGGGGCCGCCGTGACACCAAGATAATGCTCAATCGCAGCCAGATCGAAACGGGCGAAATGAAAGAGCTTTAGCCGGTTCGGATCGCCCAATATCGCTTTCAAATTGGGCGCGGAATAATCGCTGTCCGGCGCAAAGCGCACCAGATGTTCATCACCGCCTCCGTCCGAAATCTGCACCAGGCAAAGCCGGTCACGCGGCGTGATCAGCCCCATGGTTTCCGTGTCCACTGCCAGCACGGAGGCATTGGCCAGAACACCATCAGGCAAATCGCCTTCATGCAAGAAAACGCTCATCTGCGCAGTGCTTTCATTAGCTTTGTCATCATGGCCCGATCCTCTGCCCGATGGCCCGAAAGATAGCAAGTTTACGACATGCAATATTTGTTAGGGTCTTTGCTGTGGATAAGCTATAGACCGAATCCGCAAAGCAGTGGCAATGCGCGGGAAATGTAGGGTTATCGCCCAATACTGCATGGAACGATGGTGATGGGCGACAGGAAAGTATAAGTTTAGACATGAGTTTTAATGACAAGCGTCGTGGCCGTGGCCGTGACAAGCGCGATCGTTTTGGCGACGATGGTTTTGGTGAAGCCCCTTCATTCCCTGGCGAAATTCGCGGTGGAAATGATCGCGGCGGTGGCGGGTTCCGCAGCGGCGGCGGCTTTGGCGGTGGTGATCGTGGCGGTGGCGGCGGGTTCCGTAGCGGCGGTGGCTTTGGTGGCGCTCCGCGGGGGCCAGCAATGCCGGCACAGGTTGTCGGTTCTGGCAAGGGAATCGTCAAATTCTTCAACGGGCAGAAAGGCTTTGGTTTCATCCAGTGTGATGATCAGCCTGATGACGTATTTGTCCACATCAGCGCGGTTGAGCAAGCAGGCCTGACCGGTCTGGCCGAGGGCCAGCCGCTGGAATTCACGCTGGTCGATCGCGGTGGGAAGGTTTCCGCCACCGATCTGATCATCGAAGGTGATCCTCTGCCAGTGCCAGAGCGTGCGCCGCGGCCTGAGCGTGGTGGCTTTGACCGTGATCGTGGTGGCGACCGTGGTGGCTTCCGCGGCGGTGACCGGGGTGGAGATCGCGGCGGAGACCGTGGCGGCCCGCAGCGCGAACTGACCGGTGAGCGTGCCAACGGCACAGTCAAATTCTTCAACGACATGAAGGGCTTCGGCTTTGTGCAGCGCGATGATGGCGGCGAGGATGTGTTTGTGCACATTAGCTCGCTCGAACGCTCAGGCATGGGCCCGCTGCAGCAGAATGACCGCATCTCGTTCGATATCGAAATCGACCGTCGCGGCAAATTTTCGGCTGCCAATCTGAGCAAGCTGGACGATTAAGGCACATCGCCAAAATGGATTAGGGGCCCCGATTTCGGGGCCCTTTTTCGTTTCGACCGCTTACCGCGTCGGCACAGGATGTTCGCCACTATAGTCGTAAAAGCCGCGCTTTGATTTGCGGCCCAGCCAGCCAGCCTCGACATATTTCACGAGCAATGGCGCGGGACGGAATTTGGGATCGCCAGTGCTGGTGAACAGCACATTGGTGATTTCCAAGCATGTATCCAGGCCGATAAAATCGGCAAGCGTCAGCGGTCCCATCGGGTGGTTCAGACCCAACTGGCAGGCCGCATCGATATCGGTGATGGTCGCAACACCTTCGCCCAGCGCAAAGCAGGCTTCGTTCAGCATTGGCATCAGTACCCGGTTGACGATGAAGCCCGGCGCGTCATTGGCGAAGACCAGTCGCTTGCCCAGCGCTGCGCCATAGCTTTCTATTTTGGCAACGGTCTGATCAGACGTCGCCAAACCCCGGATCACTTCTATCAGGCCCATTACCGGCACGGGGTTAAAGAAATGAACGCCGATAAAGCGGCTAGCATCGGGCGAGGCCTGCGCGAGCCGGGTGATGGGAATGGACGAGGTGTTGGAGGCAAGCACCGCTTGGCTCCCAAGAACCTCTCCCACATCCTCAAAAATCTTGCGTTTTATCTCTTCACGCTCGGTCGCGGCTTCGATGATCAGATCGGCACCTGCCATCAACGCATAACCGCTGACTGGCTCAATCCGCGCCAGAAGGACATCGGCCTCATCACGCGAAATCTTGTCTTTCTCAACCTGTCGTTCCAGCTGTTTCGCAATGCCTGCCTTGCCTGCCTCTGCCCGCGGCAAATCAATATCGGACAAATATACATGATAGCCCGCACCGGCGCTGACTTGCGCAATCCCCGCACCCATTTGTCCGGCTCCAATCACCGCAACTGCCCGCATGGCAAACTCCCTGTAAAGCTTGTGATAATGTGCCCCTAGCGCAGCGGCCAATAAGGCGATAGACTGTTTTCCATGAGCTTGCGATCCATCTCTTGGCTGGCTGTTGGAGCAGCCTTTTTGCCGACGGCAGTGTCCGCCGAACCGAAATTGGGGACGCAGAAATTCTCCAAGGATTGGGCGGCTGCCTGTGACAACCGGTTGAACTGTGAAGCGGTTTCGCTGCGCAATGATGTACCCGATGACGGCCTGTCGATCAGCATTGTGCGGAATTCGGTTGATGGTGCACTTTCCATTTTGCTCTTTGGGCTGGAAAGCAGCAGTGATCGCTACCGCATCCTTATCGATGGGCGGGTCGCCCATAACGGAATCGTGGAATCCTCTGCATCAGAGCCCATCAAAATTGTCGGTCAAGATGCGCTCCGGCTTGTCCGTTTGATGGTCAAGGGGCGCAATATGGTGGTCCGGGACAGGAGCAATGCCGAGCTTGGGCAGGCCTCGCTTGCTGGTACAAACGACGCTTTCCTTCATATGGACAAAGTACAGAATCGTGCTGGCACTGCAATGGCACTGGTCAACCCGGGCCGAAAGTCGCTTCGGCCCAAATCTGCACCGGCCCCAGAGATTGTGGCAAAGCGGATCAAACCCGGTAAAGCCACGCCTGACGCCGCCACATTGATCAGCCTTGTGGAAAATTCTGCCTGCAAGGAAGAGCGGTTTAACGTGACGGAAGACGTGGCCTACAGCCTGGGGCGACACAATGGCCAGGCGAAGGCATTGATATTGCTCAGCTGCGGCAGCGGTGCCTATAATTTTGCCTCTGCTGCCTATATCGGGACGCAGATTTCCGAAGAGAAGTGGAATTTCGAACCGGCCAGCTTTGATTATGGGGCAATGCCATCAACCATGGATAAAAGTCTGCGGCTGTTGGTCAATGCCGATTGGGACGAAGCGGGTCAGACGCTCAGCAGCTTTGCCAAGGGTCGAGGTTTGGGTGATTGCGGCAATGCTGAAAGCTATGTCTGGGATGGTAGCCAGTTCCGTCTCATCTCAGCCTATGGGATGAGCGAATGCCGCGGATCAATGGATTGGCTGACGCTGTGGCACGCCAATGTGAAGCTTGTGGATTAGGATTTGGTAGCGGAGGAGGGACTTGAACCCCCGACCTACGGATTATGATTCCGC
>CAYVQO010000096.1:0-7394 GCA_964452835.1 uncultured Sphingorhabdus sp. | reverse complement strand
CCCCCGACCTAGCCGTTATGAGCGGCCAGCTCTAACCAACTGAGCTACAGGCCCCTTCAGGCATAACTGACGTCAGAACCTTCGGAATGCGGGCCGATAGCGGAAGGTGGCGGGCAAATGCAAGCGCCAAAGTGGCAATCAGGCCGATATGCCCGCCGCTATGCGGATTTCCTCCACATGGGTAGGCTTTACCCCACGTGCAGCAAGGTGGCCAAATACCCGCTCCCACCAGAGATAAAATGACTCAAGGTCCGCCTCACTGCGCACATAGGGGGTATGCCCGACCGCCAATGACGGCGAGTGAAACGAAAAGTTCAAAATTGGTATTTGTTCTCGCAGCGCGATGTCGATGGCTTTCAATGCTTTTTCAACCGGAATGCCTTCTGGTGTCAGCGCAATGCGTTCCAGCATTCCCGTTCGCGCCAACAGCCCCCGTGAACCGACAGTCTCGAAAGCGCGGCTGAACAAGCGCCTGCCGCTTGCGCCAAGCGCGCCACTAAATATGGTTGTCAGCGGAAGCTCCATCAGCCGGCCTTCCTCAATCCAATAAGGATCAAGGGGACAATCCGAATAATTTGGCCCGCATTGCCCCGAATAATCAAAATAGGACCGCACAGAGCTATCGATAGCGATGCCTAGTTCAGCAAGGATCTTGCGGCTGTTTGCGCCAGCGCCATAACGCCCGGCGCGATACATTTGCGGTCGCACTTCAAACCGTTCGACAATGAAATTGTACAGACCGGTGAGCTTTGCCCGCTCAAGCTCTGGCGGCAAGTTGCAAGCGTAGCTGTTGGTAACGCTCGGCTCTTCGTCAAATGGCGGATTAACCCAGGGATGTAACTGCACACCAATATCCGCATGCCCATCGCGCACGTAGCGGCCAAGCAAGGCAACAGCCTGGTCATCTGCTGCTATGGGATAGTCGACCAGATAAGCGGGCCGGACCTGATGAGCATCACACAGATCCTGAAACCGGGCGATTGAGCCAATATGACTGATCCCGTGCCCATCGCGTGAAAAAGGCGCCGACCAATCAAATTCTTCTTCTGTATCAACCGTAATGATGAAGCGAGGCGTATCAAAACTATGAAAGTCAACGAAACGAACCGGCTCTGAAACAGCAGGCGTCAGATCAACCGCTGTGCCTGCCCTTCCCCGCATTTCAATCGCCCCATTTGTCCCTATAACGATGATTATCGTCTTGCACTGCCGGAATAGTGACTAGCAAGCCTTCGTTTTGAAATTGTAAACTTCCGCCGACGTTGCGCGCCAAATTGCGAACGAGCCGCAATGAAAAGCCGAGACCCAGCAATGGTGAACCTGCGACGGCAGAGCCACTGGAGGGCCCAATCCCCAGCATTTCCTCTTCATCCAATCCACGCAATTTTTGCGGAAGGGACAAGAGGAAACGGTTTGTTATGGCAGCGCCAATTTCCGTGCTGAACCGCCCATCCAGCGTTTCTCCGGAGTCGCAGCCCATTATGATCGCCGAAAGCAACCGCGAAAAGATTCGTTCTGCAGTATCGCGTTCCAGTGCAAAGGGGCGGACAGGGTCAGCAATGACCAAATTGACATCGACGCCCAGACTGTCACTTACGGATTGCAGCCGATCGGCCACCTTTGCCACCAGCCATTTACAATCAGTCGCGCCAGGTTCTGCCTGATATTCGCCCCGATCAATTTCTGCAGCCACTGAAAGGTCATCAAAACCGGCAAGCAGCTGATTGGCATCGGCCACAATATTCTCGGCAAGTCTGCGATAATCTTCAGAAACGGTCCCAAACATCTGCTGTTCGATAATTTCGGCAAAGCCGACAATGGCACCCAGTGGCGTGCGCAATTCGTGCAATATCTGCTGCAATTGTTCGGCCTGCCTTCGCGGGTCTGGCCCCAGATCAGCGGTTTCCGACGAGATCGGACGCCGCATGATACCGCGAAAGCCGCGGAACCGGCCACTATCTGCGTCGAAGAATGGCGATGCACTCATCCGCCAATCCCCTTCGACCACCGATGCCCCGCGAAGCCGCATCCGCGCATTTTCCATGGGCATGCGCTGCCGAAAAGCAGCGGCTCCATAAGCATCTGGCCCCGGCCCGTTATCAAAGGCAGGACGCGCTATATCTATGCCGACTATTGCCCCGCGCGGAGCCCCTTCAACCCAGATAATTGTGCCATTATCGTCAGTCTCAAAACGGATTTCGGTTGCAGGCGATAACGCTCCTGAAAATTCTGCCTCAAATGGCAATTGCGGAGCAAGCTGGCGCTCATGATCGCGCTTCCATTGCGCAATCCGTTCGACCACCTCGCCAATGGGCACAGCCTGATTGTCCCAACGGATGGGCTGGCCAGTATCCTCCGCAAGCTGAACCTGCGAATCAGGCACTGTAACATTACCGGGAAGGGCAAAATCGCCGCCCGCATGCAACGCCAGTGCGCGTGTCGCCATGGGCCCCAAATCGCCGCGCAACCGCATGAAGCCCCTCGCGCGAACCGGCAAATGCGGAACCAGTTCAGCCCATTGTTCATCATCCAGACGCGCTCCAGCGATAACCGCTGCGCTGACCGGCGGTGCATCACCTGCCAGCAGCTGCACAAGAGGCGCAGAAACGATCCTGCCTGACAGCGATCGCACAGCAGCGACGCGATCATCAATATCGACAGAGTCGCGAATCTGACGCGCCCGGACCAACCCGGCAGCGATCTGCCCTGGATCAAAGCGTAGCGGATTTTGTGCCAATATATCAATTAGCTGGCGCCATTGTCCCGCTGGGTTTCGCGTCGACGACCGCTCCAGATTGCGCAAGGCAGTGTCGAGACGATCGTCGATACGCACGTAAATTCCCGTCCCCTATTCTGGCCCGCTCATCCAATCGATAGCTTGCCAGGGCCCGGCGCAAAAGGCGGTATTTTGCCACGTCACACTATGGGACAATTGCATTTCGCTATAATAATATTATAGCTTTGCCTCAAAATCGGACAGGGAATTATCAAGAACCCATGGCAGCGATCAATTTTGACGCAATCGACCTGAAACTGCTAGCCGAGTTGCAGGAGAACGGGCGAATCACCAATGTGGATTTGGCGACAAAAGTTGGCCTAACCGCCCCGCCCTGCCTGCGCCGTATGCGAACGCTGGAGCAATCCGGCGCGATTCGGGGCTATCATGCCGATATTGATCCGTCAGTTCTGGGCTATTCGATCATGGTTTTTGCCATGGTCTCGTTGAAAAGCCAGGCAGAGGATGATTTGCGCAGCTTCGAAGCGCATATGCGGGCACTGCCTGAGGTTCGGGAGTGTCATATGCTGAATGGCGAGATCGACTTCATCCTGAAGATCGTCGCGCATGACCTTCAAACATTTCAGGAATTTTTGACTTCAAAGCTGACTGCGGCACCCAATGTGTCCAGCGTCAAAACCTCATTGACGATCCGTACCGCAAAGGATGAACCCGGCGTGCCCGTGGGCTGACGCCAGGTCCATTATCATTTAAGTGGCGCAACGCTGCCACCCATCGCAAATTTTTGGGCTCACGCTCCCTTTTGAGCGAGATATACCATCCAGAAATCGGCAATGGCCTTTCGGTTTGCGCCTGTTACCGCAGCAAAATCGGCCTTGGCGCCGGCATAGTCACCCTGCATTGCCTTCGCGATCGCCAAGCGCGTACGCGTGCGCTCCGTGACGTCCACCTTGGTGACGTCAATCAGATTTCCCTTTTGCAATGCAGCTTCGTAAAGTTTTTGGGCACGGGCATATTCACCAAATGCCAGCATGGAATCACCCATTAATGCTGCACTGATGCCCTTTGCAGAGGCCAAAGCCGATTTTTCATCAGCATCAAGACCTTCCCGCAACACAGCTTCATTGGTGATTGCAGCTGCCAGCTGCGGTTTGAAAAAGCTATTTTCCAGATTAATGGCTTTTGCTTCGCCGCCTGCCTTCATGACCGCCGCTGCTTCGGCTGGATACAGCGCCGCCGAAGCTTCCACAAATGTGCGGTAGTCGGTTTCGGTGATCAGTGCATTGTTCAGACGGGCAAGCCGCATCACGTCCAGCGATTCATGCACGTCCAGCCCTGCTGTGCTGTC
Organism: uncultured Sphingorhabdus sp.; assembly: GCA_964452835.1. GTDB lineage: Bacteria > Pseudomonadota > Alphaproteobacteria > Sphingomonadales > Sphingomonadaceae > Sphingorhabdus_B. Next base: position 3,309 of record CAYVQO010000096.1, on the reverse strand, counting down.
AAGGAACACCACGGCGTCGCGATAGGATTTTGAATCAGGGTGGGCCCGAATCATTTCCCTGCCCCAATAGATTACCTTTTCCGCATCGCGCATATTGCCAGCCAGTGTGATGCCGCGAACAAAGATTGCACGGTCGGCAACGGTATTGGCAGCGACAGCAGCCTCAACCGCCTTTTGGTACCAGTTCAGGGCCTCAGCGTTGTTCTTGGTCTGCTGATATGCGTTACCAATATTGAATTCGATATTGCCCTTACGATAGCCGAGCTCATAGGCTGCAAGAAAGTCTGGCAGCGCCGCGGCAAAGTCTTTTTCGGTATTGGCAATAATTCCCTTTTGGAAAGTGAATATCGCCCTCATATCCGGGGCGATGGTGTCGCTACCAAGCGCCATAACAATGCCCTGTTTTTGCAGGGCAACGTCATTCGACGACTGACCGATCAGGAAGGCAAGCTTCCCTGCCTGAAACTTTTCATCACCGCCTTTTGTGACCGCAAAAACGGCAGGCAATAAAGAAGCCGCCTTTGCATAATCCTTGGTTTTCTCATAGGCTTCGTTTGCCGGGATATAGGCTGCCCGGAACTCTTTTGAAAACTGCGCCTGAGGCGCGGCAGCTGCTTCGGATTCTTTGCCCTTCTTTTCCTTTTTCTCTTTCTTCTCTTTTTTGGGCTTTTCATCCTCGGCCCATGCGGACACGGCCGACGTCATCGACAATGACGCAAGAGCAACAGCCAAGGCAAAACGGGAAACGGGCTTCATTCAATCTTCTCCACACGAAAGAGGCAAGACGCCGTCTTGCCGCGACATTTTTCTTTGCCAACAGCTTTACGGCGCTATGCCCGGTTAGGCAATCGGCTAGCGACAATTCGCTGAATTGCGGTTGAACAGACTTGTAAATTCGGCTTGCCGCTCCATGGACCGAATCTGTGGATAAACTGTCTAAAAGCGCCGCTTTTATGGGGCAATGGGTGGCTATCATTCTGACCGTGGGCTAGGGTCATCGTCCAAAGAAAATAACAGGAATTATGCGGACGTGAGCGAAGAACAGTTGCCGGACGAAACCCCACAGGAACCACGGGACATTTCCCCGGTCGATATTAGCGACGAAATGAAGTCGAGCTATCTCGACTATGCGATGTCGGTCATTGTCTCGCGTGCGCTGCCCGATGTGCGCGATGGTTTGAAACCCGTTCACCGGCGCATATTATTTGCATCGCAAGAAGGCGGGTTCGTCTCGGGCAAGCCCTACCGCAAATCAGCGAAGATCGTCGGCGATGTGATGGGTAATTATCACCCGCATGGCGATGCCGCCATCTATGATGCGCTGGTGCGCCTGGCGCAGGATTGGTCAATGCGTGTGCCGCTGGTCGATGGTCAGGGAAATTTCGGGTCGCAAGACCCCGATCCTGCGGCCTCGATGCGCTATACCGAGGCGCGGCTGGCAAAGGTCGCCAATGCGCTGCTCGATGATCTGGACAAGGATACCGTAGATTTTCAGCCCAACTATGATGGCAGCAGGCAGGAGCCGCAGGTCCTTCCTGCTCGCTTTCCCAATTTGCTGGTCAACGGCGCGGGCGGGATCGCGGTGGGCATGGCAACCAATATCCCGCCGCACAATCTGGGCGAAGTGATCCGCGCCTGTCTGGCTTTCATCGAAAATCCGGCCATTACCACTGATGAGTTGATCGAAATTGTCCCGGCCCCTGATTTTCCAACAGGGCCGCTGATTCTCGGGCAATCGGGCGCAAAGGCCGCCTATCGCGAAGGGCGCGGCTCCATCGTCATGCGGTCACGCCACATCATCGAGGAGGGCAAGAATGATCGCCGCTCGATCGTGCTCACGCACACTCCTTATCAGGTCGGCATAGCCGGGCTGGTTGAAAAACTGGCGGAAGCGGCAAAGGACAAGCGGATCGAGGGCATTTCCGATATTCGCGACGAAACCAACCGCAAGGGCGTTCGGATTGTCATTGACCTGAAGAAGGACGCGACGGTTGACGTTGTGCTCAACCAGATTTGGCGGCACACCCCGGCGCAATCAAACTTCCCGGCCAATATGCTCGCCATCCGTGGCGGGCGGCCCGAAGTGCTCAGCCTGCGCGACTTCATCGAAAGCTTCGTCAAATTCCGCGAGGAAGTGATTACCCGGCGCACCAAGTTTGAATTGAACAAGGCAAGGGACCGGGCGCATATATTGCTGGGTCTGGTAGTGGCCGTCACCAATTTGGACGAAGTGGTGAAAATCATCAGAGGTTCTGCCGACCCTGCATCGGCGCGAGCAGCCCTGATGGCGCGGCAATGGCCAATTGGCGAAATCCTGCCCTATATCAAGCTGGTCGAGGCGATAGAGACCGAGATTGAGGGCGACACTTACCAGCTTTCCGAAATTCAGGCGCGGGCGATATTGGAGCTGCGCCTGAACCGCCTGACGGCTCTCGGTCGCGACGAGATTGGCGATGAGCTGAAGGCGCTTGCCATTGATATCGCCGAATATCTGGCGATCCTGGGCGACCGGGTGAAACTCTACGCTGTGATGCGTGAGGAGCTGGAGGCCGTGGACCGCGAATTTTCCACGCCCCGCATCTGCGAAATCGCGCCAAGCTGGGACGGGGTCGAGGACGAAGACCTGATGGAGCGCGAGGAGATGGTCGTTACCGTCACCCATGGCGGCTATATCAAGCGCACCGCGCTCGCCACATTCCGTGCGCAAAACCGCGGCGGCAAAGGCCGTGCAGGCATGGCGACCAAGGATGAGGATGCCGTGGTGGAGCTGTTCGTCACCAGCACGCACACACCGGTCTTGTTCTTCAGCAATATCGGAAAGGTGTACCGGCTCAAGGTGTGGCGCCTGCCCGAAGGCGGGCCGCAAACAAAGGGGCGCCCGATGGTTAACCTGCTGCCGTTGGCAGAGGGCGAGACCATTTCCAACGTGCTCACTTTGCCCGAAGATGAGGCGGAATGGGCGGGCCTGTCGGTCGTATTCGCCACCGCCAAGGGCTATGCACGGCGCAACAGCATGGATGCCTTTGCCAACATCCCTTCCAACGGCAAGATTGCGATGAAGTTTGAAGGCGAGGATGCCGACGACCGGCTGATCGGCGTCGAACTGCTGACGCCGGACGATGACGTGCTGCTGGCAAGCCGTGCGGGTAAGGCAATCCGCTTTGCCGCCGACGACATCCGCGAATTCCAGAGCCGTGCGTCTACAGGTGTGCGGGCGATGAAATTGGCGAAGGGCGACGAGGTCATCTCGCTCTCCATCCTGAAACGCGTGGGAACGACGCCCGAGGAACGCGAGGAGTATCTGCGCTT
>CAYVQO010000095.1:0-7453 GCA_964452835.1 uncultured Sphingorhabdus sp. | reverse complement strand
GACATGGCCTTCCCGCGGATGAACAATATCAGCTTCTGGCTGACGGTGGTTGCGTTCATCATGCTGCTGGGCTCCAGCTTTGTGCCGGGTGGCACCGGGCTTGGCGCAGGGACGGGATGGACAGTCTATGCGCCGCTATCGACTTCGGGTTCGGTCGGGCCAGCGGTGGACATGGCGATTTTCTCGCTCCACTTGGCGGGTGCCGCCTCGATCCTGGGGGCGATCAACTTCATTACCACTATCTTCAACATGCGCGCACCGGGCATGACGCTGCACAAAATGCCGCTGTTCGTCTGGTCGGTGCTGGTGACGGCATTCCTGCTGCTGCTCGCGCTGCCAGTGCTGGCCGCAGCCATCACCATGTTGCTGGTGGACCGTAACTTTGGCGGTGCCTTCTTTGATGCAGCCGCTGGTGGTGACCCGATCCTGTATCAGCACCTGTTCTGGTTCTTCGGTCACCCCGAAGTGTACATCATGATCCTGCCGGGTTTTGGCATTATCAGCCAGATCGTCTCGACCTTCAGCCGTAAGCCGGTCTTTGGCTATCTGGGCATGGCTTATGCGATGGTGGCTATTGGCGTGGTCGGCTTCGTCGTCTGGGCGCACCATATGTTCACCATTGGGATGAGCGTTGAGATGAAGATGTATTTCACCGCGGCAACGATGGTGATTGCAGTGCCGACGGGCATCAAGATCTTCAGCTGGATTGCCACCATGTGGGGCGGCTCGGTCAGCTTCAAGACGCCCATGGTCTGGGCCATGGGTTTCATCTTCATGTTCACCGTGGGCGGTGTGACCGGCGTGGTCCTCGCCAATGGCGGCCTCGACGATAACCTGCATGATACCTATTATGTGGTCGCGCACTTCCATTATGTGCTGTCGCTCGGCGCAGTCTTCTCGCTCTTTGCTGGCTTCTACTATTGGTTCGGCAAGATGTCGGGTCGCCATCTGAACGAGTTTCTTGGCCATCTGCATTTCTGGATTTTCTTCATCGGCGTGAATGTGCTGTTCTTCCCGATGCACTTCCTGGGCAATCAGGGTATGCCGCGGCGTTACCCCGATTATGCAGACGCCTATGCGCACTGGAACGAAGTCGCTTCCTACGGCTATGCCATTATGGGCATTGGCGTCCTGATCTTCTTCGTGAACGTGTTCTGGTCGCTGGCCGCCGGCCGTCGGGCAGAGGGCAATTATTGGGGTGAAGGCGCGACGACGCTGGAATGGACACTCTCCAGCCCGCCGCCCTATCACCAGTTCGAGACATTGCCTGTTATCAAATAAGCATTGGTTTCCCCTCCTAGCCCTGAGCGTGTCGAAGGGCGGGAGGGGAGGATAGAGCAAATGAGCATAGCGACGCATGATATCTCTTTGCCAGCGGACTGGCGGGATTTCTGGGCCCTGACCAAGCCCGGGGTCATGCGGCTTGTTGTGTTTACCGGGCTGTGCGGTTTGCTGGCGGCACCGGGCAACATCCATCCTGTGATTGGCTTCACCGCGATCCTCTGTATTGCAGTCGCAGCAGGCGCTTGCGGTGCACTCAACCAATGGTATGAGGCGGAGCTGGATGCCAAGATGAAGCGCACGGCGCAGCGGCCTCTGCCCGATGGCCGCATGGAACGCCCTGCGGCCCTGCAGTTCGGCATTGCGCTTGCAGCCTTTTCCGTCGGTATCATGGGCGTTGCCGTCAATTGGTTGGCGGCGGGGATATTGGCATTTTCAATCTTCTTCTACGCCGTTGTTTACACCATGTGGCTAAAGCCTAACACGCCGCAAAATATCGTCATCGGCGGCGCAGCGGGGGCCTTTCCGCCGGTCATCGGCTGGGCGGCCGTGACCGGCGATGTCACGCTGCTCCCGGTTTTGATGTTTGCCATCATTTTCCTGTGGACACCCCCGCATTTCTGGGCGCTCGCGCTGTTTATGAAGGCCGATTATGGCGCGGCAGGCATCCCGATGCTTCCCAATGTTGCGGGGCAAAAGGCGACGCGGAATCAGATTTTCATTTACACATGGGTGATGGCGGTGGCCGCAATTGCGCCCTGGGGCCTTGGCCTTACAGGCGTGATTTATGGCTATCCGGTGCTTGCCTTGACGATGGTCTTTGCGGCTCTGGCTTTTGCCGTGTGGCGCAACGCCGCGACCGATGCAGCAGCCATGAAGCCTGAAAAGCGGCTTTTTGCCTTTTCGATTCTTTACCTCTTCCTGCTCTTCGGCCTGTTGGCTTTGGACCGGATGGTGGCGGCATGATCGACGATAAAGGCCCGCAAAAGGTTGGCGATCTTGATCTGGCGCAGAGCCGGCTGGTGCGTGAGCGGCAGCAGGCGCGGGCGCGGATGATGGGGCTGGTGCTTGCCGGCCTGTGCGTGCTGTTCTTTGCAATCACTGTTGTAAAAGTTGGAGTGTGGGGATGACTGCCGTTACCGCGCGACCTTCCAATCTTAAAACCGGGCTGATGGCCGCGAGTATTGCCATTGGCATGGTCGGCATGGGCTTTGCCGCAGTACCGCTCTACCGCATTTTCTGTCAGGTCACCGGCTTTGGCGGCACCACCATGCGCGTCAGCGAGGCACAGGCGGCTACAATCGCGCCTACTGGCAAGCCCATCGTTATTCGCTTCGATGCCAACCAGCGCGGCTTGCCATGGGAATTCAGACCTGAGCGTTCCACAGATACCGTCAGCATCGGCGCGCGCGACATGTCAATTTACCTTGCCAAGAATAATGCGGCGGTACCGATCACTGGAACAGCGACCTTCAACGTTACGCCCGCGCAAGCCGGACAATATTTTAACAAAATCCAGTGTTTTTGTTTCAACGAACAGACATTGCAGCCGGGCGAAGAGGTTCGCATGCCGGTGCTTTATTATGTCGACCCGAAGATCATGACCGATCCGGAGACAAAGGATATCGAAGAAATCACCCTCAGCTACACTTTCTATCCGGTTGAAAACCCCAAGACGGTAGACCGGCCGGAAAAGGGCAGCTAAGGGCTGAATCATATAGCTTAGGGAAATAGGGAAGCTTCATCATGGCCGGTGCCAAGAACCACGATTATCATATCCTGCCGCCCAGCATCACGCCGCTGCTCGGCTCGATTACGGCGTTTATCATGTTTTTCGGCATGGTGATGATGTTCCAGCCCAAGGTATTTGGCACCTATGGCAGCCTGGTGTTCGGCGCTGGTCTGATTGGCGTGCTCTACACTTTCTGGACGTGGTGGGCCGATGTGATCAAGGAAGCGCATGCAGGCGATCATACGCCTGTGGTGCAGCTGCATCTGCGCTATGGCATGATCATGTTCATTGCCTCCGAAGTGATGTTCTTCGTCGGCTGGTTCTGGGCCTGGTTCGATTTCTCGCTATTCCCCGTGCCGCTGGAAGTCGCTTATGATGAAGTGACGCACAAATTCGACATCACCAACCTATTTGGTCAGGAAGGGGCTGCTGCGGCGGCACAATTCCCAGCCAAGGGCATGGAGGTGTTCGATGCCTTCTCGCTGCCTTTGCTCAACACGCTGATCTTGCTCTGCTCCGGTACTACGGTGACTTGGGCGCATCATGCGCTGCTCAACAATGACCGCAAGGGGCTGATCAACGGCCTGTGGGTCACAATCATTCTCGGCGTCATCTTCTCCTGCGTGCAGGCTTATGAATATGCGATCGCGCCCTTTCCTTTCGCCGGTCTGAACTATGGCACGGCCTTCTTCATGGCGACGGGCTTCCACGGCTTCCACGTCATCGTCGGCACCATCTTCCTCGCGGTCTGCCTTGGCCGCGCCTATAAGGGGCATTTCACCCCGCAACAGCATTTCGGCTTTGAAGCTGCCGCCTGGTATTGGCACTTTGTTGACGTGGTCTGGCTGTTCCTCTTTGTCGTCGTCTATGTCTGGGGCGGCTGGGGTGCACCGGTCCACTGATCGGGCGCTGCCCGATGGCTGAAACACAAGATCAAAAAGGGCAGCCGGGCATCGCCACGGCTGCCCTTTTTGGTCTTTGCCCGCAATGCGGGGTAAAGTCGCTCTTTGCCGGACCTGTCCGCTTTGCGCCGCGCTGCACGGCATGTGGCCTCGACTATAGCGCGTTCAATGTTGGTGACGGCCCGGCTGCCTTGCTGACCATGGCGCTTGGCGCGTTGATTATCATTCTCGCCTTCATGCTGGAAATTGCTGCCCACCCGCCATTTTGGCTGCATGCGCTATTGTGGGTGCCGTTGACGGTGGTTCTTGTCATTCTATCGCTGCGTTTTGCCAAAGGTGCCTTGCTGGTTGCTGAGCACCGTAACAGGGCAAAGGAAGGCGAACTGGCCGCAGTAGAAAGCGAAATATGAGCATGCGCTGGCCGTTAATTCCCACCATCATCGTCGCACTTGCGGTTGCAACCATGGTTGGCCTCGGCCTTTGGCAGTTGCAGCGCAAGACGGAAAAAGAGGCGGCGCTGGCGCAATATGCCGGAGCAGTGGACCAGCCCGCCATTGCCTGGCCGTCGGTGCCCTTGCCCGAAAAACTTCCGCTGTTCCGCAAATCGTCGCTGATGTGCGTGAAGGTTGAAAGCTGGGAATCGGTTTCGGGCAAAAATGCAGCCGGAAAGGCTGGATTCGCCCATATCGCCCATTGCCAGACCGGCGGCGCGGAAGGGCCGGGGGCCAAGGTTGCGATAGGCTGGAGCGCCCGGCCAGAAAGCCCGAACTGGAGCGGCGGCCCTGTAACTGGCGTGATTGCGCCCGATAATGTGTCGCTGATCCGGCTGGTTGCAAGCGAGCCACCTGCAGGGCTGGAGCAACTGGCCCCGCCCTCTACTGAAAGCATTCCCAACAACCATTTTATGTACGCAATTCAGTGGTTCTTCTTTGCCGCCGCCGCTGCGGTGATTTACATTCTTGCGCTGCGCCGGCGTCAGGCAGGCGGTTGACGCTTCCTGCTGATCCGCTTTTCTATCTGTTCGCTGCCACTGCCGTCATCCTTGTAGGCCTTGGCAAGGGCGGCTTTTCCGGGCTGGGTTCGGCCTCCATGCCCGTAATGACACTCGCGATCGATCCCATCAATGGCGCGGCGATTCTGCTCCCCCTATTCATTGTCCAGGATATCGTCGGCGTCTGGTCCTTCCGGCACCATGTTGATTGGCGCTTGCTGGGCTGGACATTGCCGGGCTGCGCAGTGGGCATCATCCTCGGCTGGCTGCTTGCTGCCAATGTCGCTGTGTGGGTGGTGGAGGCTGCGGTCGGCGCAATTGCGCTCGTCTTTGGTATCAACCAGCTTGCTACCAAAAGCGGAGCGGGCGTCGCGTTGAAAAAGCAGCAGCCTGATTCGGTCGGGCTGTTCTGGGGCGGCGTGTCCGGTTTCACCAGCCAGGTCGCACTGGCGGGCGGCCCACCATTTCAGATCTGGGCGCTGAGCCGGAAACTTTCCCGCGACGTTTTTGTTGGTACCAACGCGTTGTTTTTCGCGGCTTCCAATTGGCTGAAAGTACCCGCCTTTGTGGCACTTGGCACCTTCACTGAGCGCAACGCTATGCTGAGCGCCATTCTCCTGCCACTTGCCATTGCCAGCACTTTGGCTGGTGTCTGGCTGGTGCGCCGAGTTTCGCCTGATCGCTTTGTCGTGCTGATCAACCTGTTGATGATTGCAGTCGGAACAAGGCTGCTGTGGGGCGCGCTGGCCTGAGCCGCTATTTCGGCGACAGCACCATCAGCATCTGGCGGCCTTCAAGGCGGGGGTAGGATTCAACCTTTGCGGTTTCCGCCATATCTTCGGCCACACGCTGCAACAGCGCCATGCCCAATTGCTGGTGCGACATTTCGCGGCCCCGGAAGCGCAGCGTAACCTTTACCTTGTCGCCTTCACCGATGAATTCGATGATCTTCTTCATCTTCACCATATAGTCATGGTCATCGATATTGGGACGCATTTTGATCTCCTTGATCTCCTGCGTCTTCTGGCTCTTGCGGGCAAGGTTTGCCTTTTTCTGGGCCTCATATTTGAACTTGCCGACGTCAAGGAACTTGCAAACCGGCGGGTCGGCATTGGGAGAGACTTCGACGAGGTCGAGGCCGACTTCTGCGGCCTGTGCTATCGCTTCGCGGGTATACATCACCCCCAGATTTTCGCCTTCATCATCGATGACGCGCACTTTTTCGCTTTGGATGAACTCATTATAGCGCGGACCGCTCTTTACCGGTGGTGTCAACGAACGGCGGGAAACTGGGGCAGCGATAACATATACTCCTGAAATTATTGGTGAGCGCCCCTTACCGGCAAAATAGTTACAAATAAAGGGTCAGCGGCTGTGTGCTTGTGCTTTTGTGCGCAGGCGTTGCAGCCATGCAACTGGCTATTGGACGACCGATTTTCAAGCCGGAACCGGCGGTTCATTATGCTGCGGCATCGCGGCAAGCGCTTCATCAGGCAGCGCGAGCATCATTTTATAGCGATCTAACGGATAGGCCATGTGCGGCTGTGCTGGATCATAAGGCGGCTGCTGCACTCGACCGCCCTCTCCATCATAGCCATCGGGCCCAGCAAAGGCGGCCGCTTCCTCTGCTGTGATCCCAACCTTTGCCAGCACCGCCGGGTCAACCCAGCGATCCGCCGTCACTGCCATACCGGGGCACGCCACCTCCAGCGTCAACTGCTCTGGCCCGGCAAAATAAATGGATTTGCACATGCCATGATCCAATGGGCCGATCACATTGACGCCCTTGTGCCGGATACGGTCGCGCATCGCCAGCAGCGCGGCCTCGTCAGCGACATGGAAGGCGAGGTGCTGCATCGTGCCGCCTGCACTGTTGCCTGCCCCGGTTCCGGCATGGGTAACGCCAAGCGTGATCGGCGTCGCCGCCGTATCGGGCAGTTGCACCAGCGAGAAATAGCAGGCCTCATCCAGCTTCAGAAAGGCATGAATGCCGCCGGGCACGCCGTGCATGTCGAAAATCGCCACCAGTGGAAGCCCAAGCACATTGCTGAAAAATGCGATCTGTTTCTTCATGTCGCCGGTCATGACCGCGATATGGTGGATGCCCGTTGGCTGGACCATTTCTGTTGCCTTTCCTCGTCCCGTTGGCAATCTGCCACGTGAGAGGAACAACGCAATGGAAATCGTCCGCACCCCCTATGCCGTGGTCCATCAGGAAGCGTCGACCTTTAAGGATGTCTATGGCGGCGCGGGCGGAATGGTGTTTGTCGAATGCATGAGCATTCTTCCAAAGGACAGCCCGTCCAACCGGGCAATTGTGTTCACACACCCAATTGGGGGCGGCTCTTTTTTGCCCCTGGTTACGGCGCTCGCGGCGGCTGGGCACCATGTCCTTTATGTGAACCCGCGCTATCGGGGGAATGATACCGCGCTGATCATGGAGAAATGCCTTGCTGACCTTGCCGCCGCACTGCGCCATGCGCGGGCGAAACTGGGTTATGAGCAGATCATCCTCGGCGGCTGGTCTGGCGGCGGATCGATGTCGCT
>CAYVQO010000094.1:0-7507 GCA_964452835.1 uncultured Sphingorhabdus sp. | reverse complement strand
GACACGCCCGAATATTCAACCACGCAGCAGCTGACGGGCTATGCCGGGCTGAACCTCGAACTTGGCCAACTGAAGAACCGGCTGGCCGTCACCATCAGCGACATCAACCGCGACAATTTCGCGTCACCTGCTGCAACGGCACCCAGCTTTCTTGCCCGTGGGCGCAGTGAGCGGTTTGAATATCAGGGTGACTGGCAGATCAGCGAGCAGGTTCGGACAGTCTTTGGCGCCGAGCATGAGCGCAGCCGGTTCAGCGACGGCTTTTCCCCGCAAAAGACCCGCTATTCTGGTGCCTATGCGCAAGCCATTGTCGATCCAGTGGACACAGTCACGCTGACTGCAGGTGCACGTATTGACGATTATAAGAGCTATGGCAGCAAGGCGACCTTCAGTGCCAATGCTGTCTGGCGCGTTAGCGGCAACACGTTGATCCGCGCAGCCTATGGCGAGGGATTCAAGGCCCCGACACTGTTCCAGCTATTCAGTTTCTTCGGTGATCCGACGCTGCAGCCAGAGGAAGCCAAAAGTTATGAGATCGGCTTCGAGCAGTCGCTGCTCGACGGAAACTTACGCTTTGGCGCAACGGCCTTCCAGCGGCGCACGCGCAACATGATCGATTTCGATCTGGGCACATTCCGCTACAACAATATCGTCCGTTCGCGCGCCAACGGCGTCGAGAGCTTTGTCGAGCTGCGTCCCAGCGAGCGGTTCAGCCTCCGCGCCAATTACAGCTATGTCGATGCCGAAAAGCGTGAGGACGGCACCACAGCCTATGTCCGCCATTTGCGCCGGCCCGTGCACAGCCTGAACCTGGCAGCTGACTGGAATGCGCTGGATCAGCTGAAACTGGGCGCGGACCTGCGCCTTGCCAGCGACAGTCTGGACGGCTTTGGCGGGTCGACGCGGCTAGACGGCTATGCGTTGCTCCGCTTGCGTGCCGCCTATGCGCTGAACGGCGCAATCGAGCTTTATGGCCGACTGGAAAATGCTGGTGACACCAATTACCAGACCGTAGCAGGCTATGGCACCTATGGCCGCAACGCCCATTTCGGTGTGCGTGCGAAATTTTAGGGAATTGAGCAGCGGGCAAAAGCCCGCTACCACCAAGACAAGAGGCAAAGGGAAATCATAATGACCACAGCAATTTCCAATCCGCGCACTATGCTCTGGCCCGCATCGCTGGCGACGGCGAGTGTGCTTGGCAGCTGGGCCCTAGCCTGTGTGTTTCCCTTTGCCGCCTTTGCCACATTGGCGGCGCTGACCATGAACCGCCGTGCCGGCCTCGCGCTGGTTGCAGCGGCATGGGCGGCGAACCAGTTTGTCGGCTTTTTCATCCTGTCTTTCCCATGGGAGGCGCAAGCCGTTGGCCATGGGCTGGCGATCCTTGGCTGCACCGTGGCGGCCTATTTGGCGGCGCGCTTCGTCGCTGGACGGATTGCGATTGGATCGTCGCTGCGCAGTGTGGCGTCGCTGGCGTCGGCCTTTGTCGTCTATCTCGCACTGATGCGGGCTTATGCGCAATTTGGCGGAGGCGTTGAGAATTTCACACTGGAAATCAACGCAGCCGTTGCGCTGAACGATGCGCTGTGGTTCGCTGGCCTGATGGCGTTGCGTTTCATTCTCAGTGCCGTCACGGGCGAGAAGCCGTTACCGGCGAACGCCTGAAAAACGCCAGCTCTGGATGGGCTCCCAAGGGCCGCCCCGATAGAAAAAGGCTGACAGTCCAATAATCCGCAGCGGACGTGGTTGAAAGCAGTTGGCAAGCTCAGCATGCAGCGCCTTGGCAACGGCTGGCTCCACCTTATTCTGCACCGTGATATGAAGGCGCGGCCGAGCCTGATCCTGCGGCGTCAGCAGCCCGGTAAAGCCATCGGCCAGTTCGTCCCGCATCGCCAGCAGGTCAGGGCTATCAATATGGTAGGCCACGCCGCGGCCGAGCAGCATCACGCCATGCAGCATTGCAGGTGGCGACGGATATTCTCTAGCCATCGCCGCGAGCCGCGCCTTTATCTCCGGCAGCTGCGTTGGCGGCAAATGGTGAAACAGCGTGATATGCGCGTCCAGAAAATTGCGCTCTGGCGGGAAATGCCTTTGCCGAAGCATATTGAATACGGCCTGATCGCTCTGCCCCATTTGCGCGGTAATGATCACAGGAGCCAAAGAGTCTTGCGCGTGCATCATAGCGGCCATAGCATTGGCGCAAAAGGGAGAGGAACATGAAATATCTTTGGCCGTTGCTGCTGGCGACCAGCAGCCCTGCATTTGCAACGACGCTGGAGCCGAAACCCGCCAGCGCCCCGACCATTGAGGCGCAGAAGGCCGCTGCCGCTACTCTGCCGGCGGAGGATGGCCGCGATGCCGCTTTTGCCGATCAGGGCTTTGTTGCCACCCGCGCTGATCGCTTGATCGCGACCAGCGACGGCAAGCCGGTTTGGGACCTGGACGCCTATGCTTGGATCGAGGGAGAGGCACCGGCAACGGTCAACCCCAGCCTGTGGCGGCACATGAAGCTGCTGCGCAAGCATGGGCTTTACAAGGTTGCCGACAATGTCTGGCAGGTGCGCGGCTTTGATGTGTCAAACATGACCGTGATCGAAGGCAAGACGGGCTGGATCCTGATCGACCCACTGACCACCAAAGAAGCGGCATCTGCGGCGCTGGAACTGGTCAATGCGCAGCTAGGGCAGCGGCCGGTAACTGGCGTCATCTATAGCCACAGCCATGGCGATCATTATGGTGGCGTGCGCGGAGTGATTGACGAAGCCGGGGTCAAGGCAGGCAAAGTCACGGTGATTGCCCCTGAATTTTTCGTCGAAGAAGCGGCATCAGAAAATGTGCTGGCAGGACCGGCCATGGGCAGGCGGGCCAGTTACCAATTTGGCGGCAGCCTGAAACCCGGCGCGCAGGGCCAGATGGGCAGCGGCATTGGCAAGGGGATTTCGGGCGGTGCGATCACGCTGATCGCTCCCACTGACTTGATCCGGAAAACCGGTGACACGCGAACCATCGATGGCGTCACACTGGAATTCCAGATGGTGCCAGAGACTGAGGCTCCTGCGGAAATGAATGTCTATGTCCCCTCGGCGCGCACCTTTCTGGCGGCGGAGCTTGCTACCTGTTCACTGCATAACATCTTGACGCCGCGCGGCGCAAAGGTGCGCGATGCGCTGGCCTGGTCCAATTATCTGAACGAGGCGGTCAATCTCTATGCCGGGCGGTCAGACGCCGTCATCTCCAGCCATTGCTGGCCGCGCTTTGGACAGAAAGAGGTTAAAAGCTGGCTGGAAGGCCACCGCGACAATTATCGCTATTTGCATGACCAGACGATACGGATGATGAATGCCGGGATGACGCCAGCGGAAATTGCCGAAGCAATCAAGCCGCCTGCGACAATCGCAAATGACTGGTTTAACCGCGGCTATTACGGCACCTATAGCCACAATTCAAAGGCCGTCTATCAGCGCTATCTGGGCTGGTACGATGCGGTTCCCGCCAATCTGAACCCGCACCCGCCTGCCGAACGGGCAAAGCGGCTGGTCGCCGATATGGGTGGGGCAGAGAAGGTACTGGCGGCGGCCAAAAAGGCATTGGCGGCAGGTGATTATCGCTGGTCATCCGATTTGCTGAACAGCCTCATTTTTGCTGATCCGCAAAATGCCGAGGGCCGCGCATTGCTGGCCGATAGCTATGAACAGCAGGGCTATCAGGCGGAATCCGCAATCTGGCGCAATCAGTTCCTTTCTGCCGCACGTGACTTGCGTCAGGGTGTACAGGCGAGCGCGACGATCCAGAGCCCGGACATGATCGCCGCCATCCCCACAGGCCTGCTGCTGGAATCAGTGGCCACGCGGCTGAACCCGGCTGTCATTGGCGATACCAGGCTGGCGATTAACTTTGCGATTTCAGACCGCAATGAAAACGCGAAGATCAGTATCGGCAATGCCGTAATGATCAGCGAGATGGGCAGCAGCCACGCCAACCCTGCAGCAACTGTGCGCGGCCCGCGCCAGCTGTTTCTTGCCATGCTGTTCCTGAAAATGCCGCTGGCACAATTGGAGGCGGCGGGGCTGAAGATTGAGGGAGACAGGGCAGCAGTGGAGGCGCTTCAGGCAGCGCTTGATCCAATGCCAGCGGCGTTCAACATAGCCGAGCCTTAAACGCCCCTACATCTCCCCCCGCTCGCGGCGGATGGCGAACCATTTTTCGACATTGGCGTTATGCTCTTGCAGCGTCCGCGCAAAAACATGCCCGCCTTCGCCATCGGCCACAAAGAACAGATAGTCGGTCTTTTCCGGGTTCAGCACAGCCTCAATCGCGGCACGAGAGGGGTTGGCGATGGGACCTTTTGGCAGGCCGACCATCGAGTAAGTGTTATAATCATTCACTGCCGCAATTTCCGATTGGCGGATGCGGCGGCCCAGCGGTTTGCCCTTCGT
Organism: uncultured Sphingorhabdus sp.; assembly: GCA_964452835.1. Taxonomy (GTDB): domain Bacteria; phylum Pseudomonadota; class Alphaproteobacteria; order Sphingomonadales; family Sphingomonadaceae; genus Sphingorhabdus_B. The sequence continues at coordinate 3,071 of CAYVQO010000094.1, read as the reverse complement.
GATGGGGTAAATTATCGTCGGATCGGCCTGCAACATCATGCCCTGTTTCAGCCGGTTTGAATAGACGCCCGCAACAACGCGCAGCTCCGATTTCTTCGCCGTTTCCTTTTCCACAATGGAGGCCAATATGATCGCTTCCTCCTGCGTTTTCACAACGCTATCCGCGCTTTTTTTGGGCCAAAGCTCGGCCAGTGCCTGTTTCATCGCTGCCTGCATGCGTAGCACGACCTGCGCCCGGCTCTCTCCCTTTTCAAAGGCATAGCTGTCAGGCAGGATAGAGCCTTCGGCGGGAACAGGAATCTGCCCGCGCAACATGTCATTCGCCATCAGCCTTTCATAGACCATGATCGATGGCATACCCTCGGGCACTGTCACCATCCGCTGCACTGTTTTCCCACCCGTCAAAATGGAAAGCACATCGGCATTCGATGCACCCGGCGGGATCAGAAACTCGCCTGCCTTTATCGTGCTGGTCGCGCCGAAAATACGGGCGCGGTTGACGAAGGCATCGGCGGATTTGATGACGCCACCTTTTTGCAATTGCGCGGCGGCGAGCCGAATGCTGGAACCCGGCTTTATCACCACAGTCACTTCGCGGTTGGATGGGCCCTTTGCGTGCCAGCCATAGACAAAATTCCCGCCGACCAGCGCAATCAGCAGTGCCGGGACAATCAGCAGATATTTCAACGTGCGTGACACCTGGTTATACAGCCTTCATGATCAGGCTGGCATTGGTGCCACCGAAGCCAAAGCTGTTGTTGAGCACCGCCCGTACCGCACGTTTTTTGGCGACATGTGGGACAAGGTCGACGCCTTCGGTCCCCTCATCCGGATTATCCAGATTAAGCGTTGGCGGGACAATCTGGTCGCGAATGGCCAGGATGCAGAAGATGCTTTCCACAGCTCCAGCGCCGCCCAGCAAATGACCGATAGCCGACTTGGTCGAGCTCATCGAAACGCCAGAGATTGCATCACCGAACAACCGCTTGACCGCGCCAAGCTCGATGGTGTCGGCCATAGTAGAGGTACCATGCGCATTGATATAATCAATGTCTGCAGGCTTCATTCCCGCCTTTTTCAACGCCATTTCCATCGAACGATAAGCGCCATCGCCTTCGGGATGCGGGGCCGTCACATGATAGGCATCGCCCGAAAGGCCATAGCCCACGACCTCGGCATAGATTTTCGCACCGCGCGCCTTGGCATGCTCATATTCTTCCAGCACGACTATGCCTGCGCCTTCGCCCATGACAAAACCATCGCGGTCCTTGTCATAGGGGCGGCTGGCCTGTTCTGGCCGGTCATTATAGCTCATGTTGAGCGCACGGGCCTGAGCAAATCCGGCAATGCCCAGCGGATTGACGGTGCTTTCCGCGCCGCCGGCAAGCATGATGTCCGCATCATCATCGCGTATCATGCGTGCAGCATCGCCAATGCTGTGCGCCCCTGTTGAACAAGCCGTTACGACCGCGTGGTTGGGGCCCTTCAGGCCATATTTGATGCTCACCTGGCCAGAGATCAGGTTGATCAGTCGGCCATGTACGAAATGCGGGGACACGCGACCCGGCCCCTTTTCGGCCAATAACAACGACTCGCTTTCAATCCCCGGAAGCCCGCCAATGCCGGAACCAATGGAGCAACCCGCACGCAGCTTGGTTGCTTCGTCCATGTCTGTCAAACCGGCATCTTCCAGCGCCTGACCGGCTGCATCAATGCCATAGATGATAAAGGGATCAACCTGCCGCTGCACCTTGTGATCAACACGCTTGTCGGGATCAAAGCCGTAAGGATGCTCTTTCGGCTTCACCTCACAGGCTATCAGGCATTTCTGCCCACCGGCTTCTGCATCAAATTTGGTTATATGGCCCGCACCTGATTTAGAGGCGAGGATATTTGCCCAGCTGGTCTCCACATCGCCACCCAATGGCGTAACCAAACCTAATCCGGTGACAACGACACGGCGCATCAACCGTTCTCCCTTATTCGTTTATGCATGCGCCCTTTATGGGATGCATGGGCCAAAATGCAAACGGCTTTCCAGCGGGTTTACCCCAAACCGGAAAGCCGTGCTATTTCGTTATGGTATGTGCTGCCCGCGCAGCGATATTGTCAGCCGTTGGCTTCGATAAAGTCGATCGCATCCTTGACTGTCGAAATCTTTTCAGCGGCATCGTCGGGAATTTCGACGTTAAACTCTTCTTCAAAAGCCATGACCAGCTCGACAATGTCGAGGCTGTCTGCACCCAGATCGTCGATGAAGCTCGCTTCAGCCGTGACTTTGTCGGCCTCTACACCCAGATGCTCGACAACAATTTTTTTAACCCGATCAGCGGTATCGCTCATTACATGCCCCTTCTCAGTTGGGATTCGACAAATGTTAGCCGCCCACTAATACCCGACTGCGCAGCTTGCAAGGGGGGAGCAGCGATTAGGCCTTTAAGATCGGCCTGAATATCTATTGAGCCCTTTCTGACCGGTTGCCAGATATGAAGGATTCATACTCGCTATCTATCTGAAACAAAAGACCCAGATAAAACCACACCGCTTCAAATGCAGGCGATTTCTCCGCGGCAAAGCCCATCTCAATCAGTCGTGTTTTTGCCCATTCTTCGCTCGAACGACCCGCTGCTTCTTCCTCCAATATCTTATATTTGTTCTGTGCGAAGAATAGGTCTGCAGCGGCCGGATCGCCGCCCATTTGCTCCAGTATCTCGCGGGCAGAACCAGCCATCAGCCGCAACGCGCTGTAGGAATAGGCTGCATTTGCCTCATCCTTTGTCCAGCCATGTTTGGCTTCACAACCCGCAATCAGACCGCTCAAAGCCGTTTTGGCGCGCCTCATCTCAACGGTCTGCTGCGCGGCATCGCGGCCGTCCAACGATTGCAGAATGACGCGCCCACTCAGCTCACGTTCCTGTTCGGTCATGCTGTCATAGGCGCAATTTGCCTGCTCTGCTGGTGCGGCATGCGCTGGAGCCGCCAGAGCCATCAGCAATCCCAGCGCCGTCAGCGAAAGGCGGCCGCATCTGTGCCTCATTCCAGCCCATCGGTCGCAATGCGCATCGCCATCA
>CAYVQO010000093.1:3077-7589 GCA_964452835.1 uncultured Sphingorhabdus sp. | reverse complement strand
ATCGCCAATATTTCGGTGACGCATTGCTGGCTGCAATGGGCGATATCGACGATCATGCCTTTGGCTTCCATGCGCCGGATGATGTCGCGGCCAAAGGGGGTAAGGCCACCTTTTTTAAGCCCGTGCATTGAGCCTGCCAGTTCATTGTCAAAGAAGTGCGTCAGGCCGGCCATGCGGAAACCGGCGGCATAGAGCTTGTCGAGATTTTCGGCTTTGCCTTCGAGATTCTGGAGGCCCTCGATCGAAAGGAGGGCGCCAACCGGCACTGGAAGAGGGCCAGAGCCATAGGCAGCGGCTTGGTTTAGCGCGGGCAAACTGTCGCGCAACGCCAACAGATAATCCAGCTGGGCGCTGGCAGCGACTGGCATCAGGCCGTTTTCAGATGCGCTGATTGCCTGCTGCATTTTCGTTGCATGCCACAAGGATCGCTCAAGCAACGACCCCCATGTCCGCACCGGCTGCAACTGCGCTACCGTCAGCAGCGTGATATTGTCGCTATCTGCACCGTTGGCGTCGTAATTCTGACCTTTTGGCGTTTTCGTAACCGAAGAGAAAACCTGCAATGCAACATTGCCAGCCTGCAGCCGGGGCAAATCCATATGGCCGCGATCTGCCCGGTCGAGCATATCGCGCTTCCACATCAGCGTATCCGAATGAAGATCAACGATGGTCAGCGTCTTGTGCAGCGCAATGGCCTCCGCGCTTACTTTTGGCAAAGGCTTGCCGTCGATCCGGTTCATCGATCCTTCGACATAGCCCGGCGCAAAACCGAAAAAGCCGATGCCCGCCACAAGCAGCAGCGCGGCGATCCCCCAAAGCCATTTGCGCATCATGCTTCCCCTATTTGCGCTGCAAGGTAACAAAGGCGAAGGCGGGCTGGCTGCCTTCTGCCGGATGGTAAGTGCGCGCAGTTTCTTTCCATTGCTTGCTATCAAACGGCTCCATCAGCGTATCGCCTTTGGGCTTCAAATCAATCTCGGTGAGCTCGATCCTGTCAGCCAGTGGCAAGAACAGTCGGTAAATTTCGGCACCGCCGATTACGCAGACATGCGGGCCGTTGGCGAGCTTCAGCGCCTCCTCAACCGAATAGGCGACTTCTGCGCCTTCCTCTTCCCATGCCTTGTCGCGGGTCAGCACAATGTGCCGCCGCCCTTCCAGCAAGCCGGGCAGACTGTCAAAGGTCTTGCGTCCCATAATCATCGGGCGGCCCTTGGTCAGCTGCTTGAAATGCCGAAGGTCAGCCGGGATGTGCCATGGCAAACTGCCATCAACGCCAATCACCCCGTTGGATGCACGGGCCAGGATCAGGATGATTTCGGGATGGTCCATTGCGCCTGCTCTGCCTTATGCGCGGCGACCTGACAAGTCACCGATAGAGCCGAGTGACATGACCCATTTTCCGCCCCGGCGATGGATCGCCCTTTCCATAAAGGTGAACATTGGCATCATCATCACCAAACAATTCCCGCCACCGCAGCACATCATCGCCGATCAGATTGGCCATTTCCACCCGGTCACAAACAGTCTTGGTGTCGCCTAGGGGTACCTCGCAGATTGCGCGGATATGATTTTCGAACTGGCTGGTTGCCGCACCTTCAATCGTCCAATGGCCGCTATTGTGGACACGCGGGGCCATTTCGTTAAACAGGGGTCCATCAGCTGTCGCAAAAAATTCCAGCGTCAGCACGCCAACATAGTCCAATGCCTCGGCCACCGCCGCTGCCAATTCGCGAGCCTTGCCCTGCTGGCTTTCAATCAAAGCGCCAGCGGGCAGGCTGGACAATGCCAATATGCCACCATCATGTTTGTTGCGTGGGCTATCCCAGAAACGGATATCACCGGCGCTGTTGCGCACCAATATGACCGAAAATTCCGCATCAAAGCTGATCATTTTTTCGGCAATGGCGGGCTGGCGACCAATATCTTGCCAGCCCTGCGAAACCTCGTCGGGCGAATTCAACCGGACCTGACCCTTGCCATCATAGCCCATGCGGATGGTTTTCAGGATCGCGGGATAGCCAATCTTTTCGAGCGCTGGCCCTGCCTCTTGCCGCTCACCAACGATTTCAAACGGTGCAGTTTCACCGCCCAGCTTTGCCACAAATAGTTTCTCTTCAACCCGGTCTTGGGCAATCTCCAGCGCCTTCAGGCCCGGCCGGATAGGCGCAACGCTGGCGATTGTTTGCAGCGGCGCAACGGGGACATTTTCAAATTCATAGGTGACAACATCGCAGGCCTTGGCAAAAGCGCGCAGGGCATCAGTATCATGATAGGCTTTGCAGGTGAACTCCGCTGCAACCTCTGCCGCAACCGATAACTCCTCTGGCGCGTAGATATGGCAACGATAGCCAAGCTGCGCCGCTGCAATCGCCAGCATGCGGCCCAATTGCCCGCCGCCCAATATGCCGACTGTCGATCCGGGAACCAAAACACTCATAAATTACCTGCGCTCATTCAGGCGTGTCGCCGACAGCGGCGGTTTGTTTGGCGCGCCATGATTCCAGACGAGACGCCAGCAATTCGTCCTCATTGGCGAGCATCGCCGCGGCAAGCAAAGCAGCGTTGGTTGCCCCAGCCTTGCCAATGGCCAGCGTGCCAACCGGGATGCCAGCCGGCATCTGAACAATGGAAAGCAGGCTGTCCATGCCGTCCAGCGCCTTTGACTGGACAGGCACCCCCAGTACCGGCAGCCGTGTCATCGCAGCAGCCATACCCGGCAAATGCGCAGCACCGCCAGCACCTGCAATAATGCATTTCAGCCCGCGCCCAGCTGCACCCTTGGCATAGTCATAAAGCCGGTCAGGTGTGCGGTGGGCCGAAACCACCTTGCACTCATGCGCGATGTCCAGCGTAGCCAGAATTGCGGATGCTTCACGCATTGTTTCCCAATCGGACCTGCTGCCCATGATTATGCCGACAAGGGGGGTAGGTTCGCTCACTTTGCGCCTCATATTGCCCGGAACAGCCTGTATCTCTAGCGGCGGCTAGCCACAGGTGCAAATGTTCATCTTGCACTCGCCGAAGTGGTAAACAGTTGCAATTTTGAACAAAATCGGATTGTATTCAACGAAACATAAGGCAACCGGGTCGCAAAACTAAAAAACCGGAACCCTAATGTCGCAAAATATGACTAAAGTTGGACCCGCCATAGGGGCGGATACCATTTCGTTGCTGGAGCGTGAAAATGCCCGGCTGCAGGCGCGCATAGCCGAGCTTGAACGGCTGGTTTCGACCGATGGCCTGACGCCGCTCTTCAACCGCCGCCACTTTATGGAAGAGCTTGAACGCTGGTGCTGGCGCGCGCATCGCTATGGCGGCAGCTTTGGCCTGCTTTATTGTGATGTCGATCGGCTAAAGGCGGTGAATGACATTCAGGGACATGGCGTTGGTGACGACATTTTGGTCGGCGTGGCCAAAGCCCTGCTCGCAGCGGTCCGCAAATCGGATATTGTTGCGCGGCTCGGTGGGGACGAATTTGCCATTTTGCTGGACATGATTTCTGCAGAGCAACTGGCGGAAAAAACCACGTCAATGCAAAGGCAGCTGACGGAATTCACCATTGCAACCCGGGGCCCAAAGCTGGGGATCAGCGTATCAGTCGGCGCGCAGCTGATCGAAAGCGGGGCACGTGCGGCAGACATATTAGAGGCTGCGGACAAGGCGATGTATGCGCATAAGCGCAGCAAATATCCGGCCTAAGCTAAGCCACTATCGTTCTGAAAGATAATAACGGTCCATAGCATTCAGGCCGTCATCCAGCTCATAAACAATGGGCTGGCCAGTGGGGATTTCCAGACCCGTGATATCAGCATCAGAGATGCCGGACAAATGCTTCACCAGCGCCCGCAATGAATTGCCATGTGCGGAGATGAGCACGGTCTTGCGGGCCTTCAGTTCAGGGGCAATTGCGCTTTCAAAATAAGGTAGAACTCTGGCGATAGTGTCTTTCAGGCTTTCTGTGTTGGGAATGGCAATTCCGGCATAGCGCGGGTCTTTCGACAGGTCATAGGGCGAGTCCGCATCCAGAGGCGGCGGCGGAATATCGAAGCTGCGCCGCCAGATATGAACCTGTTCGTCGCCATGCTTTGCAGCAGTCTCTGCCTTGTCCAGTCCGGTTAGTCCACCATAATGGCGTTCGTTCAACCGCCAGTCCTTGGTGACCGGTAGCCACAGCCTTCCCATCGCTTCCAATGCCAGATTCAAGGTCTTGATTGCCCGCGTCTGCACGCTGGTGAAACAACAATCTGGCGATATGCCCTTTGCCTTCATCAATTCACCAGCCGCCCATGCTTCCGCCGCGCCCTTTTCAGTAACATCAACGTCCCACCAGCCGGTAAAGCGGTTTTCGAGATTCCATTGCGACTGGCCGTGACGGATGAGGATGAGCTGGGGCATTGGGGAATCCTGTGATTGTTCGTGAGCGCATCTAGCCCGGTCGCGCAGCGCTTACAACGCCAGCGTCATAAACCGGCTGAACGGGTCTTCCTTATAGTCAGCAAAGGGGCCGCAATA
>CAYVQO010000093.1:0-2977 GCA_964452835.1 uncultured Sphingorhabdus sp. | reverse complement strand
GGTGCCGTCCCAGATCGACCAGAATGTAACCCCCGGCGCTTTCAGCCCCTCAAAATCCAGAAAATGGCAACTACCCTCGGGCGAATTGGCGAGCATTCCCGCGAAATGCGTTTCGAGCAGCGCGCGGATGTCAGAGCCGGTCAGATCGTCCTCAATGATGGTGTACATGGCCGAACCGCGCTCAATTGGTCCAGTTAAACGACACGGTGATGCTATCTTCCACTGGTTCATTGGTCTGGATGTTGACGGCCGGACGGATCGCCAGATTCTTTTTCAGAGAATGGCAAATTTGCTTGTCCAGCATGTCATTTTCGGTCGCCGAATGCAGTGTGCAGCCTGTCGCTTTTCCATCCGGACCGACTCCGATGACCGCCGCGATATAATTTACATGGGGAGGCCGTCTGGTGTTGGCATCGATACCGGCGGTGGCCAAGATAGGAAGCTCTACCAGCTGTGCGCGGCGTATCTTAGCAGGCTCAATTGGTCCTGCTGGAGCTGCCATATAGAAACGCGGGGCAAGTTCGTAACTGGCAACGGCATCATAGCTTTTACTCACCCGTTCGCCCTGATCAGACAGGGCCGGGACAAAACGGCCATAGCGCAGAATATGTGGGCACACATGGTCGTTGAAGGCCGCGATACCTGACGGCCTGGTGATTTCGCAGGCGGTGACGGTCCCATCCAGACCAATTGTGACCCGCAGCCCCACTTCGCCTTCTTCTTCTTTCGCAATGTTGCCGGGATATTTGCCCTTTTGTAAATCACCTGCAGGCCAGTCGAACTTTACAGGGCGGTAAATGCCCGGTGCAACGCCGCGTTCACTTTCGATCTGCAGGCTGATTTGGGCACGGCGGCTATTGCCTTGGGAATTGACCCATTCGCTGCCCAGTTCGCCCTTGGGCTTTGCTTTTCGATCCGCCGACTGCGCCGCCGTCCCCGCGATCAAGGAGACAAGCAGCGCACTCGCAAACCATAGCTTCATCACACCATCTCCGCCAGTGTCGCCATACATTCCCGCGCCAGCAGCTTGCACCGCTCCGGCGACCAGCCCTGTTCCGGGTCGTTGCCGTGGACGGTGTCCTTGTAGGGCATTTCCAGCGTCATAGACACGCAACCATGCGACGGGCCGAACCGCTCTGCCAACTGGTTGGTGGACATGCTAAGGTTAGCCTTGCCCTTGCCCGCAATGGCATAGCCCAGCTCGGTCTGGAAATCAGGGGTACGTTCAGTGAGGCGCTGCACAAAGCGGGTGTAGCGTGCTCCCTGATCGTTGGTCCAGGACGGGATGCCTTCAAAGCCTGCCATAAACGCAGCAGGGATGGCTTCGTCGCCGTGGACGTCCATTGCCCAATGCACGCCGGTCTCGTCCATCGCGTTGCGAATGCACAGCACCTCGGGGCTGCGTTCCGCAGAAGGCTCTGCCCATTCACGGTTCAGGTTCACGCCGACAAAATTGGTGCGCAAATGTCCGCGCCGCGAACCGTCCGGATTGCAATTCGGTACGACATGCAGACGGCATTTTTCCAGCAACTTGCGTGCATGCGGATCAGCGGGATCCGTGAGCATATCCAGCGCGCCTTCCATCCACCATTCGGCCTGCGTCTCGCCCGGATGCTGGCGGGCATAGAGCCAGACTTGCGTTTCGCCATTGCCCATCGACAGGCAGTCGATTGGCTGCCCCTCCAGCGAGGTGCCAAGGCAGCGATAATCGACACCCTCTACGCTTGCGATCTCGGCAACAAGGTCATGGTGCCGCTCCATGCTGTAGGGCGCGAAATAGGCGAACCAAACCAGGCCACTTACGGATGTGTAACGGATTGACAGCGTGCCCCCGTCGGCATCCTTGTCATAGCTGGTTTCGGTGCGTGCCCAATAGTCGCGATCTTCGGACACACAGGCACGATAATTGGGCCAGCCGCCCGGATAGGCGCTTCCCTCAAGCCCGCTGATCTTCAGTATGATTTCCTCGCCTGGTGTTGCAGCAACACGGAAATGGAACCATTGCGCAAATTCCGAATCCTTATCCTTTCGGATCGATAGTTGCGCCGTCGCTCCGTCTATGCTGTGGACAACAATATTGCCGCTGTCGAAGGCGCAGTTGATGCTCTGGATAGTCATGCGTCGATCCTTAGGAGTCGTAAAATGCTGTGTCAGCGCACGCTGATAGTCGTGCCAGACTCGCCGGGAAAGTCCTGAAACAGCGATGCCGCCAATTTTGACGCTGCAATGCCTGGCTGGGCGGCGGGAGACTTGGCATCTGCGCTTTGGCTTGCCCGGCCTTCCCAGATTATCAGATTGTCACTGCGGCGCAGCAGGCGGACCGACAACAGGGTTTGCACCAGCACGCCCCGGCCTCCGCCCAGATTGATTCCAACGCCCACGCCAACACCCGATCCATAGCTGCCTGTTGATCCGCCCACACCGACACCGACGGGTGATCCGCGATTGACTTCGGTTCTGGTCACTTCGACGTTTACCTCGGCAATCACATCACTGTCTTGCGGCTTTTCGTTATAGCCAACGCGCTGCATTTCGCGGGCAACCGCTGCCAGATAAGGGGACAGGGCAAGCGAGTCCGTTTCGCTTTTCAGGCTGTAACTGCCACTGCCATAGCTATAGCCCTCTGCAGCGCGGTGAAAGCGCGTGACATCAACGGGGCCAGTGGGAATAGCACAGGCAGAAAGGCCAAAGGCAAGTGCAAGCGAGGTGAATATGCGGATCATGGCGGCAGAATTGCACGCCTTGCGCCTCATGTCGAGTAAAGTCGCGCTTGACTTTATGCCGACTCCACCATAGTGGCGCGCCTTCAATTCAGGCCGTTGGCCGCAATAGATACGGAAAAATCCGATGAAGATCGTCAATTCTCTCAAGTCCCTGAAGGGGCGCCACCGCGATAACCGCGTGATTCGCCGTCGTGGCCGCACCTATGTGATCAACAAGACCAACCGCCGCTTCAAGGCGCGTCAGGGCTGATTGC
>CAYVQO010000092.1:0-7609 GCA_964452835.1 uncultured Sphingorhabdus sp. | reverse complement strand
GCCAGATGCTGGCTATTCTCACTCGATTGCACCACCAGATGCAGCAGCTTCACCTCGCCACAGGCGCAAATGGGTGGGCGACCCATGCTCCACAGGATCGCGCCAAAGGCTGCAAAAAGCAGGAATGCAATCAGCGTTGCGAACTTGCTGATCCGAAGCGGCCAGTTCATGCACCATTCTCCCCCAAAAGCCGCTTGACGCGCCGCCCACTCATCGACCAGTAGCGGCTATGGCCGATACCGACAAGCAATCTGCTCCCAAACTTGAACGCCGCGGACTGTTGTTCGTGCTGTCGTCACCTTCTGGCGCGGGGAAATCGACATTGTCACGCATGCTGCTGGAGGCGGACAAGGAAGTCACGCTGTCGGTTAGTTGCACCACCCGCCAGCCGCGCCCCGGCGAGGTTGAGGGCGAGGATTATTTTTTCACCGACGAACCCACCTTTAAGGCGATGGCGCGTGAGGGCAAGTTTCTGGAATGGGCGCATGTCTTTGGCCATCGCTATGGTACGCCCAAGGAACCGGTTGAAGCCGCGCTAAACGCCGGAAAGGATGTGCTGTTCGACATTGACTGGCAGGGCGCGCAGCAGCTGTATCAAGAGGCTGGCCCCGATGTCGTCCGCGTCTTCATTTTGCCGCCGTCGCTGGAGGAGCTTGACCGCCGCCTGCATAGCCGTGCGCAAGACAGCGAAGATGTGATTGCAGACAGGATGAGCCGCGCCAAATCCGAAATCGGCCATTGGGATGGCTATGATTATGTGCTGATCAATACCGATCTGGATGCCTGTTTCGCACAGGTGCAGCAGATTTTGGCGGCTGAGCGCCTGAAACGGCGAAGGCAAAAGGGGCTGATCGGCTTTGTCCGTGATCTGGCCGCTGACTAAACTCCCAGCAACTCAAGAAAACGCGCTGCCTGCATGAATTCGGCCTGACGGTCGGCACGATTTTTTTGGGCCCAATGGTCGCTTCCCCACAGCTCTTCCTGCCACAGCTCTTCCAGACAAACGGCCTGCCAAAGCATGTCCGCTGCGCCTGCTTTTTCGACAATTGCGAGCACAGCGACCAACGAGCCTGCAAGATGTGCAAGCTTCGCCATGGCGGCCAGCTCAAAAGTTCCGCGTGCGGCAACAGCGCGATGCAAAACGTCCAATGTCGCTTCGGGCTGGGGGCGATGCATCACCCCATTTGCCAGAACAAAGGATATGTCATAGCGGCTGCTCGCCCAATCAAGCCATGGATCCCAGAGCTGGGCCTGTCTGGCGGCCAGCGCATCCTGTGCATCGGCGCGATAGCAAAAAGCATCGCTCTCCGAATAAGCAGCAATCTGCGCTGCAAAGTCGGCACGATTGGGGGCCACATGATCGATAGCCGCATTGGCAAAGCCAGTCATAGGCATAGCCGCGGGGTCAATTGTCTCGCCAACCGCTTCCCACTCTGCCTTTACCGCATCGGCCAAGGCCCGGGTGGGCAAATAAAGGGCGTTTTTCAGCGGCGTCTTTAGCGCCCGGCCATCGAGCAGGATGCCATGGCCATAAGTGCCCTGCTCAAAGCTGACGTCTTTCCAGAACCGACGCATATTCAGCCTTTTTCAGCATCCTGCTTGGCCCAGGCTTTTTTCAGCACTACCGGCACCAAAAAAAAGTCGAGCATGGCAATGATAAGGAAGGCATAGCCCAGAAAAGGTGTCGCTTCGGGCAAAAACTTTCCGCCCACATTGGCCACGCCAAGCGCTACGAAAACCAGTGATGTGAAGCGCATGGCACTTAATACAAAAAAGCGCTTTTTGGCGAGTTGCTCGCGGTCTTCGCTGGTCATGATGTACTTTCCAAAATGATTTTCAATTCATCCATCGTTTCCACGACTGCGTCCGCCCCCGCTTCGCGCAATTCATCAAGCGGGTGATAACCCCAGCCGACGCCTATCGTGCGGCAACCCGCCGCCTGTCCCATATGGATGTCATAGACAGTGTCGCCGATCATAAATGCCTGTGCGGCGTCTACACCGCTATCGGCCAGTGCCTGATGGATCATGGATGGATGCGGTTTGGATGGATGGCGGTCGGCAGTTTGCAGGCTGACAAACATCCCCTTTATGCCATGGTGATCAAGGCACCTTTCCAGCCCGCGGTCAGATTTTCCGGTTGCAACCCCAAGGAGCCAACCGCTTTCGTCAAGCTCGCCCAGCAACTTGGCGATACCATCATAAAGCGGTTCATGCTCCAGCCCGTCATTGCGCAACTTCAAGTAAGAATCGCGATAGGCCTCTGCCATTAGGCGTTGCTGCGCCTCATCGGCTTCGGGCAGCAGTTCACGCATGATTTCAAATAGGCTGAGCCCCACAATCCGCCGGATGGCGCTGCGCGGTGGCGGCACCATTTGATGTTCCATAAAGGCATGTTCCATTGCCATGCAGATATTGGCCTGGCTGTCGACCAGCGTGCCGTCGCAATCAAAGATGGCTAGCCGGGTCAACGCCATCACTTTACCCATTCGCGCATAAAATGGGCCATCGCACGTTTGCCTTGGGCATCAAGCGCCTCCGCTGCCCTCAGCCTGTCAGCATCAGGCTTATTCTGTGAAAGCTTTATCGTGGGCCGCCACGCCAGGACTTCCATCTCAAACCCCGTAATCGCACCCAGCATTCGATCAAATTTTGCCGGATCCATCTTGTCACGTGTCCATGGTGCCTTGGGCTCTAGCTTGGCTTCATTAACAGCGCTCAAATCATCCAGCAGTGCAGTCAAGCCGTCCCGGTCCATCTTGCGCACTGGCCCTTCCAACTCGACGCTGACATAATTCCACGTTGGCACCTGATCGGGGCCATCATACCAGTCAGGACTGATATAGGCATCCGGGCCATTGACCACCAGCAATGCTGTCTTGCCTGCCAAATGCTTGGTCAGGGCATTGCCATTGGCCAGATGGAATTGCACCGCGCCGTCACCGGTTGAATAAAGCGCAACATGGCCCACCCGTGGTCCATCTGGCGTTTCGGCAAAGACCAGCCCCATGCCAATCTCCTGCACCAACGCTTCCATCATCGCGCGTTCGGTTGCAGCATCACCCTTTATGCGAAAAGCAGGATTGGGATGCATTATGGCTTTGCCCTTGGTTTTGGTTTTGCTTTTGGTTTCGCTTTGGGTTTTACTTTGGCCTTGGCCGCACGTTTGGGTTCAGCCTTTGCAGCGCCCCTGTTACGCCTTTCACCCTTGCGTTCTTTCCGCGCCGATTTGGCGATGTTGGCCGCCAGCCGCTTCTTGCCCTCGGCGGTGTCAGATTGTTTGGGGGCATCCAGCAGCAGCGCGTCACCCAGTTCCAGATCAAAGCCGAGATCGGCAAAACTCTCTGCCATATGGGGCGGCAAATCGGCGCGGACATCCACTTGCCCACCATCTGGGTGATCAATACGAATGCGCCGGGCGTGCAGGTGCATCTTACGGCTGATCGTGCCGGTCAAAAAGGCATCCTTGCCGCCATATTTGCCGTCGCCAACAATCGGATGGCCAATCGCGGCCATATGCACGCGCAGCTGGTGCGTGCGGCCCGTATAGGGCTGCAACTCTACCCAGCAGGCGCGGTTACCCGCCCGTTCGATAACCCGGTAGCGGCTTTTGGAAGGCTGCCCTTCCTCCTGATCGACGTGCATCTTCTCGCCGCCTGTGCCCGGTTGTTTGGCGAGTGGCAGATCGATCACGCCATCATAAATGTCAGGCACTCCCATGACCAGCGCCCAGTAAACCTTGCGCGCCGTACGCGACGAAAAGGCTTTCGAAAAATGCGCCGCCGCCCGCGAAGTTCGCGCCAGCAGCAGCGCGCCTGACGTATCCTTGTCCAGCCGGTGCACCAGCTTCGGCCGTTGATCGAGTTCAAAATCGAGCGCATCGAGCAAGCCGTCGACATGGCTCTCCGTCTTCGTCCCGCCTTGCGTTGCCAGCCCGGGCGGCTTGTTGATCACAAGCGCCGCAGCATCTTTGTGAATGACTAGACTTTGTGCAAAGTCCACCATGTCGGGTGAAAGTTCAACGCGCTTACGAACGGGCCGCCCGGCTTTCGATGGCGTTGGCTCCGCAGGGGGCACACGAATTTCCTGTCCGGCCTCCAGCCGGTCGCCCGGCGTTGCCCGCTTGCCATCGACGCGCAACTGCCCGGTCCGTGCCCAGCGTGACACCAGGTTGAAGCTTGCATCGGGCAAATGCCGTTTGAACCAGCGATCCAGCCTGATGCCGTCATCATCAGGGGCGACGGTAAAATGGCGGATCGCGCTCATGCCAACACCGCCTTACCCAAGCCTAGGCCGGCAAAAAGCGCGGTCAAGGCGAGTATAACCGAGGCCACTGCATAACCGCCCGCCAGTCCGGCTTGCCCGCGCTCGACCATTTGCGCCATTTCAAGGCTGAAGGCACTGAAGGTGGTGAAGCCACCGAGCAAGCCAACCCCCACCAGCAAGCGCATTGGTTCAGCACTCTCACCGTGCCGCAATAGCCAGCTGGCTAGCAGCCCCATGGCAAAGCCGCCAGCAAGATTGGCGACAAAAGTTGGCCAAGGCCAGCCGCCTGCGGAAACGGGCAGCATGCGTGCAAGCTGAAACCGCAGCGCTGCCCCCGCCGCTCCGCCCGCCATTACCAGAAGATAGGATTTCATGGCATGGGGCTTAGCCAGACTTTGCCGTGCTTTGTATCTTTTATTTGCAACCCGAAGCGCAGACAAAAAAAGGGGAGCATTTCTGCTCCCCCAAGCGCTTCGGTTAGAAGAGCGATAAATTCGGTTCAGCGACCGTTATTGGCGACAATGTCCACAGCCGTTCCGCCACCCGGGAGCGGATTGAGCGTCACCACATAGGCACCACCATCATTGTCGCGCGTGCCGCCCAGGACATGTTCGCCATTGCGGATTTCGTAATCGGCGGTGAAGCCAGAACGGCGGGCGCGTGTGTAATAATAGTCTGCAACAGCCTGCATCGAGGCCGATGTTGAGAAGCTGACCACGCGAATGTCACAAATGCCGCCTTCAACGCCTGCGGCTTCCTTGACTCGGCCTTTTGGATAAACAGGAAATTCGGTCGGCATGCGGGCCGCCCATGCCGCGCCATATTGGAGCTTTGCAGCACAGGTTCCCTTGCCGCGCTTAACGCCCTGCTCGGCCGCCAGAGACTCAAGCGTTTGCCCACCGCTATTGGCGCTGCAGTCACGGCAATCGCCTGCGTCCACAACACGCGGCTTGGGCGCACGCATCATCTTTGCATTATCCAGTTCCTCGGCAGAGGCCGTGGCCCCTTCATAGCCGGTATCCGGCGGCACCGAACCGTCCAGCGGCTGATCGGGTGCCTTCACCATATTGCTGTTGGCACTATCGGTCAGCGCGGGATCGACGAGAATTTTATCCTCCAGCGCGGCATTCATTGCGGGATCGGAGCCCTTGCCAGCCAGCTTTTCATCCAATGCGGCAACATTGCCCTTTTCATCCGCTGCCCCGCCACATGCTGCAAGAGAAAGGGACAATAGCGAGACCGAAAGGATCGCAAGCGTCGAACGACGAAACAGACCATTATTTTGCACGATATGATGCTCCGACTTTTCCAAGCATCAGCGCTGCGCGCCTTGCCATGGTGAATCCAGCCCTAAACAGGGTTAATATCGGACAAGTTAGCATTAATCGTGATGGAATAGCATCCCCAACGCTATGCTGTACCACAGCGGGACATGGAAAATTTAGCCGTTAACGGCATAGACCATATCGGTTGCGGATCAGCTTATTTGATCAAACCGCGATAGGAAACCGAGCCCTGGCTGCCAGGTGCAATCGCATCAGCGAATACCCAACGGACATGCGTTACATCCTGGGGACCAGCGGCACGGGTTACGGTTCCGCTTCCCTCAGCCCCTGTGGATTGCACCCGAAGGTCGGAAAGCTTGCCCCAGGTTTTGCCGCCATCAACCGAAACCTCTGCCCAATCTTCGTTTACCGCGACAAACTGGACCGGACCCGGCATCGGATTTGTGGCGCGGAAGCCGTTTGCGGGCAGCGTGCCTTTATTTGCGTATTTCAGTGTGAAAACGACTCGGTCACCCGGAACAATGACGACTTCGTTGGGATGTTTCAGGACAGTGCGTTCCCGCCCCGCAGCGTCCACTTCGGTCCGTTCGATCATCGCTTCGCTGGCAAGCGTTACTTCATCGCCAGCAGCTGCGGCATATGCAGGCGCAATGGCCATTGGTGCAGAGCCAGCGGCAACCACCGCAACCAAGGCTGCGGCGAAAAGGCTATTCAATTTGCAGAAGCGTTTCATCTTCCTTGCGATCCCAAAACTACCATCCGCCCAATAGCGGTTCCTATCGGTAAGTTTTCGCAAATATTGGTTAATCAAAGGTAAAAAACAGCGATGTCCGGCGCAAAAATCGCGCATCCCGTGCGATAAGGAAATCAGTAGATTCCACCTTCCTTGTTCAGGAACTCCTCATCACGGCGGGTTGCTCCACCATTTTCCGATGCTGCGTTGCCTTGTGCTGCCTGATCACTCGTGACTTTCGTTACCACTTTCTTCTTGGGCTTATCACCACGCGCTGCCAGCTCGTCCTGCCTGATGGAACGTCGTGGCTCTGTTTCAGCCTTGAAAGCCTCCCAGATTACCGCACCTTTCGGATCATCGTCGGGCCAAGCCCCATAAACGCGCTTTCCGGTTTTGCGATCAACGCGGACCAGACGGACCCCTTCTGGCGCTGTAAAGGGCAAAGGCACCTGTCCGACAAAGGCTTGGCGCGCAAATTGTTTGAAAATCGGCGCGGCAAGCGACCCACCCTGCGCATATCCACCCATATTGCGGGGCTGGTCAAAACCCATATAAATGCCGGCAACAACATTGGGCGTGCCGCCGACAAACCAGACGTTGGTCGGACCAGAGCTGGTTCCCGTCTTGCCAAAAATCGGTCGATTCAAATCGCGCAGGATCGTCGCTGTGCCGCGCTGGATCACGCCTTCCAGCATATGCACCACCTGATAAGCCGTGACCGGGTCCATCACCTGCTTGCCCCCAGGGCGGAAGCGCGGCATCGGCTTGCCGTCCCAATCTGGCTTATTGCACCCTTGGCATGCCTTCCATTTGGCAGGCCAGATGACCTTGCCATTGCGTGCCTGCACATAGTCGATCACCGTTGGCTTCAATTCACGCCCATGATTGACCAGCATAGAATAGGCATTGGTCATTTTCAGCACAGTGGTATCCCCTGCACCGAGCGCGAACGAAAGATAGGGTGGGTAATCGCCAATGTTCATGGCACGGAAGGTGTTGGAAACATTGGCCATGCCCGAATCATTGGCGGCCCGAACGGTCATCAGGTTGCGCGACTGTTCCAGCCCCCAGCGCATCGTCTGTGGCCCGGCCCCGGCCGATCCACCGAAGTTGCGAAAGCATTTCTGACCTAGCGCAGCCGATTGATAAACGCAGAAAGGCCCGTCGACGATAATCGACGTCGGTGACATGCCGTTATCCAGCGCTGTCGCATAGACGAAAGGCTTTATCGTTGAGCCTGGCTGGCGCTGCGCCTGTGTCGCCCGGTTAAAGCTGGAAATGCGGGAATCGAAGCCTCCCTGCATGGCAAGCACGCGGCCATTGAT
>CAYVQO010000091.1:1168-7610 GCA_964452835.1 uncultured Sphingorhabdus sp. | reverse complement strand
TTCTGCCTCGGCCTTCCGGACCTTTTTCAGCTGCATGTCTAACGAATCGAGCCGAGGGTCTTTTTGGCCGTTGCCATCCTGCGCGGGGTCTTCGATTACCATGCAAATCCTCACGTTTTCGCGGGAGAGAAGCGCATTGAAACCGGGCAACCCCGCCAAGGCAGGGGCGCTTTAGGCGGGGGTTGGCACCAAGTCAACCGGGGAGGCAAAGAATGTTGTTGCGCTGCAATAAACGCGGCAACGCTGGCTAGATCACTCCTGCACTTCGCATGCTTGTAATGCCGTTCCGGCCAACAATGACGTGATCATGAACCGCAATGCCCAACTTCTTCCCCGCATCGGCAATTTCCCGGGTCATGATGATATCTTGCCTGCTAGGGGCGCTGTCGCCGGACGGATGATTATGCACCAGGATGATGGCTGCTGCGCCTACATCCATTGCCCTGCGCATAACCTCACGCACATAAATCGCGGATTGATCGAGCGAACCTTCACTGGCAACCTCGTCAAGGATCAGGCAGTTTTTGCTGTTTAGATATAATACCCGCACCCGCTCTATGGTCAAATGAGCCATGTCGGCGCGCAGATAATCCAACAGTGCTTGCCAGCTTGCCAGCACCGGTGCGCCTCTTACGGGTTCGGATAGCATCCGCAGGGCCGCTGCCTGCACAATCTTGATCGCCGCCGCTGATGTTTCGCCCATTCCGGGCTGTCGGGTCAGACTAGTGGCATCCGCCGCGAACAGCCCTGCCAAGCCGCCATATTGTGCGATCAGCTGTTTGGCCAAAGGCTTGGTATCACGGCGTGGAATAGCAAGGGCCAACAGATATTCCACCAGCTCATGATCCTGCAAGGCTTCGCCGCCTTGCCCCAAAAGCCGTTTGCGCAGCCTTTCGCGATGGCCTTTGCCATAATCAGCTGTTTTGTCCGCCTCATCCGCCATTACACACCGTCTCCCGCAATTTTACCTTCGCTGCAAGGAGTTTGACGGACACAAGCGTTGCAAGCTGTCGCGCTTTCGCGCATTTGGACCTGATGAACGAGCTGGACGCAGAAACCATTCCGGCCCGGCGTTTCAGTAAGCGCTGGTTTTTTGCTGCCGTGTTTATGCTGTTGCTCGTCTTGTTGGCGATTGTCTGGTGGCAGCGCTTTCGCATTGCGGATGATCTGGTGCGGGATCAGCTGAATGAAACCGGCGTTCGGGCAAGCTATACGATTGACGAAATTGGCCTACGCACGCAGCGGCTGAAAAATGTCGTGTTGGGCGATCCTGCCAACCCCGATCTTACCGCCCGCGAAGTCGAGGTTGATGTAGCACTTGGCTTTGGCATACCGGAAATTCGCGCCGTGCGCGCCGATGGTGTGCGGCTGCGCGGGCGTTTTGCCGATGGCAAGCTGAGCTTTGGCGAACTGGACAAATTCCGGGATACCGACAGCAAAGAAGCCTTTTCCCTGCCCAATTTGAAGGTCCTTATTGAGGATACAATCTTGTCGCTGTCCACGCCATGGGGCGGCATTGGTGCATCGCTTGCTGGCAATGGCAATCTGCGGAACAGTTTTGACGGTCAGTTGCTCGTGCGATCTCCGACATTGAATGCCGAAGGCTGCGCGGCTCAGGCCATTGGTTTTAAGGGCGCGCTGCGCACCCGGAGCGGTCGGCTTGAACTGGACGGCCCGCTTTCCGCCGCACTGCTCAATTGCGCCAAACAGCGGGTGAGCCTTGCCGGGGTCAAGCTCAGCAGCAAGGTCAAACTGTCTGCGCAATTTGACACTTGGGAAGGCGATGTGGGCTTTGCCGCCAGCAATGCACGACTGGCTGGGCAGCAAGTGAACATGCCGCAGGGCAAAGTTAGCTTTTTTGGCACCAAGGCACGGACCGATTTTGATCTGTCATTGGCCAAAGCGGGCTATCGTGGGGCTAGCTTGGCGATCAAGCAGCTATCGGGCGGAGCAAAGGGTAGCCTTTCCTTTGGCGATTCCGGCCTTTCTGCAAGCGCCACCGGCAATGCCCAAATGGCGGGAGGATCCGTTGACCCGTCGGTGCTTGCCGGGCTTTCAGGCATTGCGAAGGGCACGCGTGCAACGCCGGTCGGCCCTTTGACCGCATCGCTCACACCCGCGCTGCAAAAGGCAGCCCGCGCTTTTGACGGTCAATTCAACTATGAATTCAGCCTGCCCCCTGACCGGCCTTCACGTCTTTTGGTTGATGGCCTGAAGCTGAGCACCGCTTCGGGCGCACATATTGTTCAATCCGGGCAAGTGTCGATGGCCGGCGGCGGGCTTAATGGCCCGCTTTCGCTCGCCATGTCAGGGGGCGGGCTGCCTGCCGCTGATCTGGCGCTGCGCCAGCAGGGAAGCGGCTGGGCTGGGACATTGGCGCTGAAGCCCTATGTTCGGGGCAATGCCAGCCTGAGCCTTCCAAAGCTCGCCTTCACCAGCAGCGCAGCTGGCGTCTGGCGATTTAACGGGCAGGCATTATTGTCTGGTCCCCTGATGGGCGGCCGCGTCGAGGGTTTGTCGCTGCCCGTCGATGGCAGCTATGCCGGTGGCACCTTCTCTATGCTAAGTGGTTGCCGCCAAGTCCGCTTTAGCCGCTTCCAGACGGGATCTTTGAGCCTGCCCGCGCAATCACTGCAGGCCTGTGCGCAGGGTGGAAGCATCTTGCAAGCTGGGCGCGGCGGCACCCGCTTCGCCCTGACCGCGCCTTCGCTCTCCGGGCGCGGGCAGCTGGGCGGCACGCCATTGGCTTACAGTGGGGCCAATGTGCGGTTCGATCTGGACAGCGGATTTGCCGCCAATAATGTGTCCGTTGACCTTGGCAGGCCCGATGCGCTGACCCAATTCACCATGGCGCGGCTGGACGGCCGCTTTGCAGGCGGCGGGCTGAACGGCACGCTGGAGGGCGGCGCGGGCCAGATTGGAAATGTGCCGCTGCTGATTGAGGAAGCCAATGGCAATTGGAGCTGGACTGACAGCATTTTAGCGCTCGACGGTATGGCGCGGGTTTCCGATGCGGAGCAGGTGGACCGGTTCAGAACACTTGCGGTGCCGTCAATGCAGGTCGCACTGGAAAATAGTGTCATCACAGCCATCGGCCAATTGGCTGAACCCAAATCGGGCATCACTATTGCCGATGTCGACATAAGGCATGAACTGAACAGCAGCACTGGCCGAGCCTTGCTTGCGGTCGAAAGCTTGCGCTTTGGCGATCGCTTGCAACCGTCCGATCTAACGCCGTTGACGGTCGGTGCCATTGCCAATGTTGAAGGCAGTATATCAGGCGACGGGGTGATTGAATGGGATGGCAATGGCGTCAAGAGTCGCGGCAAATTCAGCACCGATGCGCTCGATTTCGCGGCTGCCTTTGGTCCCGTGACCGGGCTGTCAACAGAGGTTAACTTTACCGATTTACTGGGAATGGAAACTGCCCCGTCGCAAGTGGCAAAGCTTGCGGTGGTGAATCCTGGGGTACCGGCCTTTGACGGCAAACTGGAATATCGTCTGCTTCCCGACCAGAAAGTGCAGATAGAGGGCGGACGCTGGCCCTTTTATGGTGGCGAATTGATATTGGAGCCGACTGTGCTCGATTTCGATGTGCAGGCAAAGCGTGAGCTGACCTTCCGAATGGTTGGCCTTGATGCAGAAAAGTTTCTTGCCGGATATGAGCTCGAGAATATCCGTGTTGCCGGCGTTTTTGATGGCACATTGCCAATGGTGTTTGATGCCGAAGGTGGCCGGATTGTGGGTGGCTGGCTCGTGTCTCGCCCCGGGGGAGGCGAAGTCAGCTATTTGGGTCCGCTTGCCTATGAAGATATGGGGGCAATGGCCAATTTCGCGTTCGAAGCCCTGCGGTCCATTGCCTTTGACGAGATGCAAATCGGCGTGAACGGCAATATCGGCGGCGAGGTGGTAACCGAGGTCCGTTTTCGCGGTCTGCAACAAGGGTCTGGAGCCAAACGCAACTTTATCACGCGGCAGTTGGCCAAGCTACCCATACAATTCAACGTCCGGATCCAGTCCGAATTTATCTCGCTGTTCGGCGACATGCGGCTACTTTTTGACGGCGCATACGCCGCGCAGCGCTTGAAGAGTGAGCTAAATCCGCCAGCCGTCGTGACGGGAGAGGAGCAAACACCGCCATGAACGGCATTTACCTTTTCTTACATTGGCTGAATGGCGCATTCAGCATGGCGAAAGCGATTGGGGGGCATATGCGCACAGGATTGACGTGGGGTCGCAATGGTGCGATTCGGCGCAAGATGAAGAAAGGTGTGCTCTTTTTGTTACCGTTGACGGGGTTGTTGCTCCCGGCCTGTGTGCAGGTAACTGCGCCGGACAAGCCGATTGTCATCAATCTTAACATCGCCATCCGTTCGGAGGTGCTGTTGAAGCTGGATGAAGCTTCCAAAAAGGTGACTGAAGAGAATCCGGAGATTTTCTGATGAAGATGAGTGAAAAAATGCAGGACAGGCTGGAAATGCTGGCGGCAGCTTTGTTGTTGGGCGCCACTGCGACGACTGCTGCCTATGCGCAGCGCGACCCCGCCTATCAGGCTGCGCGCAGCCAGGGCTTGGTGGGCGAATTGCCGACCGGTTATCTCGGTTTTGTGACCCCGCCAAGTGCTGCAATCAAGGCTTTGGTCGATGATATCAATATCAAACGCAAGGCAGCCTATACCGAGGCAGCGCAAGCAGAGGGCGTTACAGTGGAAGAGTTCGCGTTCCGGAACGGGTGTCGCCTGATAACGGAAAAAACCGTGGCAGGCGAAAAATATCAAGCGCCTGACGGAACATGGAAAACCCGTGACGCCAGTCCGCCTGTGCTGGACCCGCGCTGTCCCTAACACCATAACTTAAAACATGACATAAAGGGGCGTCTGGTTTCAGGCGCCCCTTTTCGCTTGGGCTTGTCTCCGCGCCAAACTGCTGCATAAACAGGTGCAAACCGGAGTTTTCCCCATGCCCCCAAAAATTGTCGTTAGTCTGCTTCTCGCCGTCGCTCTGCCAATTGCCCCTGCCTTTGCGCAAGCGCCGACAGCGGCGCAGACGTCAATGGACGAGATCATCGCCGCACAGGACGCTGCCTTCGCCAAATGGATGGCAGACAGCCATGTTCCGGGTCTGGTCTGGGGCGTGGTAATTGACGGCAAGCTTGTCCATGTAAAGGCCATGGGTGTGCAGGATTTGGGCGAGAACAGACGCCCGGTCAGCGCGGACACAGGTTTTCGCATTGCCTCCATGAGCAAGGCTTTCACGGGCTATGCCATCCTGAAATTGCGCGACGAGGGCAAATTGCGCCTGGACGATCGGGCCTCAAAATATATCCCCGAAATCAAAGGCTGGGCGAGCGACATCACGGTTGCCGACCTGCTATATCACACCACCGGCATGGTAACAGATGATCCCTGGGGTGACCGGCAGCAGGTGATGCCAGAAGGCGAATTTACAAAGCTCCTAAAAGCTGGAGTCCCGCGCACGGCGCAGCGCGGCACACGCTATGAATATAGCAATATGGGTTTTGCCATGCTGGGCCGGATCATCAGCAATGTGTCGAAGAAAGATTATGCATCCTATATCGGCGCGACTGTGTTCAAGCCGCTTGGTATGGCCTCGACGACTTATGAAAATGCCGATGTTCCTGCATCAAACCGGGCCATCGGCTATCGTTGGGAAAATGACGCCTGGGCAGAGGAGCCCTATATGAAGCATGGTGCCTTTGGCGCGATGGGTGGAATAACCACAAGCGCCAATGATTATGCCAAATGGGTCGGCTATTTACTCTCTGGCTGGCCCGCGAACGAGAATGAGGCGAAATCACGCAGCACCATCCGGGCCATGCAATATGGCGGCGGGATCATCCATCGCCGGACACGCCCAGGCAAAGAAGGGGCAAATTGCCGGATCAGCGGGATTTACGCAGCCGGTCTCGCATCGTCCGATGACTGCATTCTCGGTCGGGTGCTCTACCATGGCGGCGGCTTCCCCGGCTATGGCAGCCATATGCTGCTTATACCCGATGCAGGGGTCGGGATTTTTGCCCTCAGCAACCGCACCTATGCTGGGCCATCCGCGCCGGTATGGGACGCAGCGACCGCGTTGTGGCAGGCGGGCTTCATCAAGCGGCGAGAGCTGGACGTATCGCCGTTGCTGGCAGATGGCTATGCTGCGGCCAAGGCAATCTGGTCCGATGGCGGCATATCTGGTCAGCAATTGCGACTGGCGATGAACTTCACCATGGACCGTTCACCCGAAAACTGGGCAAAGCTGCTTGCCGAAACCAAAGCCAAATCTGGCGAGTGCGACATGAGCGTGCCGATTATCCCGACAGGAAATCTCGCAGGACGGTTTAGCTGGACCTGCAAGACCGGCAAAATCAACGGTACATTGCTGTTGGCACCCACTGCAGATGCGCAAATTCAAGCGCTTGGATTTGAGGCAGTGCC
>CAYVQO010000091.1:0-1068 GCA_964452835.1 uncultured Sphingorhabdus sp. | reverse complement strand
AGCTGCCATCTTCGGGTGCTTCGGGGATGGGGGCGGTATAGGCTTTGTACAGCCGTTCGATCATCCCCCGAATTGCTGCTTCGTCAGCATCCGCCAGCTTCTTTGCAGAAACAGGAGAGCCAATCACGGCACCTGCAAGCACCGCGCCATATAAACACTCCCGGATCATGGGACTCAGTCGCCCTGACCGGGCTCGCTTGAGAAATATTTGTCGAACTTGCCTTCTTCGCCCTTATGCTCGTCGGCGTCGGCTGGGGGTTCACGGCTGGTGGTGATATTCGGCCATTCGGCGCTGTAGGTGGCGTTGAGTTCCAGCCACTGCTCTAACCCGCTTTCGGTGTCGGGCAAGATCGCCTCAGCGGGGCATTCTGGTTCACACACGCCGCAGTCAATGCACTCATTAGGGTTGATCACGAGCATATTCTCGCCCTCGTAGAAACAATCGACGGGGCAGACCTCGACGCAGTCCATATATTTGCACTTGATGCAGGCATCGGTGACGACGTAGGTCATTGGTCTTATTCTCCCCTTAGCGGCGCTTCTTGCTCACCATGCCTATTGTGCCTTGGGCGGCGAAGTCAACGGGGGAAATCTACTGTCCCCTCAAATTTCAATGTAGCACGCCTGCGCTTCCAGTGCCGGGCCGCGGCGTGGCGGGATGGCGAGCACTCTGATGGCAAGCGCACCTTCCCCGCGCGGCAGCGTGAGCGCATCGCCGACTTTTACCTCGATACTCGGCTTTTCAACGCGGATGCCGTTGAGACGGACATGGCCCTGCGCAACCATCGCCTGCGCCAGGCTGCGCGACTTGGTGAGGCGCAGGTGCCAGAGCAGCTTGTCGATACGCAGTGAGGTCAACCGCCCAACTTGTCCTTAAGCGCGGCCAATTGCAGCGCGAGCGCCGTTGGGGCGGCGGGTTCCATTTTGCTGTGCGGCCTTGGCGCAGTGCTTTGCGCTTTGCGATCCCCCTTGGGCTTGCTCTTGGCCTTGGGGCGTTCTGGGCGCTGATGTTGTGGTTTGGGCTTACGCAAGCCAACCCAGCGCCAATGGGTTAGATTGACGGGTTGG
>CAYVQO010000090.1:0-7809 GCA_964452835.1 uncultured Sphingorhabdus sp. | reverse complement strand
ATGATCTGCACGCCAAGGCATTGGAGCTTGGCGGCACCTGTGAGGGACCTCCGGGATTGCGTGGCGAGGAAGGACCCATGGCGTTCTACGCCGCCTATTTCCGCGATCCCGATGGCAATAAATTATGCGCTTACCGGATGGGACCAGCCTGATGAAAAAGACATTTGTATTTGCGCTTTTGGGCGCTGCGGTTGCATCGGCACCGGTCGCTGCAAAGCCAGACTATTCCGAAAATGTAAAAGCCGACTATGACTCGTCTCTCGGCGCGCTGTGGGACCATTTCCACCGCAACCCCGAATTGTCTTTCCGCGAATATAAGACCGCCGAACGCATGGCGCAGGAACTGCGCGCTGTCTCCGGAATGCAGGTTACCGAAAAGGTCGGTCAAACAGGAGTTGTCGGCGTCCTCAAAAATGGCGCTGGTCCGGTGGTGCTGGTGCGCGCCGATATGGACGGGCTGCCGGTGCCCGAACGCTCTGGACTGCCCAACGCTTCGACGGTCAAACAGGTTGGCGTTGATGGACTGGAAATGCCGGTGATGCACGCCTGCGGGCATGATGTGCATATCACCTCGCTGGTCGGCACTGCGCGGCAGCTCGCGCGGATGAAGGATCGGTGGAAAGGCACGGTGGTCTTCATCGTCCAGCCTGCCGAAGAACGCGTCGGCGGGGCTGATGCCATGGTGAAGGACGGGCTCTATACCCGTTTCCCCAAGCCCAATTATGCGCTTGCCTTCCATGTCGCAGCGGAACTGCCGACCGGCAAGATTTCTGCCGCAGAAGGCATCCAATACAGCTCCGCCGACAGCGTTGACATCCGCGTTCACGGTATCGCTACCCACGGCGCTGCGCCACATTTGGGCAAGGATCCTGTCTATATTGCATCGCAATTAGTGGTTGCATTACAAGGGATTATCAGCCGCGAAAAAGGGCCGCTTGATCCCGGCGTGATCACAGTCGGTGCCATACATGGCGGGCAGAAGCACAATATCATTTCGGAATTTGTCGACCTGCAAGTCACTGTCCGTGCCAACAGTCAGGAAGTGCGCGACAAGCTGATTGCCTCGATCGAGCGCGTATCCAAAGGTGTTGGCATTGCCAATGGCCTGCCCGACGACAAGCTGCCGACGGTCAAGGTCACGGAAACCACTCCGGTCACGGTCAATGATGCTGCCCTTGCCCGCAGGCTCAACAGCGCGATCGGCAATGCGTTGGGTAAGGATGTCGTCGTACCCTTCCGGCAGACCAATATGGGCGCAGAAGATTTCGCCTTTTTCGTCGATCCGTCCTTTAACATCCCCGGCTATTACTTTGCCGTAGGCGGCACCAATCCGGCGTGGATCGAGGCTGCGAAGAAAGGCGGACCACCCATTGCCGGTCACCATTCACCCTTGTTCAAGATCGATCCCGAACCCTCGGTTCGTTTGGGCGTAGAGGCAATGACAGCGGCAGTGCTCGATTTGCTTGACCCGAAGAAAAAAGGCTGACCTCTGCCCAGCTTCGAACGTCAGCTGCCGCTGTGGCTGGGCGCTGCCGCCGGTTTTGGCGCAGTGGCTCTTGCGCTCGCCATCGGCGGTGACGCCAGCGAAAGCGCGCTACTCGCAGCGCGCTGGACGGCGCGAACCATGTTCCCGCTGTTTCTGATAATATATCTGACGAGCAGCCTGTACCGGATTTACCCGAGCGTCTGGATTCGCAGCCTTGTCCGCAACCGGCGTTATTGGGGGCTGGGATTTGCCATTGCGGCGAGCATCCATCTGGCAGCATTGGCCGTGAACATCACCCAGTTTCGTCCGCGGCCGCTGGAATCGCTCATCCCGGGAGCCATTGTCTATGCCTTGCTATATGCGCTGGTCGCAACCTCGACCGACACCGCGCAACGCCGGTTGGGCAAGCGATGGAAATGGCTACATCGCATCGCCATCCATGCTCTTTGGTTGACCTTTCTCGCCGGCTATGCGGGACGTGTTGTCCATGAAGATCCTGCCTATCATGATGAAGGTTTGGTCGGAGCATCACTGGCCCTGCTTGCGCTGGCGATCCGGCTCTATGCCCGGTTCGGGAAACGGAAGGAGGCAAAGCCTGATGGCTCGCAAATCGCGTGATTATTGGGTTGACGAAGAGGAAGCGCCGGAACCGGTATTGTCCTGCTGGCTATGCACCCGGCCAATGGGCGAAATGATCGAATGGCATCATCCGGTCCCCAAAAGCCGGGGCGGGCGTGAGAAGCAGCCGATCCATCCGATATGCCATCAGGCGATCCACGCCAATTTCAGCAATAGCGATCTGGAAAAGCGCTACGCCACCGCCGAAGCGCTTTTAGCGCATGAGGAGATCGGGCGGTTTGTAGCATGGGTCGCCAACAAACCGCCCGATTTTCACGCGCCTACGAAGAAGCGATAGCTTCTCCCTTTGTCTTCCAAAGCGAGTAAAGGATCCCGCCTGCAATCAAGCCAAAGGTCACGCCCAGGCTCAGCACCGGCGGGAATTTGTCCCCACCCAGTACAAAGTCCGCGACGAAAATCTTTGAACCGATAAACACCAGCACCAGCGCCAGCGCATATTTGAGGTAATGGAAGCGGTGGACCATCGCCGCCAGCGCGAAATAAAGCGCACGCAGGCCAAGGATCGCCATGATGTTTGACGTATAGACGATGAAGGTGTCGGTCGTGATCGCAAAGATCGCCGGCACACTATCCACGGCAAAGACCAGGTCGGCGAGGTTAATTACAATCAGCGCCAACAGCAGCGGCGTCATTGCCCGCACCATCTTGCCGGTCTTTTCATCCTGAACCTTGACGATGAATTTCTCGCCATGCAGCTCCGGCGTGACGCGGAAATGCTTGTTCATAAACTTGACGATCGGGTTATTGGACACGTCCATTTCCTGCTCGCCGCTGAACAGCATCTTCACGCCCGTTGCGATCAGGAACACCGCAAACAGGTAAAGCGTCCAGTAGAATTGCTCGACCAACGCCGCGCCTAGCGCGATCATGATACCGCGCAGCACAATCACTGCGATGATGCCCCAAAGCAGCGCCCGATACTGATATTTCGCTGGAATCGCGAAATAGGTGAAGATCAGGCTGATCACGAAGACATTGTCAATCGACAGCGCCTTTTCGATGAAGAAGCCAGTATAATATTTCATCCCCATATCCGCGCCCTTCTGCATCCAGACCCAGACGCCGAAGGCAAGCGCGATGGTAATGTAGAAGGCGGTGAGTTTCAGGCTTTCCCCAATGCCCATTTCCTTGTCTTCCTTATGCAGGAAACCAAGGTCAAAGGCGGTCAAGGCAACAACAATGCCAAGGAAGGAAAGCCAGAACCAGACAGGAGTGCCCAGCCAGTCTGCAAAAAGAAAGTCCATTATCTTATCCGTTTTCAAAAAATTTGGGAGAGAGTTTTCAAAAGGAAATCGGGCTGCCAGGCAGACTGAAGCCCGCCTCGCAGCCCGTTTTTGTCATCATGATCAGGCCGTTTCCGGCGTCTTCCGTGTCTTTAGCGCCAGCCTGTTCAGCCGGTCTTTCACTGCAAGCTTCAGCTTTTTCAACCGCTGGATGCGGGCAAAGCTGGGCCAACTGCGGCGCATTTCATTGCGCAGCTCACCGTCAAGCTTTTGGTGATATTGCAAAAGACGGAAATTATGATCCGACATGGGGTTCTCCTCTTGAACAAATTGTTGTCCAATCGGATGCTCCGGTACCGGGCTAAGGGCTTTCGGGGGAGGGAGGGGAACCACTCGACCCGGCACCGGATACATCCGATGCGGCCGACATCACGCTGCTTCAAAGAAGCGGGGCGCCAGAGGGGCCCGGTCCGCGCGGCCAGTATTAGAGTGATTCGCTCTGATTTGCAAGAAGGAACGGATTAGGGATTTTGCCCGTAGTCGCAGTGGCTGGAATGTTGGGGAGTCCGGAATTGCGGGATATTGTATCGAAGGCCGCCTTTTCGCTAGCCGTCGCCCTACACTCGATGCGAGGTGACGACAGCGTTTGGGGCAAAGAAAAGGCCAAAGGAATGTCGCGAAACTCGTCGCAGACGTCCTAATTTGATTGCATCGATTCCAATCGTCAGCGAGTTAGTGTGACCTTTCGCCGTCCTCACTTGGAATTCCTGCCAGCGCTTTAGGTCGATCAATCCCTAAGCAGCTCATTAATTGCCGTTTTCGCCCGGGTCTGCGCATCAACGCGCTTCACGATCACCGCGCACGCCAGGTTCGGCCCCGGCGATCCATCGGGCAAGGGCTTGCCCGGCAGGCTACCCGGCACCACCACCGAATAGGCCGGCACGCGACCCACGAAAACCTCACCCGTTTCGCGATCCACGATCTTCGATGTCGAGCTGATAAACACGCCCATCGCAAGCACCGCGCCTTCCTCAACAATCACGCCTTCAACCACTTCTGAGCGTGCGCCGATGAAGCAATTATCCTCAATGATCACGGGGCCCGCTTGCAACGGTTCCAGCACGCCGCCAATGCCGACGCCGCCGGACAGGTGCACATTCTTGCCAATCTGCGCGCAGCTGCCGACGGTCGCCCAAGTGTCGACCATGCTGCCATCGTCGACCCGCGCGCCAATGTTCACAAAGCTGGGCATCAGCACGACATTGCGGCCGATATGGCTGCCCCGTCTGGCGACTGCGCCGGGGACAACACGGAAACCGGCGTCACGGAAGCGGTTCTCGCCCCATCCTGCGAATTTGCTCGGTACCTTGTCAAAGGCTGGCGCACCTGCAGCACCACCATCGACCACAAGATTGTCATTTAGGCGGAAAGACAACAGCACGGCCTTTTTCAGCCACTGGTGCACCTGCCAGCTGCCGTCGATCTTCTCAGCGACGCGGTAGCTGCCATTATCGAGTCCCTCGATAGCCGCCTCAACGGCATCGCGTACTTCGCCCTGCGTCGCGGTTGAAAGCCCGTCTCGCGCTTCCCATGCAGCCTCTATTGCTGCCTGCAATGCCTCGGTCATGTTGTTTCCCGTTCCTTGATGCTGTGCAGCCAGTCGGCCACATCGGTGATTTCATGGTCCACAAAATGCGGGCAGTCGCCGCCCGCTTCATCGTCGCTGCTGTGGTTGATCCAGACCGTGGTCATGCCCATTGCCTTAGCCGGTTCCAGATTATGCGCGGAATCCTCTAGGAACAAGGCAGATTCCGGCGCGAACCCGAACATCCTGCACAGCCGTTGATAGCTTGCCATCGCAGGCTTGGGCTTATGCTCCATCCCATGGATATCGAGCATGCCGTCAAACAGGCCATCCAGGGCCCGCTCCTGCAATATCCGTTCTGCATAGGGCGCATCGGCATTGGTAAAAATCAACTTGCGTCCAGGCAAAGCCTCGATCCCGGCGCGCAACCGCTCGCAGGGCTTCAAAAGCGACAGGTCGACATCATGGACGAAATCAAGATAGGCGTGCAAATCAACACCATGCTCTGCCATCAGCCCGCCTAAGGTCGTGCCATAGCTTTGCCAATAGGCATGACGGATCTTGTGCGCAGCCTCGCTGTCGATGTCGAAATAATCCTCTACAAACAGTGCGATCCGGTTTCGCACTTGCTCCATAATATTATGCTCTGGCCCGTAGAGGGTGAGATCAAGATCAAAAATCCATGTATCAATATGGGCAAAGGACATGCGCGGCGCTTAGCCAGCGGCGACCAGTGCGACAAGCCCCACAAGGGCAGTAACCCCAAATTAAGGATATCGGGCGATTAAGACGGGAGGTTTCAGGGGATTTTGAGCCATGACCATGTATTTTCGCGACCTGGCTGACAAGGCGGCGGCCGATGGCGAAGTGTCGCTGGAGGAAGTGCTTGGCCTGCGTGAGACTGCGTGGGCCGATGGCCGTGCCGACGAGGTGGAAATTGGTGCGCTGTTCGACTTGAACGACATGCTCACCTGCCGATCACCCGAATGGGTCGATTTTTTTGTCGAAGCGGTTTCTGATTATCTGGTCAGCAATGGCATTCCCAAAGGCTATGTCCGTCAGGATGATGCCGAAGCAGTCATTGAACGCATACAGGTCGACGGCCGTGTGGAAAGCATGGCAGAATTGTTGCTTCTCGAACGGCTGTTCAACCGGGCGAAGGTTGTGCCCGATGTGCTGAAGAGCTTTGCGCTTGCCCAAATGGAGCAAGCCGTGCTGACCGGCGAAGGCCCTACGCGCAATGGCCAAACATTGGCCGCGAGCGGAATCAATGCCGAAGAATGCCGCTTGCTCCGCGCCTTTATCTTCGCATCGGGCGGCGACCGGCCAGCGGCTGTCAGCAGGGCAGAGGCTGAGATGTTGTTCCGCATCAAAGACGCGGCGGCTGGATATGACAATGCGCCCGAATGGGAGCAGCTATTTGTTCAGGGCGTCGGCAATTATCTGCAGGGCTTCTCTGGCGCAGAGCCGCTAAGTGCGCAGCGTGCCGCTGAACTGGAAGCGTTCATGAACAATACCGCCGTCAATATCGGCCGCTTCTTTGCGCGTATGGTGCAAACCAATCCTGCCGATGCCGGACGGGCCGCAGGTGAAGAACTGGCCGAGGATGGCGATTATCTGGATTATGAGGGTGGCGCCGCTGCGGCGGCGGAAGTCACCAACGAGGAGCAAGCCTTTCTCGACCGCATCGTCGGTGCCGATGGCGAAGTTGACGCGCTGGAAAAGGCGCTGATTGCGTTTATCGCTACAGCCTAAACGGTAAAACTTTCCCCACATCCACAGCTGCCTGTGGCGTTGGGGTTGTTGAAGACGAAGCCGGCCGTGAAATCATCTTCCTGCCAGTCCATGATACTGCCGACGAGGTAGAGCACGGAGCCACCGTCAATGAAGAAGGTGCCGCCGGGCGTTTCGATCCGCTCGTCAAAGGCATTGGCTTCGCTGACATAATCGACCGAATAGGCAAGGCCCGAACAGCCGCGGCGCGGGGTGGAGAGCTTGACACCGATGGCGTCGTCTGGGGCGTTGCGCATCAGCTCAGCAATGCGGGCTTCAGCAGCGGGCGTCAGTGTGACGGCGGCGGGCAGTGGACGGCGTGTTTTGGTTTCTGTTGTCATAGCATCCCCAGCTCCAGCCGCGCTTCGTCAGTCATTTTGTCAGGGCCCCAAGCGGGTTCCCAGACCAGATTGACCTCGGCATCGCCCACACCCGGCACGCTGCCGACGCGCAACTCGACCTCGCCGGGCATGCTTTCTGCCACCGGGCAGTGCGGAGTGGTCAGCGTCATGGTAACCAGCGCATGGCCTTCATTCACCTCAACGCCGTAAATCAGGCCCAGGTCGTAGATGTTGACCGGAATTTCGGGATCGTAAATTTCCTTCAGCGCCTCGATAATCGCTTCCTGCAATGCCTCATCGCCTTCGGCGACCGCAGGCTGAGGCTGCTGTGCAAGGAAGCCTTCAAGATAATCCTTCTTGCGCTCGAAAGTCTCGGAAACGCTCTCCACCCGCGCCTTGGGCGGCGATGGGACGCTATCCACTTCCTCGATTTTGATTTCGCTATTGGTCATTGCCGACATCCTTTTGCGCATCCCGGCGCCATTTCAATTGTAGGGCCGCCAGAAGCAGCCAGCCCATACCGATGATCACATTCTTCTGACTAACCGGGGGCCATAGCAGCGAAAAGCCAAGCGCCGCCATGCCCAACGCGACCAGAAGCTGTCGGTCAAAGGAAACGCTTTTCACGGCAGATCCCGTTTCATCCGAAAATCCTTTTCACTCTCTCCAGCCCACGCAGCAGGGCCGCGACATCGCTTTCATCGTTATAAATCCCGAAGCTCGCCCGCGCTGTCGCGGGGACGCCCAAATGGTCCATCAGCG
>CAYVQO010000089.1:0-8004 GCA_964452835.1 uncultured Sphingorhabdus sp. | reverse complement strand
ATTGGCCAATCGCATGCCAGCGGCTCGATCGCCAAATTCGCGCTCGATCGCAGAAAAAAGGTTCACCAGCACATGCCGGGACATGCGTCCAATGGGATTGCGGAGTGCGGCATCGGCCACATGAATGGCGGCAAGAAGACGAGGACGGCTGGCCCCCATATTCACCGCACCGCGCAAGATGCGGTCTATGAAGTTGGCACTGACCGTATCGCGCTGCAGTGCGCCGACGCGTGGCACCAGTTCTTCGGCCCAATGGTGAATTATTCTGCTCCCATCGCATTTGTGCGACCCCATTTGGTCGCTTGCCGTTTGGCGCTAGCAGCAATTGCTTGCCTGCCGCCAGTTGCATGATTAACCGCAAAGCCATGAAGCTCAATGACATCTTCGCACAAATGCAGCCCGGTGAAAGCCGACACTGCGTAACGATACCGCCAAGCTGGCATCAAGGCCGAACCAGCTATGGCGGGCTGAGCGCCGCGCTTGCCTATCATGCGGCCAGTCTGTCTGCCGACGATCTGCCGCCACTGCTGAGCGGACAGGTGGCCTTTTCCGGGCCGCTGGCTGGCGAAGTAGAGATAAGCACGGCAACCTTGCGACGCGGACGCAACAGCGCCTTTATCAAAAGCGAAATCGCTATTGGCGATGAAATTGGCCTCAGCTGTACCTTTGTCTTCATGGCGCGGCGAGACAGCCATATCGATTTTGAGGGGATGACCCGTCCTGAATTTCCACCGATTCCCGAAGAGGGTGCCACGCGCAGCGGGCCGCCGGAATTCTTCACGCATAATATGGACTATCCCGAAAAGCGGCTGGTGCTGGGACAGAATAAATCGCGGCTTGCGAACTGGCACCGCCTAAAGGAACGCGACGGGCTTGATCCGGTTGCCGACCTGATTTGCATGGGCGACGCACTGCCGCCATCGACCATGGGGCTGATGCAGAAAGAAGGTATGATCAGCTCAATCAACTGGCAATTCAACCTGCTGACCGATGCGCCGCAAACCGACAATGGCTGGTGGTTTCTGGAGAGCGAAACGCATCATGCCGTGCACGGTGCCAGCAGCCAATATATGACTGTATGGAATAGCAAGCAGCAGCCGATGATGACCGGGATGCAGTCAGTCGCTTTGTTTGTTTAAACCGTTTTTCCGGGCGAAACGGATGGCAAACATTGCCAGCCCCATGACGATGATGAAGTCGACAAAGGTTGTGTAGAACAGCCATTGATCCGTGCTGAGGAGCTTTGCCGCGCCATAGTTCAACCCAGCCATGAACAGCCCAACCAGCCCCATGGCCACCGCCAGCCGCCCTTTGTCTATATCCGCATAGGGCATATAGCGGGCCAGACCCCGCCCGATATAGGGCCCGCCGCGCAAGCCATCGATCAGGAAAAAGCTTGCCGCAATGACGCCCGTCAGCGTGCCGCGCAGCTTGATCCACTCCTCGTCCTGGCTCACCCATGCCAGCCCTGCCGATATGCACAGCATGACAATGCCAAAGAGCGCGAGGCCGCCGGTCACGTCGATTTTGGTAAAATATTGAAAGGCGACAAGGCCAAAGCCCACAATGATCCCGACCATCGCGGCGGTCTGCAAATTGGTCAGTTTGGCTATGGCAAAAAATAGCAGTCCGGTTGCCACATCGATGGCAAAGGGCAGGCGGTTATGCTTTGCGAAAACGCCGCTCTCGAACGGATTGGGCTGGTCCCCTCGCCCTTCCCTATAGCCTTCGCGGATAGCCTCTTTGAAACTGCCATGGGCAGTCGTTTGGGCGCGATATTTTTCCGGATATTGCGGCGTCTGGCCGGGATGACTTTCATGGATGATCGCACCGTCGATCCGCGCGATAATGCCGGTTTTCCAGATGCCAATATAGCCCAGTTCTACATCCAACTGCTGTCCGGAGGGGAGTATGCCCGTCAGCTTGTGATTGCGCACCGCCTCCTCGCCGAAGATGGGAGTCATATCGGCTGCCATATCGACGCCCGCAACGCTCAACGACGAATGCAGTCCGTCACTTTCGGCCCAGCTTCGCACCTCGCAAGCCAAACCATCGACCACAAACCGCCGCGTCGGATATTTCCACCAGGTGAAGGCCATTATTCTACTTGTTTCTGTGGCGGTGAGGCTGTCGTCGGAGCGCCAAGAAACAGTTGCCCATTATAGGGCGCGCCCTCGACTTCGGTGAATTTCAAACCTCGCTCAAACTTAACCGAACCGCGCCCAAATGTTGTCACGCCGCAGATATTGGGACCGGTGCAAGCCCATGCACTGCTTGGTGCATCGCTTACAATATCAAAACTCAAGGTTTCCTCTGCCGGCAAATGACCAGCCATAGGCAAGTATTGAAAAGTAGGTCGGACAAGCTGCTGCCTCATTGCATGTACATTGCCCACAAAGACCATGGCCATGGAGTCTAGAGGAGTTTTTTCCGCTATGATTGCCGCCATCCGCTTTTCATAGGCCTCGGCAGAACCAAGTTCTGCATAGTTGCTGGGCTGGAACGCCACGACAGCACCAATTTTCCCAACCTGACGGTAGCGTCGCAGATCTTCGATCAATCGGAACATCGCCTCGCTCGAACGGCCATCCTTAAAAGCAGTCGTCCAAAACTCAGTAGCCAGAAATTCCCGCTTTGCTTTTGCACCACCATCGGAAGCAAGGAAGCTGTCGATGGTACTTTGTGAGGTTTCCGGTAATTCGAGCGCAATAACGACCGGGCGCTTGTCCGCTGTGTTGCATACTGCGTTCAGAAACATCTGGGGCATTTCATTGGTGCCGTGCATCTCACCGAGCACGATAAACCGCAGCTTTGCATCTTCAGCAACTGCTTCCCACCCGGCTATGGTTTGGCAAGGAGGATTAGCGGGTTCGGCAATCGACAGGGCCAATGACGCCAAGATCATGTCAAACATGTGTTCCTGCGCTCCTCATCCCAAAGCCGCCTGCTTTTCTTCGGCCAGACGGTCCAGCTCGGCACGCGTTTTCTTTTCGGCGGCAGATTTGAGCTGCCCGCAAGCAGCCATGATATCGCGGCCGCGCGGCGTGCGGACTGGCGCGCTGATCCCGGCCTCGAATATGATGTTGCTGAACGCGCGGATACGCTCAGGGCTGGAGCATTCATAGACTGCACCCGGCCATGGGTTGAAGGGGATGAGATTGACCTTTGCGGGGAGTTTATAGGCCTTGATCAGCCGAACAAGCTCACGCGCATCATCATCGCTATCATTCTTGTCCTTCAGCATCACATATTCAAAGGTTATCCGCCGCGCATTGTTCGCGCCCGGATAATCGGCGCAGGCCTGCAGCAATTCCTCTATCCCATATTTGCGGTTGAGCGGGACGATTTCGTCGCGGATTTCCTTGCTCACAGCGTGGAGAGAAACGGCAAGGTTCACGCCAATCTCGTCACCCGCACGCGCCATCATCGGAACAACGCCGCTGGTTGAGAGTGTAATCCGCCGTTTGGACAGCGCCAGGCCATCGCCATGCATCACCACCCGAAGCGCATCGCGGACATTCTCAAAATTATAGAGCGGCTCACCCATGCCCATCATCACAATATTGGTCAGCATGCGGCCATCCGCGGTGTAATGGCCGGCATCATCATCTTCATCCTCAGCACCGCCCGCCATACTTCCTTTCGGCCATTCGCCCAGCGCATCGCGTGCAAGCATAACCTGCCCAACAATCTCACCCGGCGTCAGATTGCGTACCAGCCGCATGGTGCCTGTATGGCAGAAACGGCAGTTGAGCGTGCAACCGACCTGGCTCGATACGCACAAAGTCCCCCGATCCGCATCGGGGATGAAGACCATTTCATAATCCTGCGCGTCGTCGGTGCGCAGCAGCCATTTGCGCGTGCCATCCGAGCTGATCTGTGCTTCCACCACCTGCGGGCGGCCAATGACATAGCGTTGCGCTAACCAAGGGCGCATCGTTTTGGATATGTCAGTCATCGCTTCAAAATCGGTAACGCCGCGATGGTAGATCCAGTGAAATACCTGCTTGGACCTGAGCTTCGCAGCCTTTTCGTCGAGCTGACTTTCGAGGAACAGCTGTTTGATCTCCAGGTGCGATAGCCCCATCAGGTCAATACGCCCATCGGCACGCGGCGTTATCGGACGCGGGGTAACAACAGGGTCAATATGGCCGGGAATTTGCATGATGCGCGGTCCTATACGGGGAAGCCCGTTTGAATGCCAGCCTATCGCGCCGCACAGCCCAAAGCCGCTGCATCAATGGCGCTGGCCGCCCCGCGCAATGCATAGGCATCGATAATATTGCCGCCATTCACGCCGGTACTTTGCACGCTCAGCGATTGCGAACTGCGCATAGCGGCAATGATCGCAAGGTCCATTGCTCTATCTTTGGCCCAGCCGCCATTGCCATCAGCCGTCAGGCGGAACCGGCGTCCGCCTGCTGTCAAGGTTATGCCTGCATCAGAGCCTCGGCTGCGCGACATGCGGACATAGACCTGATGTGTAATCCCGCGACCCGGCAGGAAAGAGATTGAAACATAACCCCCTTCACCGCTCGATTGGTCAGGCGACCCAATGGCGTAACAGCGCGGTGTCTCCGGGTCCTTAAAGGCAGCCCATGACTGGTAAGCCCCCAGCCGCTCCTTGGCGAGCAGCGGGGCGGCGAGCAAGACGGGCCAAAGGGCAAGCGGCAGCCTCAAGCCTTTTCCCCCTGCCCCTCACCCCATGTTACCATCTGCTCCTCCCCATCGCAGATCATCACCATGCTGCCCTGCGGCAGGCTGTCAGCAATTGGCGCATCAAAAGTGGGCAATACAGGCAGGCGAAGCAACAGCCCGCGCAAGACCCGGGCAGACATGCCGTGCATCAGAACAATAGCATCGCCGGGTTCTACCATCGCATCCGATATCCAGCTTTCCAACCGTTGGGCAATATCATCATACCATTCACCGCCCGGCGGCTTTATCGCGAACAGCCGATATTCTTCATCAACAATCGGGCCGGATTCAGACGCAATCTCGGCATAAGTCCGTTCGGACCAGTCACCAACGTCAATTTCCTGCAACCGGTCATCCGCCTTGGTCTGATGCCAGTCTGCACCAATATGTTCGGCAACAATCGCCAATGTTTGCAGCGCCCGCCCGGCGGTGGAAGACCATAAGGTCGGCAAGGGTCGACCGGCAAACCACGGTACCAATGCCCTGCCCATCGCATCGGCCTGCGCAAAGCCCGCACGCGTGAGCGGCGTGTGCAATGCCTGCTGCCCCTGCATGCGGGCAACAGCATTATACACCGTCTCGCCATGGCGGGCGATAAACACCCTTTTTCCGTTGGTTGTCACTTCTGCGGTCCCTTAATTGGCAGGCCTTCTTCCACAGATTAATCGGCGGTGCAAAGCCATTCGGCTTGCCCTAGGGGGCAGAGTTGTTAAGGAAGATTCGCCGAATTGCAGGCAGTTCCGGCATGACTCAGTTTGTAGCGCCGCATGGCCAAGGGGATAGGATAGAGATGAAAGCGACGATTGAGCGCGCGACACTGCTGAAGAGCCTGGGCCATGTGCAGTCGGTGGTAGAGCGGCGCAACACCATTCCCATCCTGTCCAACGTCTTGATTGAAGCCAGCGACAATGGCGCAATCAAGCTGACTGCAACCGACCTGGACCTTCAAATCATTGAGACGATTGCCGGCGAGGTGGAAATTGCCGGAAGCATTACCGTTTCCGCGCACACGCTGTTTGAAATCGCACGCAAGCTGCCCGAGGGCAGTCAGGTGCAGCTGCATGCTGCCGATGGCCGGATGGCCGTGAATGCTGGCCGCGCCCGTTTCTCGCTGGGCACCCTTCCACGCGACGATTTTCCAATGATTGCCGAAGGCGAGCTGCCGACCAGTTTTGAACTGCCAGCAGCTGCGCTGATTCAGATTATCGACAAGACTCGCTTTGCAATCTCGACCGAGGAAACACGCTACTATCTGAACGGTATTTTCCTTCATGTGGCTGAGGATGGCGAGCCGACCCTGAAGGCAGCCGCAACCGATGGCCACCGGCTGGCACGCGTTACACTGCCGCGCCCGACAGGGGCCGAAGGCATGCCCGACGTGATCGTGCCGCGCAAATGCGTTGCCGAAGTGCGCAAGCTGCTGGACGAAAGTGGCGACAACAATATCCAGATCGATCTGTCAGCATCGAAAATCCGTTTCACGTTCGACAATGCGATCCTTACATCAAAGCTGATTGACGGAACTTTCCCCGACTACAGCCGTGTCATCCCAACGGGTAATGACAAGCTTCTCAAGATCGATCCCAAAAGCTTTGCCCAAGGCGTGGACCGCGTGGCCACTATTGCCACGGAAAAGACCCGGGCCGTCAAGATGGCGCTGGACAAGGATAAGATCACACTTTCCGTGACCTCGCCCGAAAACGGCACGGCTGCGGAAGAAGTGCCTGGCAGCTATGGCGATGACGGTTTCGAAATCGGCTTCAACGCCCGCTATTTGCTCGACATTTTGGGCGAGATTGAAGGCGATACCGTTGAGCTCCATCTGGCCGATGCCAGCGCACCGACGCTGATCCGCGAGAATGACAAGTCGCCTGCGCTCTATGTGCTGATGCCGATGCGGGTCTGAGCAAACCCGATAATGCTGAACAGGGGCGGCTTTTGCCGCCCTTTTCTTTGCCATCCGCAAAAAAGAGCCCGGATCATCGCTGACCCGGGCTGTTGAAGTTGGACGTTCGCGGGAGGAACGTTGTGAGGCGGCGGGATTACATGAAAGGAGAGGGTGTGTAGGCCCCGCCGCCAAGCTGTGGTGGGAAGCGACGCCTGACCCGGCAGCGCCTCCCCGAAACCTTAATAATTGTAGGCGCGCTCCCCATGATCGGTAAGGTCGAGGCCTTCGCGCTCTGCATCCTCGCTCGGGCGCAGCCCGATGGTGAATTTGAGTGCGTAGAAAAGTGCGGCAGAGACCGCAGCGGTCCACAAGACAGTGGTGCCGACGGCCCAGAGCTGCACCTTTACCTGCGCAACCATGTCATACTCGGCGACCACGGCGGGGAAGACCGTGTAGTTGAAATAGCTCTGCCCGCCCAGTGCCGGGTCGGCTACAATGCCGGTGGCAATCGCTCCGACAATGCCACCAACTGCGTGGACGCCGAAGACATCGAGAGTGTCGTCATACCCAAGCTTGTTCTTCACGAACGCGACGAACACATAGCAAAGACCCGAGGCAGTGAAGCCAAGTAGGATCGAAGTCATTGGAGCCCCGAAACCGCTCGCAGGCGTGATAGCGACCAACCCTGCGACGGCACCTGTGACGGCACCGAGCAGCGAAGGCTTTCCATGGTGGAACTGCTCGATCAGGCACCATGCAACTGCTGCCGCAGCCGTAGCGACAAAGGTGTTGATAAAGGCCAACGCAGCAATGCCGTTGGCTTCCAGATTGGAGCCTGCGTTGAAGCCGAACCAGCCCACCCACAGCAGCGAGGCGCCGATCATGGTCATGGTCAGGCTGTGCGGTGGCGTGGCTTCCTTGCCATAGCCCACGCGCTTGCCAACGATCAGGCAGCCGACGAGCCCTGCGATACCGGCATTGATGTGAACGACAGTGCCACCAGCGAAGTCAAGGGCACCCCATCCCCATAGCAGGCCTGTATCCGTCGGCGCATCAACCAGGTAGTCCGGGCCGGCCCAATACCACACCATGTGCGCAATCGGGAAATAGGCGAAGGTCAGCCAGAGCACCGTGAAGATGATCAGTGGCGTGAACTTCACCCGTTCGGCAAAGGCACCGACAATCAACGCCGGAGTAATGCAGGCAAATGTCATCTGGAACACGATAAAGGCATATTCCGGGATATAGACATTGTTGCTGAAGGTTGCCGCCAGCGTGGTTGCATCAACCCCAGCCAGAAAGGCCTTGGAGAAACCACCGATAAAGGCGTTGCCGCTGGTAAAGGCCAGACTGTAGCCATAGCTTACCCAGACAAGTGCAGCGACCGACACAATCATGAACACCTGCATCAGCAGGCT
>CAYVQO010000088.1:0-8016 GCA_964452835.1 uncultured Sphingorhabdus sp. | reverse complement strand
TGCGGTCATCGAGCATTTCAATCCGCCATTTACCCGGTGCCAGCCCGCTGATGCCGAATTTGCCTTCACGGTTGGTAAACACTGTCACCGGCGGTAGTTCGGGATGCGCGACTTCTTTGGCTTCGCCGGTAACCAGCGCCACTGGCTCGCCATCCTCGTTCAACATGCGACCCATCGCGGTAACCGAATATTCTGAGCCTACGACAAACAGATAACCGCTGCGATAATCGGGGAAGACCCGTAGCGCACCCTGTCCCAGGTCGAACCCGGCAGGAGCGTCGGGCGCGTCGACCGGAATCGTGCGCTCTGAATAAGAGCTGAGATTGGGTTGCGTCGCGGAATTGATACTGCCGCTATTCGCTGTGTAGCCGAACGCCGAAGGCTCGACAACGACATTGGCGCCTTTCAAGCTCTTATGGCCCTTAACAATGGCAAAACTGTCGTAAATTGGTCGGCCTACTGAAAGCGCGCCATCGGCCATTGCGATTGAAGTTGCTGCCCGAAACGCTGTGCGCTGCCCGAGCACCTTGCCAAAACTATCGGTAAAGGTCCCGAAATGGCTAATGCCAAGCTCCGCACGGTTGGCAAAATAATTGGCATTAACGCTGGCACCGGCACCGCGATCACTGCGCTCTATATCGGCGGAGATATTATAGGAACCAACGCCTTGGCCGTGCAGCAACTGGTAGGACAGCCGCGAGCGATTGTCGCGCGTGTCATAATCAGCGCGTGCGCTCGAAAAACGGCCAAGCCGGAAGTTGAGCGAAAGCAGACCCGAGACACGGTCGCGCGTCCCTTCACGCTCGTAACGCGCGTCGGCGGTCAGATTGGCCCGATCCGAAATGCGGTAGCCCAGCGTACCGCGATAGGATTGGATATCCTGCTGCAGCCCGCGCCCGCGCGAATAGCGCGCTTCCGCACCGCCGTAGGTGGCATCGCTAAAGGCGTGCGAATAGGAAGCCGCTGCCTCCCAGCGGAAGGGGTTGGACGGGACGACGGTATCGACCGGGCCGAACTTCTTGCTGCGCGTTTCGAACGACAGGTTGAGCGAATCAGTGCGGCCGTTGCTGCGCTGGATCAACCGCTGAAAGGTGGTAACCGAGGCAACACCTGTCCCTTGCCCCTTTATATCGGACAGGGAGAAATTAAGCGCGATGGTGCCAATCGAAGTGGCGGCCACGCCCTCAACGCCGCCCATCTTCACCCTTTTGTCGGCCTGCAAATTGAAGCCGCCCGTAAAATTGTCGGAAAAGCCGCGCCGATAGAAACCGGTGAAGGTGAAATCGTCGCCATAATTGGGGCCGCGCAGGCCAAGCGGCGCGCGGACACCCGCATATACACCGAATTCGCTCAAGCCCTTGGCGAGCTGCGACTGTTCCATATAGATGTTGAAGCGCAGTGCCTCTCGCCGTCCGCTGTCGTCGAGGATGTTGACCTTGATGTCGTTTGACCCTTGCGTGAAAGGGAAGTCGCGCAAGTTATACGTGCCAGGGTTCAATTGCAGTCGGCGGACAATCTGGCCGTTGACCTCAATCTCCACGGTTGAGGGCCGGTCGAGCCGGAAACTTCGGTCGCCGCGTGGGCGGGTGATTTGCTGTGGCTGCAGTGCGCTATAGGAACGGGCCACCGATAGCCCAGCAATATCCGGGGCCGACTGGAAGCCGCGCGAGACGGTGTTGAGATCGCCTACCGTCCAGCGCATGACATTTTTGAGATCGTCGACCACCAGCCTCGATCCCTGTCGCTGGAAATCGGGGCGACCCGAAATGCCCGGTTGCCAGAAGGCTTCGGACTCGAGCACCGCACCACCCAGCCGCATTGCTCCATCGAGGAAGAAAACGGGATCGCCGAAACCGTCACCAACACCGGTATGGATATAGTCCAGCGAGCCGCGAATATTGACATAGGCGCTAAAATCGGCGGGCTTGGCAAAGGTGCCAAGCTTTTCGCGGTCGAGCGGAGTAACGAGGAGGCTGCGTGCAATCCGCCGCTCGCTCGAAATATCCAGCTGAAGTTCAAGCCTTTGCGGGTCATATTTGATGCCAATACCCGATGCCTGGAAATCGGCGGGAGAGATTGCCGATTTGCCCGCAAAACTACCCTGCAGTGCCTTCAGACTGTTGGGTTCGACGACATTAGCGAGCAGATCAAGAAGTCGCTGCGCTGAGAACTCGATGCTATCATCGGGGTTTACGCGCAGTGGTACATCACCCAGATAGGTCGCGCCGTCCTTTGCCGGGATGGTGAAGTCGATAGCCCGCCCGGAGGTGTTGACCGCCGGCTGCCCTGCCGGCCGTTCGATGCGGACGCGCCGCTCCTGCGCCTGCGTTGTTGCGCCAGGCTGCGTTGCGGCGTCGACCGATGCGGGAAGGATCACTCCCCCCAGCACGGCAGGCGAGGCAATGCTCGCCAGTAGGCCGTAGCGTTTACTTTTCCGGCGTATACTGGGCATCGACCTGCACCGCTTCGACGGGAAGTTCCATTGGAATCTGCATAGTCCGCGACTGACCCGAACCAACCAGCCCGAAGCCGATCGTCTGCTGGATTTCGGGCCCGCTCAGCGTTTTGCGGAACACTTCCTTGCCACCCGCATCCTTCGCCACGACGCGCAGTTTGCCATCGGACAGATAGGCATGCGCGGGCGAGTCATTGTCGAGGACGATGGTCGGTACCTTCTTGCCCTCGGCATTTTGCCCGACCGAAGCACTTTGCACACGCAGCTTAGGCTTCGCGCCGCGCGGAGCGACGCTGACCAGAACCTGGAAATTATAGAGGATCTGGATCGCCGATTGGCCTTCGGGCAGCTTCACCGGTAACTGCGCGACGGTAACATAATAATGCTTGCTGCGGGCCATTTCGGGATCGCCGACATATTGGATGCGGAAAGATTGCGTCTGGCCCGGCTGGA
The DNA here is from genome assembly GCA_964452835.1 of uncultured Sphingorhabdus sp. GTDB lineage: Bacteria > Pseudomonadota > Alphaproteobacteria > Sphingomonadales > Sphingomonadaceae > Sphingorhabdus_B. The sequence goes on along the minus strand of CAYVQO010000088.1, from coordinate 5,108 downwards.
TGATCGCTTGCGGCGGAAAAATCAGCAGATCACCCGGATCCTTACCCGATGGCTTCAGCATTTCGCCATCGACTACCAGTTCGTCGACCCGCAATTCGACAGGCAGCGGCGTCGCGAAGGTGTTTTCCACGGTCACGATCTGGGTCATGCCCGAACCCGTGGTATAGAGGTTGATCACCACCGGCTGCACGGTCATCGCCGTGGTCAGCGATGCCGGAAATATGGTTAACGCTAGAAAAGCGAACGCATAACCGATGTTTTGAATGAACTTTCTCATTATTCCCCCTGAGCGTTGCTTCCGGCGTCAATTCGCTGCCCGGAATTCAACGGTTATCGTATCGGAATAGGCACCAGCGACGAGCGGCGTGTTGTTCGCCGGAACCGAAAAGCCCAAGTCGACGTTGCCCGCCCCGCCATTGCTGGAATTGATGCGGAGCCCGCCCGACACATTGCTCAGCAAGCTGCGGTTCTGCCCCGCCCAAGCAGCGCTCATCGTGTAAGGCAGGAATTCCGAAAAGCCGCCGGTCTGGACGTTACGCTGGTTGCCCGTTTCGCGCAGCAACCCGCCATTGCGACTCTGCACGGTCAATAAATGCGCACTGTTGCAAATCACCGGCAAGACCAAGCTGATCGAGGTCGTGCGCGGCGTTGCAGTCTGCGGGTTGACCATCTCTACTATGCGGATTTCGCCCGCCGAGCCACTCACCGCCTGGAAGCTGGCATTCACCCCCGATGCATTGGCGGGCGAGCGAACGAGACAGGCCGGGTTGGCAATGCCTGCGATTTCGACCTGCCGCAGGCCGGTATCGGCGCTCTGCGCAAATGCGGGAGCAGGGAGCAGTATCGCTGCCAACAGAAGGTGCCTGATTTTCATTGTTGCGGCTCCAGCGTGATGCGGAGGAGATCGCCATAATTGCCGGCGATCACGGGTGCGTTCGACTGCACGTTCGATGCGCCCGGTTGGATCTCGACGCGCAACAGCACCTGGCCAACTTGCGGCTCATCCAAAACGATACGCTCCTCATGCAGGCGACGGATGCGCGCGTCTGCATCGAGCAGACCGGTGCGATTGCCCCAGCTGAAGCTCGCACGATAGGGAATGGCGTAGGCAAATCCTTGCGGCGGCAGCGTCGATGCCTCGTTGCGCCACAGCCCGTTGTTAAGCGCCTCCACCCGCAGCCGGTGTGGGAAGTTGCAGACCGCATCGAAGCGCAGGTCTGCCGAAGCGGCACGGGTAGCCAATGTCGTGGGATCGACCAGCGTGTCGATCTGCAGCAGATTGCCATTCAGGCCCCGGAAATTGACCTGTGCGCCCTGCGCCAGTCGCGGCGGTTGCAGCACGCAGATATTGGGTGCGACGCCGACCACCGGTGCCGTGCGCGTCGCAACCTGCGATTGGGCAAGCGCGGGCGCTGCGGCCGAAAGGCCGATCAGCACAGCGAGTGGGGCAATTATGCGCATCTTAGTTGGCCACCGCCAGCGTAACGGTCACCAGCCCGCGATACTGCGTATCGGCAACTGGACGCAGCGTCGCGCCGCCGCCGGTAGCGAAGTTGGCAACGCCGACGGTGATATTGCCGGTGAAGGCGGTCGAGCGGCTTTGGGTCGCGGCGGGGTTGGTCGCCGCGCCGGTGGTGAAACTCGCTGCCGTGTCGGTCCAGCCGCTGGCGGTCGCGGTGTAGTTCACTGTGCGCGAAAAGCCGGTAGGCGGCGTCGCGGTGAAGTTCTGCGCGGTCATCGGCGTTGCCGAAATGTTAATCGTGCTGCGCGACGAGCAAAAGGCGCCGGTCAGCACCTTTGCCGGAGCGGTCAGGCTGGGCAGCAGGAAGCCGGTTGAGGTGTCGGTCATCACGCCAACGTTGAAGGTGCCGTCAGGCGCGGTCAGCGTACCGCCCGAGCAAAGCGCGGGGACGTTGCCGATCACCGGGAACGGCCCGCCAACAGCGGTCGTCCCGGCATTCTGCGCTGAAGCCGCCTGCGCGAAACCGATAGCCACGATCCCGGCAAGGGCTAGTCTGGAAGGTCTTTTCATCTCGATCGATCCCTTATTGCGGATTGCCGCCCGCTGCCGGGCCGAGCGTAACAACGACCTGGCCCGAATAGCCACCCGCCACCAGCAACAGGTCCGACGGCACGGCGAAGGCCGAAAGCGTCAGCGTCACATCGTTGATCCGCGGCGTTGGCTGCGTGCCGCCGCTGTTGCTCGCGGCCGGGTTTGCCCCCGCCGTTGTCGCAGCGGTGGTAGCCGACGCGTTGGGCGTCGCCCAGCCACTGACCGCCGCGTTGTAATTCACCGCACGGGCGAAACCCGTTTGCACCGGCGAATTGTCCGCCGCGACCAGTGCGGTCGCATCGACGGAGATCGCCGAATTGGCAAAGTTGCAGAACGATCCCGGCATGGTGATTGTTCGGTTGGAAATGGTCGTCAGCTTCCCGACGCGCGCACCCGAAGTATCGATCAGCTGGCCAAGATTGACCGATGATTGCGATGGCGTTCCAAGGATACACAATGGTGCAACCTGGCCGCCGATGTTGACGGTTTCGGTATCGCTATTCTGCGCCAGCGCAGGTGCCGCAAAGCAGACACCGGAAAGCGCAATGGCCAGGGCAAGTTGACGACGCATTATCTCAACTCCTCAAAAGGAAAGGCCTGGCGCCCGTCAAAAACCAATGACGGGCGACAGTGTAACTTCGACGCGGCCGGAATAGTTGCCGGCAACGAGCAGTCCGTTGGTCGGGCTCGACGCGCTGCCCAGCGTGACTACGACATTGCCGGTGAACAGGTTCACCCCAACGCTGTTGTCGCTGCCGACGCTGATCGAACTGTCGGTCGCGGTAACCGCATTGGCGGCTGCCGATGCGGTATAGTCGACACGGCGGTCAAACCCTGCCGGAGGCGCAGCCGTGAAGCTGGTGTTCATCAACGGGAACGACTGCACCGACATCGATGAGGGCGTTCCGTTGCACCAGCCGACTAGCGTCCGGCTCTGGCCGTTGACCGTTGCCACATCCAGCTTGCCAGCGTTGGCACCCGATCCCTGAACCGACAGTTCGGGAATCGTGATTGCCGCGCTGGGCGTGGTGAACAGGCAACGGGGTGCCACCGCACCGTCGATAGTGACCGTGCCGGTGCTCGACTGTGCCATGACGGGCATGGCCAGCAACGCGAGTGGCGCGGCAATCAGATATGCGTTACGCATGATCTATCTCCGGCTCCGACGATCAGTTCGGCGCAATGACGACGACGATGCTGCCGGTATAATCGTTGGCAGCCACGAGCAGGTCAGTCGCATTGTTGGTGCGGAACAGCTCGGTGGTCACGACCACGTTATCGCCGCCATTATTGGCAACGCGACCGCCGATCGAGGTAGCAGCAAGCGCCGCAGCCGAGCTGTCGTTAGCGAAATTAGCTGTGCCGGTTGTGGTCGTTACGGCAACCTTGGCATTGAAATCGATGCTGTTGTCATAACCAGCGGCACCTGCGGTCGCCGAGGTGATGGCAGTCGCATCAACCGAGATGGTCGGTGTAGCCGAAGTGCAAACGATACGCGCGGTGGTTCCGGTTGCGCCGTTGATCTGGCTTTCAATGGTGCTCGATGCGCGCAGTTTGCCTGATGCATCAGCAAGTTCGCCAAGATTGATGACTGTACCCCAAGTGGTGCCGTTGCCGGGAACGACCAGACATTTCGGCGCTACCGATCCGTTCAGCGTGATCGTACCGGTGGTTTGCGCTGCTGCCGGGCTGGCAAAGGCAACCATCGAAGCAGCGGTCAACGCTGCGATTGCTAACTTCTTCATTTCACTTCTCCTTCAATCATTATCGGGCCGAAGCCCAAACTCCAAAATCTGCAGCGGAACGTCCGCCAAGCCCCCTCGGTTTTTTCTCACCGCATCGCCCTGAGGGAGGGCCACGCGGCAGAGGCCCTAAGGGGCCGTGCTCACCGTGATGGTGAGCGTGTCGGTATAATTTCCAGAAACCAGTACATCCGGATCGGCGTAGGTGTTGGCCTTTACGCGGATGGTTTGATTGGTCGTGGAACTGGTGGCCGCGCCATTGACGCGGAGGCCTTTCGTGGTGCTGGCGGGTCCAGCGATATTGGAGCCGCCGGTCAAGTATTTCGCCGTGCAGGTTGTTGCGACGTTCGAAGCCAAAAGCTGCGCTGCCTCGCAGGCAGACGATGCTGTCACGGTATTGGCGTCGTTGCGCAGGTTCAGCTGCACATCATAGGGCGCCTTGTTGGCATAGCCTGTCGGCACGGCACCAGCCGTCAGCAGCCCACCATTTGTGGAAACCACACCCACGCGAAACGCGCCGGTGCAATCGAGAATGAAATTGAAACTTTGGTCAAAGCCCATCGTATCGAAATTGGGCGCGTTAACGGTGCCATTGGGCGCCTGCCCAGTCGCAAAGCCACAACGTCCGCCAATTGAGGCGCGCACTTCAATCGGCGCCAGCGAGATACTATTGGGTGTATTATACGGCGCGGGGTAACCGGCGGCATAGGCGGTATTAGCGGTCTGCGCGGCAGCCGGTGTAACCACCAGCAGCGACAGCCCCCCAAAAAACGCAACACTTGTTGCCGACACGCGCAGCACGCTTTGCCTCCCCCGTTAGACATATCGACAGTTCGGCGCTTGGTCGCCGCCTTGTGGTTGGCGGTGCGACTCGAAACCAGCCTTCGTCCCTGTATTCGCAATTTTTGAATCAAATTTACATATTGGCAATATGAAAAATTTACAAAATTTTAACCTGAGGAAATAAAGATAAAAAATGATGTTGTATGAAAATAGTTAGAAATACATAAAAATCAACATCTGCTCATGGAATGTAATTTTGAACTTATAAATGGTTAACTTTTACATAAGACGCAGTTTTAATTTAACTCATTTGAGATAGGCAGAATAGAACTTTGCAAAATAACCTATGTTAACGCCTTGCTTTTGATTTTCGAGCTAAATTTTTATTTTCCAGAATTGATTGCCGCAATCGATATACATCCTTCAAATGCAAAGCAAAATTCGGTTTTGTCCACAGCCCTGTTGCCAATTGGCAACAGCCGCACGACCGGCTCGCCGAATCCGAGCAAGCGATTCGGATCATCCTCATA
>CAYVQO010000087.1:0-8055 GCA_964452835.1 uncultured Sphingorhabdus sp. | reverse complement strand
GGTTCGGCGAAATCCAGCCTGCCAATTTTCTGCAAGGCCCGCGTCCAGAAGCGCGCGTAGAGCAGGTGCAAAATCGCATGTTCGATGCCGCCAATATATTGCCCCACCGGCAGCCACGCCTTGACCTCGTCCGCATCGAACGGCTTGTCGTCGGGCTGGCTGGCGAACCGCAGGAAATACCAGCTACTGTCCGCGAACGTATCGAGCGTGTCGGTCTCGCGCTGCGCCGGTTCGCCGCAATTGGGGCATTTCACATGCTTCCATGTCGGATGACGATCAAGCGGATTGCCGGGGATGTCAAAGCTCACATCCTCTGGCAGCGTGACCGGCAATTCGGAACGCGGCACCGGCAGCACCCCGCAAAATTCGCAATGAATGATCGGAATCGGCGTGCCCCAATAACGCTGGCGGCTTACGCCCCAGTCGCGCAGGCGATATTGCGTCTGCCCCTCACCCCAGCCTTCATGTTCGGCGCGGGCGATGATGGCTGCCTTGGCCTCATCGACGGACATGCCATCCATCCAGCCCGAATTCACAATATTACCAGGCCCCGTATAGGCTATATCACCGTCAAAATTCTCATCGGACAGATCGCCCTCAGCAACGACGCGGCGCACCGGCAGATCATATTTGCGGGCAAAATCCAGATCGCGCTGGTCGTGCGCCGGGCAGCCAAAAACGGCACCCGTGCCATAATCCATCAGCACGAAATTGGCGACATAGACAGGCAAATGCCAGTTGGGATCAAGCGGATGTTCAACGCTCAAATTGGTGTTGAAACCCAGCTTTTCGGCTGTTTCCAGCTCCGCCGCCGTCGTCCCGCCTTTTTTGCACTCGGCAATGAAATCCTGCAGCGCAGGCGCGTTCTCGGCCAAGGATTGCGCCAAAGGATGATCCGCCGCAATCGCGACAAAGCTGGCGCCGAACAGCGTGTCAGGCCGCGTGGTAAACACGTCAATCCCGTCATGCGAACCCACCAGATTGAAAGTACAGCGCAGCCCTTTTGACTTGCCGATCCAGTTTTCCTGCATCAGCCGCACCTTTTCAGGCCATTGATCGAGGCCGTCCAGGCCCTCAAGCAAATCCTCGGTAAAGTCGGTGATTTTCAAGAACCACTGATTCAGCTTTTTGCGCTCAACGAGCGCGCCGGATCGCCAGCCTCGGCCGTCGATTACCTGCTCGTTTGCAAGCACAGTCATATCAACCGGGTCCCAGTTGACTTCGCTTTCCTTCCGGTAAACCAGCCCGGCCTTGTAAAAATCAAGGAACAGCGCCTGTTCGTGGCCATAATAATCAGGCTCACAGGTGCTCAATTCGCGCGACCAGTCGATGGCTAGGCCCAGCCGCTTCAACTGTTTCTTCATCGCCTCGATATTCTGGCGGGTCCAGGCGCCGGGATGCACCTTTTTCTCCATCGCGGCATTTTCTGCAGGCATGCCGAAACTGTCCCACCCCATCGGATGCAACACCGCATGGCCGGTCATCGCCTTATAGCGCGCCAGCACATCGCCCATCGTATAGTTGCGCACATGCCCCATATGGATGCGTCCCGATGGATAGGGAAACATCTCCAATATATAGCTTTTGGGGCGCGGATCGCTGGCAGGCGGTGCGTTAAACGCCCCCTGCTCTTCCCAGACTTTCTGCCAATGCCCGTCCGCTTTGAACGGGTTAAAACGTGAGGCCATTTTCGGCTTCTTTCCTGATAGTCTTCGCGCCTTCAACGCGAAGACGCAGGATTTGTCACATTAGTCAGCGATAGCACTGCGACGAAGGTCGCGCGCCTTGGTAAGAATGATCGCCTCAAGTTTTTGTACCGTTGCCGCACGGGTGGGTGCAGCCACCCATTGGCCATTCTGGTTGACTTCACGGGCCGCCGCCACACGAAGCGCATCGGCGCGAAGATCCTGATCGAGGATGGAAACGGTTAGCTTCATGCGTTCCCCGGGGCTGCTGGGGTTTACATACCAGTCAGTCACAATCACACCACCTGCGCTATCGGTTTGCACCAAAGGCATGAAAGACAGCGCATCCAGCGAGGCACGCCACAAATAGCTGTTCACGCCGATCGTTGTAATCTGGCTTGCAGCAAGATCCGTCTTGGGCTGCTTATTGCCGCCGCCGCAACTGGCCAGCGCCAATCCCGAAACCAAAATCAGGGCAAACCCGTTAAACCGCATGACTGTTCCTCACTCTTTTCGACTGCGTTGTCGCATGAATCTGCGACGTCTCTATGCGCCTTTGCTGGCGCGGGCAAGCTTTCGTAGGCCTGAACGAAAATTGGCCATTCATGCGTGGTAAACCGACTGAATTGCAAAGCATTGCAGAACGACTGTGGTATCCTTGCTACAGAAGCAAAATTAATTGGATAAAAACGCAAATTTCCTTTTGTCCACAGGGCGTGCTGCCTATAGTCATCTTAGCGAAGGAATCGTTTGGACAGGCCATGCAACGGCAAAAGCAAATGAAGAGTGGTAAGGCGCTGCGCGCTGCTGCCTATATGGCGGTCGGCTCGCTGTTGCTTTCACCTGTTCTTGTGCCCGCTGTTGCCGCGCAAATCTATGGCGCTGACGCGATTTCGGGGGTTAAGGATTGGGCCAGCCACTTCACGCCTGCCGGCGTTGATACGCGTCTGGCGGATCAAATTCGCACCAATGCCGTGCGGCAAAACGCCTTTCCCTTCACACCTGCCGGGCTGAACAGCCGGACCAGCAATATATTGACTGTGGCAGTCCGCACCGATGCAGGCAGCGCCGTTTCGGTTCGCAATGCCCTTGCACAAATGGATGCGGGCAGCGGCAGCACATTGCGCCTGAACAACAGCAGCTATCAGTTGACTGCGGCAAAGGGCTGGCAGGCATTCCAGCTGCCGACGACCGCAGAGCAGCCACGGCTTGACCAGATCGTTGCCAAGGGCGGCTTCCGCCTGGACGACAATGGCAGCAAGAAGCCGAGCCGGTTTAACACCGACGTTTCGGTTGGTGCGCCCAAGGCCGCTGCGCCCAATCCGCGGGGCAACGCCGCAATGGGCGATTATGACGTGAATGTCGGCGGCAGCTTCCGTGTGGCCAAGGGCGTGGATGTTACCGCTGGCGTGCGCTACAGCCGGGACAATGATCGTGTCGATGTTGCGACGACCAAGGCCGACAGCGAGGCTGTTTACGTCGGCACCAAAATCCGTTTCTGACGGATAATTTCTTTAACTGTTAAAGGCGTCAATCGCGGCCCAGCCGTGCACCAGATGTTTGTCCAATGCGCGCGCACGGTTGCGACTCATGCCGCCAAGCGCAATGATCTTTAGCGGAAAGGCCAGCCGCGCCAGCGCAATAAAGCGCGTAAGGCCGAGCGGGCGGCTGCCCGGATGCGAACGGGTGGCATATAGCGGGGAGAGAAAAAGCATTTGCGCCCCGGCGCGTTTGGCATCGGCAATTTCGCGGGCCGAATGCGCTGGTGCGCTGTGAAAACCAGCACTACCCCTTGCCCGCTGGTGAAAACCATCCGCCCGCCAGCGCCGCGCCTGCGCATCAGCCCCAGCCAGCAGCAGCATATGGCCTCGCCGTTTGCAAATGCGCTGCACCTTGCGAAAAAGCGCGCAACGGTCGCGCTCTGCCAGCTGATAGTGGCGAAAGATCACGCCTGATCCAGAAGGCAGCTTCCGGACCGCGGCCAGTAGCCCGTCGCCCAACCGTGGGTCAGTCATCAACCATATCTTTGGAGTCGGGCGTCGGGATGGCTGGCGAACTGACATTGCCGTCGCTATAGCCGCCATCCATGGCGGATACGACCCCGGAAAAACTGGCGCAGATTAAGGACGCAATTGCGGCTGCCTGCAAAATATCGCGGCGTGAGACAGGCGACGTAAAGCTGATCGCGGTTTCCAAGACACGCAGCGCGAATGAAATTCGTGCCTTGCTGGATGCGGGGCACCGCATCTTTGGTGAAAACCGGGTGCAAGAGGCTGAGGCCAAATGGCCTGCCTTGCGCGCCGCCTTTCCCGACACCGAACTGCACCTGATTGGCCAATTGCAATCGAACAAGGCCGACGAGGCCGTGGCCCTGTTTGACTGCATCCATTCGCTTGACCGCATGTCACTGCTGGAGGCGATGGCAAAGGCGATCGCGAAGACAGGCAAACAGGTGCCATGCTTCATCCAGGTCAATATTGGTGAAGAGCCCCAAAAGGGCGGCTGCGCCATTGCCGAGCTGCCAGCGCTGCTGGAGGCTGCCCGCGACAAGGGCGTGCAGATTATCGGGCTGATGTGCCTGCCACCGGCCGATGTCGAACCCGCACCCTATTTCGCGCTGTTGGCAGAGCTCGCTGCACGCCATGGCCTGGCACAATTGAGCATGGGGATGTCAGACGATTTCGGCACGGCAATCATGCTGGGGGCAACCCATGTGCGTGTCGGCACCGCCTTATTCGGCTCGCGCAGCGCTGGCTGATAGCGAAAAGCAAAGCGCCCTGCCCGCTGCAGGCACAAGCGCCTCAGTTGCAAATCCTCCACAGGCCATAGCAATCGCCGAATCGTCGGCATCAAGCCCACCCGTCAGCGCGCCAAAGGCAGGCAGGATAAGCTTGTGTGCGCTGCGCACAAAACAGCGGCGCGAGACCAGCCGCCCTCTGACCTGCTGCCGGTATTTGGGGTGGAAATGTCCGGACAGTTCTGGCGTGCGATCAGCAGGGTCAGCTTCGTGGCGCAGGACTATGCCATTGATGTGCATTTCATCATGCAACTGCCCGCCCCAACCGGCACCAATGCCCGGATCATGGTTGCCGACGATCCAGTGCCAATCATAGCTGGCGGTCAGCTGTCGCAGCAGCGCTGCGGCCTCCGGCTCCAGCCTTGCTTCACCCCCATCGTCATGAAAATTGTCACCCAGGCAATAAATGGCGTGCGCATCACAGCGGCGCGCCAGTCGCGCCAGTTCTTCCAGCGTGGCCCGGCTGTCATAGGGAGGCAAAAACTGACCAGCCATCGCATAGCTCGATGCTTTTTCAAGATGCAGATCAGCGACCAGCAACGCCTGCCGCTCCGGCCAGAAAAGGGCAGCCTCCCCCGCCAGTGCAAATTCCTGTCCGCAAAAGGAGATCATTGCTGCCATTGTTCGCCATATGTCCGCCCTCGAAGCGGCTGACAAGCGCTTACTATTGGTCTATGCGCGCCGCCAATATGCTTGCAGTCGTTGCCCTATATCATTTCGCGCCCATTACCGATCCGCACGTTTTGCGTGCGCCGTTATTAGCCTTTTGCGAAGCGCACGGGATAAAGGGTACGCTGCTGTTGGCGCATGAAGGGATTAACGGCACAATCGCGGGCGAGCGGGCAGCGCTTGAGAAAGCGGTGGCGCATATCCAAGGCTGGGACGGCTTTTCCAAGATTGAGGTCAAATATTCACAGGCCGAGTCCATGCCCTTCGGCAGGCTGAAGGTGAAGGTAAAGCGCGAAATTGTAACCATGGGTGTGGACGGCATTGATCCGCGCTCAGATGTCGGTGCTTATGTTGACGCCGCTGATTGGAACGCCCTGATCAGCGACCCCGACACCATTGTGATCGATACACGCAATGATTTTGAGGTGCAGCACGGCAGCTTCCCGCAAGCGATCAACCCCGGAACCACATCCTTCCGCCAGTTTCCGGATTGGTTTGATGCACAATCTGATGCGTTTCAGGGCAAGAAAATCGCCATGTTTTGCACCGGCGGCATTCGCTGTGAGAAAGCCACGGCCTTTGCCAAGGCGCGGGGCTTTGCGGAAGTATATCACCTGAAAGGCGGGATTTTGAAATATCTCGAGGAGGTCCCAGCCTCCGACAGCGTTTGGCAGGGCAATTGCTTTGTCTTTGACGAAAGGGAAGCGTTGGGCCTCGGCCTCGAAATCAAAAAGCCTTAATTCATCGCCAACTGGATCGACTGCGGCTTGGTTGCGCCCTTTGGCAGGTCAAAGCCGACCCGGCGGTTGGCGAAATCGACCATCACCCGGTCAAACAGCTTCAGCGCATCCATGCCGAGCAATATGGCAGGTTTGTTTTCCAGCTTCAGCGCCTTGAAGGCGAAATTATCGGCAAAGGTGACGGGCAAATCGCCGATGGTCACACCGCCAATATCAATACCCTTTATCTGGGTAAGATCGCCCTGCAACAGATCGCCAGTCACGCTTTTCATCATCACCTGTATATAGTCAAAGCGGCGGTCGCGGCTGCGCAAACGATCGCGTAGGGCGAAGTTACCCATGCTCGACTGTGCCCCTGTATCCAGAATGATATCAACCTTCATGCCACCAATGCGCGCATCGGACAGGATCATCCGCCCAGCCCGCCGCTTGGCAGTGACCACGATCATGCCCTTTTCAACCTTGCCGAGGCCAGAGCGTTTGCGCGATGGCAGCACGTCCATTTTCTCATTCTGGAAATCCAGCAGCACCTTGTGATCCTCCAGGCTGTCGATTCCCAGCAAACCATAGGCACCCAGATTATGCTGCTCCAGCCCCGGCGCCTCGATCATCTCAACATTGATCGTGTTCATCGACAGATTTTCGATCATATAGGAATCAGCAAAGGCTGGCCCGGTAATGGTCGCCAGCTTCAACTGCGGCCCTTGTTCCAGCTTCAACCGCTTGGCGAGCTGGTTGGCAATCACCGTGCGCTCAGCCCCAGTATCGACGATGAAGGGGAAAGGCTCGCTGCCATTGATGCTGACAGGCACCGTCATCCGCTCGCTGCGGTCAATGGTGAATTCCTGCGCAAAGCCCGGGATCAATTCCCCCTGTTCGGCAGCCGCCGCGGTCGCCGGAGCATCCTGCTGCGCTGCTGCAGGGCCAAGCGTCAACAACGCCAGTGCCGATGCCAGAATTGCTGACTGTATCCGTCCCATAATCCTGCTCCTCAGCGCACAGGCTACGCCTGTCAGGGTGTCATGGCAATAGCCGCCAAACTCTCCGCCTCCACCAGCAGCGCATCGTCCACCGACCCTTGCGCGACGCTCTCCCGCCCGATCATCACCATCAGCGGCACGGCCATCGGGCTGACCTTTTCCAGAGCGATATGCAGCATTGTTCCTGCCGCACGGTCAAGCAGGTCGCCCAACCGCCCGACATCCGTGAGCCGCTGGCGCGCATCGGCCCATGCTGCCTCCAGCAACAAATGGTCTGGCTCATATTTGCGCAGCACATCGTAGATCAGGTCGGTGGAAAAGGTCACCTGCTTGCCCGACTTGCGCTTGCCGGGATGCTGGCGCTCTACAAGGCCAGAAATAACTGCAACTTCGCGGAAAGCGCGTTTAAGAAGGTAGCTATTTTCGACCCATTCGACAAATTCGTCCGCCAATATGTCGGCGGAGAAAAGCGAAGCAGGGTCCTTCACCTCATCAAGGCTCCATACGCCCAGCGCATAATCGCTGGCGACAAAGCCCATGGGCTTTAGCCCGCGAACCTCCATCCGCTTGGTCACCAGCATGCCCAGCGACTGGTGCGCATTCCAGCCTTCAAAGGGGTAGACCACCAGATAGTGCCGCCCGTCATGCGGAAAGGTTTCGGCGAGCAACTGCCCCGGTTCGGGCAGAGCCGAGCGGTAATCCTGCATCTCCAGCCATTCGCGCACATCGTCCGGGAAGCGGCCCCAACCGGCACGGTCGGTAAGGAATTCGCGTACCCGGCCAGCGAGGTGCGTAGTCAGTGGCATGCGCGCACCCATATAGCTCGGGATTTCGGCGGCTTTCTTTGCGGCACGGACTGTGAGATCAAGGTCGCGGATAGCCTCCACTTCCAACGCCATACCGGCAAAAATGAATGTGCTGCCCGGGCGCAGCGACGAGGCGAACCATTCCTCTACTTTGCCAAGGCTGCGGCCATTGCGAAAGCGCACGTCGAGCATTGGCGCGTCGACAATGATGCCTGCATTGAAGCGATGCTGGGCTGCGAATTTGGGATGGGCAAGGCGCCAGCCTCCTTTTCCATCCGCCACCAGCTTCCGAAACCTGTCATAAGCCTTCAGCGCATAACCGCCGGTTGCCACAAACGCGATCACCCGCCCGAACGTCTCCGCATCGACCGCGCTATA
>CAYVQO010000086.1:0-8126 GCA_964452835.1 uncultured Sphingorhabdus sp. | reverse complement strand
GCCTTCACCGCCATCAGGCCGCTGTTCGAAAGCTTGACTGCCTTTTCCGCTTCGGTCGCATCCTTTTGCTCGACCATTTTGACGATGCGGCCATCCTGAACAATGACGCGGCCATAGCCAGTGGGGTCTTCGGGTTCGAAGGCCAGCACAACGACAGCGGGCTTGTCATCTCCGTTCAGCCGATCGACCATTGCCTGCATCGTGGCGGTCGGAACAAAGGGCACATCGCCATAAAGGATCAGGACGTCGCCATCGAAACCGCTGAGCGCACCTTCGGCCATCTGCACCGCATGGCCAGTGCCAAGCTGGGGCTCTTGAACCGCCAGATCCGCTGATCCAGCCAACGCGGCCTCCAGCTGCTCTTTGCCACTGCCGACCACAACCACCTTTTTTGCGGGGCTAAGTGCGTCGACGCTTGCCATCAGGTGCATCAGCATCGGACGGCCCGCGATCGGATGCAACACCTTATGCGTATCGGATTTCATGCGGGTGCCTTTGCCCGCGGCGAGGATGATGGCAGCGATATGGGTCATGATGTGCCCTTAGTCTTGCGCCACTTGGTCCACAAGTGCCGCGCCAGCATCAGCGGCGGCATTCGCAACCAGTGGGAGCGGATGTAGAAGATTAGCCGGATGAATTTGCGTGTCGGGCGGCCCCATTCGTCGCGGGCGGTGAGGCGGCGGATGTACCATTTGTCCTGCCGGTTCCAGCCGTAATTTACGGTCATCGGATAGCTGTAAGACTTCAATTCAGTCCCAAAAAGTTCCCGGCTTAGGCGCAGTGCGCGATTGACTGGCTGCGACAAGCCATGCAGCGCCGCTTCTTCTGCAAGGCTCAGGCAGAAGTCATCTTGCTGGCCGCTAAATTCGGTAACCAGGCAATGGATATCCCAAAGGTTCCGCAGCCCGCCGGACAGGTCACCGTCAGCAATGAGATGGGCCGCGCTATGCAGGACCATATGCTCGGGCATCAGGGTCCACAATCCATCGGGTAGTTCGACGGCGAGATCCATCATCGTAGCCGGAAAGGGCTTCGGCCGCGCCGTCAGCGGCAAAATCGTATGATGCACATCGATCATCCGGTCGCGCTCTTTGTGGATCAGCGGGGGCAGCTCGTGCATATGGTCGCGGTAATAGGCGTCATCATAGGCGTCGTCTTTCACCCATTCCCAGCCGCCCTTTTCGAGGAGCAGGGCCTCCACTTGCGGCAAATCTGCGCGCGCAACCATGATGTCGAGATCGCCAATATGCCGACCCTCGCCGGCCTTCAGGCCCGCCGCCATATATGCGGTGCCTTTCAACAGCACGACCTTGCCCGCATAGCCCGATAATGCACGCCGCGCCATATCCGCCTCCCACATTGCGCTGCGGCGCTGATATTCAGCGTTGATCCTGGCATCATCAAGGATTTCTGCGACTTTGGGAGGCGTCGACTCAAATTTGAGTCGATGCGCCAAAGTCCCAATCAGCTGCTCTGCCCGCGCCATGGCAAGCAGCGCGGTCCAGCCATCTGCATCCAGACTGCGCGTTGACGATGGATCGCGCAGCGCGTGGACAAGCAGCATCGCATCGCGGCTCATGCCAGCCGCTCCCATAACCGTTCGACCAGCGCGATAGCCTCTTCGCCGGACTGATAGTCGATTGCCCGCGCAGGCACGCGCTGCACAAAGCGAGTCATGGCCCGAAAGCCTGCCTCCCCCAGCGCGACATAATTGGTCGATGCCTGAGTCATACGCATGAAAGTCTCGCCGGGGGCAACGTCGCGCACGGCGTCGGGATAACCAAAGCGTGGGAAGAGCAACAGCGCGGGCATTGCTGTTTCGGCCATGCGCGAAATGGCGTCTGCTGGCGGCACCAGATGGCGGATGTCGCCTTTGGGTGTGGCCTGCAGCAACGGGCCGAAACGTCCGTCAGGCAGTTCGGCCTGCATCGCGCCGATGGCTTCATTCTTCAGGCTGATCAGCCGCGGGAAAGGCACTGCCGCGCCGCTGTCCAGATCAAGCAGGGCAAATTCATCACCCATGAAACGCCAGCTGCGCTGGCCCAGCAAAGCGGACAGCGTCGATTTACCTGAACCCGACAGGCCGGTCATGATCAGCGCCTTTCCATCGCGCTCGACTGTGCTGGCATGCAACAGCAAATGCCGCCGCCAGCCTAGTGCCATTTGCAGGTTCATCCCCATTTCCGCCGCAAGCAGCGCCTGATCAAAGGGCAGCGGTGCGGCATCAGGCAGCATATAGTCACCATCAATCGCAACCTGCTGCCGGATGTAGCGGCGCAGCAGGCCGGGGGCATCGAGGCGGACAGTGAAATCGGGAATGTCGGGGCGGGGATAGTCGTGGTACAGTTCGGCAAGCTGCGCCACTGGCTGTGACCAGCGTGAGCCAATACGGAATGCCGCCGGGCCGACCTGAACGCGAAATTCATGCACTGTGGGAAACTCGTTCAATCAAGCCGAGCTCCGCCAGTTCCTCCAGCCTTGCGGCAATCACGCTTTCCGCGTCTTCCTCTGCACCCAGATCAAATTGCCTTGAAAGTAATGCGACCAGCTTTGCCGCATCAACTGGCGTATCGCCCATCGCCGCCAGCATTTCGGGCACAGGCTCCGCCACCATATGGGTGATGCCTGACCGGCGATGGTAGATCAGCGTGATGGCATCCAGCGGTTCGACCAACAATTGGTCAGCCGGTTCAGCCAGATACAGGATAGATTGCGCAGCCACGCCTATGGCCTAGCGTGCCAATATCAAAATTCAATCAACGCGATTAGCGCGGCGTCATCAGCGAGGCGTAGCAGGTGAAGCCGCTTTGCCCGGCCTGCAGGCGTTTTATATAGTTCACATAGGCGCGGCTCTGGTCATAGCTGGTGCCCGGCAATTGCCCGCCATTAATGGCGCGCCGCACTTGTTCTCCCGTGAATTTCTGGCCGGTAGCAGTGAATGACCCGGGTGTATCGGGCGTCACCAGCTTGCCATAGGGATCAATGTTCATGCCCGTGCCATGCGGGCCGGGAACCGGGATCTGGCAGTTCAGCACAGAGCCTGCGGTTTGCGCCAGCGCCGGACGCACGCTGACAACCGCCGACGCAGCAGCTGCACCCAGCATCAGCGCCCGGCGGCTGGTTGGGGCAGCCGTGACTTTGCCGTCGACCCTGTTGCTATCCTGCTGATTGTCCTGATCGTCCATGAAACTGTGTATTCCCCATATATGCGCGACAACCTAACAGAATTTCCAGCATTTGCCACTGACGGTGCATGTCTGAATCCGGGCGTCCATTTACGGGACAAGGCTATGGCCAATTGCTAATATTGCACAAGCGGCAGGATGTAAAAATCGCATCATGCAGCGTCGTCATGAAACTGTCATGCTCTCCGGCCAGTCCGGCAAACGAAGGGTGCGATTCGTCTTATGAACAGAACTGCCGATCATAAAATGCTCGATTTGATGGCACGCCCCGCCCTGCTGGTGCAGGATAACAAGATTGACCATGCCAATCCGGCGGCAAAACTGATGCTGGGCGGGCATATAGAGGGGCAGGATGTGCGGCTTGCACTGCGCCACCCAGACATCGTCAAAATGCTGATGAGCCAGCACCCCGGCAGCGTGAAGATTGAGGGGCTTTCCACACGCGGCAGCCTTTGGGATGTCAGCTGTCACAATCTGGACCAGCAACGGCGATTGGTTACGCTGGAGGATCTGTCGGTCCAAGTCAGCATTGCCCGTGCCCATGCCGATTTTGTCGCCAATGCAAGCCATGAGCTGCGCACACCGCTTGCCTCTGTCTTGGGCTATGTTGATACGCTGAAAGACCCGAAGGCGGGTGATGACCCCGATACGCGCAATCGCTTTCTGGACATCATCAAGCATGAGGCAGAGCGCATGCACGCGCTGGTCGATGATTTGATGTCGCTGTCGCGGATTGAGGCATTGAAACATGAAGTACCGACCGATACCGTCGATGTGGTCGCTCTTTGCCGCGAAGTATCGGGCGAAATGCGCAGCAGGGCACGGATCGAGAGCAGCAATGAAAGCGCAGTGATCCGGGGGGATCGCAGCCAGATGGCGCAGGTGATCCGCAACCTTGTCGACAATGCCTTCAAATATGGCGGTGTCGATGGCGACGTCATAATCCGCATTGAAACAACCGAAACCGGCTGGATCACGGTTGAGGTGGTCGATCATGGCGAAGGCATCGCCCCTGAGCATTTGCCCCGCGTGACCGAGCGTTTTTACCGCGTCGATGCGGGTCGCAGCCGGAAAGTTGGAGGCACCGGGCTCGGCCTTTCCATCGTCAAACATATTGTAGAAAGGCACCGTGGCCGCTTTGATTTGCGGAGCCGCGTCGGCGAAGGAACGACTGCCTCTATCATGCTTCCGCAGGCGCGTGGTTAACGGCTTTTATTGCTGTCATTAAACTGTCATTCCGACGTCATAATTGCGACGCCGATTCGATAACAAGGGAGTTTCTTATGCGTTCGTTGAAAAATATTGCTCTGGTTGGCCTGTCCGCCATGGCGCTTGCTGCGTGCGGCGGCCAATCGGGTAGCGGCGGTGGCCGTGACAATGCCTGGGCCGTTGGCTCATCCACGGTTTATCACTTTGGCGCCGCGGTCGCAGAAGAAACTGCAAAGGCCGGTGTTAAGGCTCCCAAGGTTGAGCAAAATGGCACTGGCGCAGGCATGAAGCTGTTCTGCGCCGGTATCGGCTCGCAGCATCCAGACATCGCCAATGCGTCGCGCCGGATGAAGAAATCCGAATATGAAGATTGCGCCAAAAATGGCGTCAAGGAGATCATCGAAATTCAGATCGGTCTGGACGGCATTGCCTTTGCTGAAGCCAAAAGCGGCCCGGACATGAAGCTAACGCCTGAAGATGTTTACAAGGCGTTGGCAGCCAACCCCTTTGGCAAGCCCAACACCGCCAAAAACTGGAGCGACGTAAATCCTTCGCTGCCTGCCATTCCGATCCTGGTCTATGGTCCGCCGTCGACAAGCGGCACACGCGATGCGCTGGCTGAGCTGATCCTGACCAAAGGCTGCGAGAGCAATGCCGAAATGAAGGCGCTGAAAGACAGCGACAAGGACAAGCATAAGAAGCTTTGCACCGAAGTGCGCGAAGACGGCGCCTATGTCGATTCGGGTGAGGCCGATAATCTGATCGTGCAGAAAATCGCCGCAAATCCGAAGGCAATCGGCATTTTCGGCTTCTCTTTCCTCGAAGAGAATATGGACAAGCTTAAGGGCGTGCCGATGAATGGCGTTGCGCCAACCTATGCGACCATCTCTGACTTTACCTACCCCGGCGCCCGTCCGCTTTACATCTATGTCAAGCAAGCGCATCTGAGCGCGGTAAAGGGCCTGAAGGAATTCATCGCTCAATGGCCCAAAATGTGGGGCCCCGATGGCGCGCTGAAGAAAAAGGGCATGGTGATTGCGCCTGATGATGTTCGCAAGAAGAATGAAGAGATCATCGCGTCGATGACGCTGATGGATCCGGCTGCGCTTAAGTAAGCGCAGCTAGATGACGCCTACCGTCACCCTGTTACTGTTGCTGGCGCTTGGCGCCACAGCCTGGTGGAGCGCCCGTGCGAAAGCACAGGCGCTCTATACCGGCAAGGGATCGATGCGGGCGTTGCCCAGCCAGCATGGTTCGCTGGTTGCCTTATGGGTTGTCATTCCGGCGCTGGCAGGCTGGTTTATCTGGAATGCCGTTTCCCCAGGCATGATCAATGCGGCAATATTGGCCGACCCAGCGGCTGCCAATCTGCCTGCCATGGATATGGAGCGCGAAGCCATTATCAGCGAGGCGTGGACCGCCGCGCATAATGATGGCATGGGTGCTTTCCGTTCTGAGTCCGCAGCGTTGGTTGAGCCGATCCGGGCCATAGCAGCGCGGTTCAACTGGATCGGTGCCGCGCTGGTTTTCGTACTCGCCATCGCCGGCGGCGCCTTTGGCTATACCAGAGTGAAGGCCGATTATCCGGCGCGGACGAAGGTTGAGCGCGTCGTGCTGTCGGTCCTGTTGATCGCCTCCTTTGTCGCGGTCTTGACCACCCTTGGCATTATCGGCTCGCTGATTTTTGAAACGGCGCGCTTCTTCACCTATGTGAGCCCCGCAGATTTCCTGTTCGGAACCAACTGGAATCCCGATCCGTTCGCGCCGGTAACGCCGGAGATTGGCGAAAAACTCGGCGCGGTGCCGCTATTTTGGGGGACATTGTTCATCGGCGCGATCATCGCGATGATTGTCGCCATTCCCTTTGGCTTGATGAGCGCTATTTACCTGACCCAATATGCCTCGGCCCGTTTCCGCCAATGGGCCAAGCCATTGCTGGAAATCCTCGCCGGTGTGCCGACTGTGGTCTATGGTTATTTCGCTGCGCTGACCGTTGCCCCCATGGTGCGCGATTTTGCCAGCTTTATCGGTTATGCCAACCCCACCACCGAAAGCGCATTGGCGGCTGGCCTGGTGATGGGCGTGATGATCATTCCGTTTGTCTCCTCCATGGCCGATGACAGCATTGCCGCCGTGCCACAATCTATGCGTGATGGTTCGCTTGCCATGGGCGCGACGACATCAGAAACGATCAAGAGAGTTTTGATACCAGCAGCACTTCCCGGTATTGTCGCTGGCGTGATGCTTGCGATCAGTCGTGCCATTGGTGAAACCATGATTGTCTATATGGCCGCAGGTGCTGCCGCCAATCTGACCGCTGATCCTTTTGCGAGCATGACAACCGTGACCTATCAGATCGCCCGCTTGCTGACTGGCGATGGCGATTTTGACCATCCGGCAACATTGTCCGCCTTTGCGCTGGGCCTGGTGCTGTTCGTGGTAACGCTTATCCTGAATGTTATTGCACTGCGCGTCGTCAGGCGCTTCCGGGAGGCTTATGAGTAACTGGCAATCCCCTGAAGCCACGGCACGGCTTAAAAAACGCTATGCGGCAGAGCGGCGGTTCAAGGCCATGGGCGTTGCAGCCATCATTTTGTCACTGTCCTTCCTTGCCTTTTTGCTGATCACTATGGTGGCAAAAGGCCTTGGCGGCATTGACTGGGCTTTCCTGACCGGATCGGATTCAACCGACCCCGCTGTCGCTGGCATCTGGGGTGCGTTCAAAGGCTCGCTGCTGACCATGGCGGTCACGCTGGCGCTATCCTTCCCCATGGGGGTGCTTGCCGCCATCTATCTGGAAGAATTCGCGCCGCGCAGCAAATGGGTCGATTGGGTAGAGGTTTCGATCAACAATCTGGCCGCTGTCCCGTCGATCATTTTCGGCCTGCTCGGCCTTGCAATTTTCATTCAGTTCATCGGCCTGCCCCGTTCATCCGCGCTGGTTGGCGGGATGACATTGGCGTTGATGACGATGCCAGTCATTGTGATCTCCGGCCGCAACGCAATCAAGGCGGTACCACCATCGATCCGCGACGCTGCGCTGGCGGTCGGCGCTAGCCCGGTGCAGACGGTGTTCCACCATGTCCTGCCGCTGGCGCTGCCCGGCATATTGACGGGTACGATCATTGGCATGGCGCGTGCGCTGGGCGAAACTGCACCGCTGCTGATCATTGGCATGCGCATGTTTGCCGCTTCACCGCCGGAAAGCGTAACCGATGCCTCTACTGTATTGCCGATGCAGATTTTCCTATGGTCGGACGAAATCGACCAAGGCTTCGTGCAAAATACGTCGGCTGCGATTATCGTGCTGCTGCTATTCCTGATCGCAATGAATGGCCTTGCCATTTATCTGCGCAACAAATTTGAAACCCGCTGGTAGGTCCCGGATCACAATGTCTGAAACGCTAAAAATCTCTGCCCGCGATGTGTCGATCTATTATGGCGCGAAACAGGCCATAAACCAGGTGTCTATCGACATTGCGACAGAGCATGTCACTGCCTTTATCGGCCCATCGGGCTGCGGCAAATCCACCTTTCTGCGTGCGCTCAACCGGATGAACGACACCATTCCGTCCTGCCGCGTAGAGGGCAATATCGCTCTGGATGGCGTAGATATATATGGCTCGGACATGGATGTGGTGCAGCTGCGTGCGCGGGTTGGGATGGTGTTTCAGAAACCCAACCCCTTCCCCAAATCCATCTATGAAAATGTCGCCTATGGCCCGCGCATCC
>CAYVQO010000085.1:2967-8162 GCA_964452835.1 uncultured Sphingorhabdus sp. | reverse complement strand
CCACGCATAGAGCCTGAATTATCGATCAGCAGCGTGACAACCGTATCGCGAAACTTGATGTCGCGCTCGACCTTGTACGAAAGCGACTGGCCCGGCGAGACGACAACGCGGGCGAGGCGGGCAGCATCCAGTAGCCCTTCCTCCTGATCAAAATCCCAGCTGCGGTTTTGCTGCGCCATCAGACGGCGTTGCAGGCGGTTGGCAAGCCGGGTTACAGCACCCTGCAGCCCTGACAGTTGCTGGTCCAGATAGGCGCGCAGGCGGTTTAGTTCATCCTCATCGGCAAGCTCAGTCGCGCCAACAATCTCGTCATATTTGCTGGTCCATTGCTTGTAATCGGATTGCGGCAAATGGTCCCAGTTGCGACGTTGCGGGGTGACGGGTTGCATGCCGTCCTCGCCCATTTCACCATCGCCTTCGGCCATATCGTCCATGTCGGACTGTTCGGTTTCGCTGTCGGCGGACTCGCCATCATCGGGCTGGGGTTCGGCGCGGGCATCGGCCTGGCCAGCCTCGCCTTCGCCTTCTGCATCATCGTCGCCGTCCTGCTCCTGCTCGTCATCGCTGTCCTCGCCTGCCTCTTCGGGGTCAGTGGGATCGATATCGCCTTCGGTCAGGTCCAGATGCTCCAGCATGGTCTGGGCAAGCGCGGCAAAGGCGCGTTGGTCATCAAGCGCAAGGCCAAGCGCATCAAGATCACCGCCAGCCTTTTCCTCAATCCAGCCGCGCAGCATATCGACGCCGGCCGCGGCGCTGGCCGGGACGGGTTGCCCGGTCAGCCGTTCGCGCACGATCAGCGATAATGCCGTCGAAATCGGTACCTCGTCGGCGGCCTGGGCGCGGCTGATCGGGTCCGTGCGCATGCGCATGTCCAGCGCGTGGTTCAGATTGGCAGCAACCCCAGCCATGTTGCGCGAACCCAGCGCCTCTACCCGTGCATTTTCAATGGCGTCAAAGGCTGCGGCGGCAATCGCCTCGCTCGGACGCGACGCTGCATGGTTGGCGGCATCGTGGTGCTTCAGCTTCAGCGCGAAACTATCGGCAAAGCCCCGCGCCTCGGCGACCTGTTCGGGCGGTAGAGAACGGCCCGGCATCGGCACACGGAAATTCTTGCCTGACTGTGTCGGGGCATCGGCAGTGAAGGCCAGCTCAACCTCCGGCTCATGCGCAATGGCGCGGGCCGTGCCAGTCAGCACCTGCTTAAAATGTTCCAAAGGGGATTGCTCAGCCATGGTTGCCAATGGCCCTAGCCGCCGGAGCAATTAAACTGCAAGACCTCGTTCGCCTGCGAAGGCAGCAATTCGCGCACGGCGCGGTTCATTTGCGCCACTTTGTCCAGCATGGCCGGGTCGGCCGAGCAGCTCTGCACCTCAAAGCGTTTGCGTGCGTCACGCGCCTTACCCATCGCCTCTGCGCCGAGCAAATGCCGCTCAATACGGTAGCTGCTTGTGTCGGGGTTAAAGGCAATGATTGATACCTGCTGTTCGGTGTTCGGCACCAGCGTGCGGACCCAATTGTCGCCGTCCTGCGCATATTGGGTGCGGTTGTTGACGCAGCCACCTGCTCCCCATTCAAATTTGACATCGGCTGTGTCGGACACGGTAATCCGGCTGCGGCTGCGATCAATGACGCAGATTTGTGCGCCCGCCTTTGCTACCACTGCTTTTGCGGCAGGATCGGGCACTTCTTTCAGCGCGGCACGGGCAAGGGTATCGACCTGATCAAAGCCCGGCCGGGTAAACCATGTCAGCAGCGCGGCAATCAGTAGGGCGGCGGCGGCGCCAAGGGCCAGCTTGCCATGATCTTTCCGGTCGCGTTCAAATAATTGCCAGCCGGAACCCGCAGCACCGAGCGCACCGAGCAGCAGGAGGATGGTCAAAAGGATACGATTCTCACGCGACTCAATAATGGCATATTCGGCGTCTTTGCGCGCCTCGCCTAATGTCTTGGTGCGGGCAGCTTCAGCCTCGCGATTGGCGGCCTCAATCTTCGCCTTTTCCGCCGCCGCTCGTTCTGCCTCTGCCCGGCTCATTTCGGCACGCGAAAGGCAGGCTGTGTCGATGCCACGCATGGCGACTTTGTTGCGAGAGAGGAAAGCGCGCACTTCGCGGTTGGCAATGGCAAAGAAAAACTCGGCATCGCCACCATTGGATAGGGTGCCAAAGCTGTTGATCCCAATTACCCGTCCGCACGCATCGACCAGCGGCCCGCCGCTATTGCCGCTGCCGATGGCGGCCGTGTGCAGCAGCGTTTCAAAATCGCGCGCTGACCGCCCGCCTGAAATGCTGCCCTTGGTTTTTACTGGAACCTGCGGGCGCAACATATCCTTCGCGTCCAGCCCCTGCGCGATATCGACGCCGCCGGGATAGCCAATGGCAAAAACATCGCTGCCATCCTCCACTGAGCCAGTAAAGAAAGCTGCAGGCGTCAACCGCGCTCCATTGCGCAGGCGAATGAGCGCCAGATCATTACCGGGGGAGCGGTCAATGACGTCTGCATCATAGGTTTTGCTGCCTTCGCCCGGCACGATCGAGAGCGTGATGCGCGTTTCATAATCATCCTCATCCACCACATGCGCGTTGGTGAGGATCAGGTCTGGCGCTACGACAACGCCGGAACCATGGCCAATGGGATATCCCGGGTCAGCTTCGGAAAACACGACAACCCGCACAACGCTGCGGCTGGCGGCGGCAATATCCGACGGATCGGCCTGCGCCGGTATAGAAAAGAAAAGCAGCAACAGGGCCAACAGGAAGCGCACTAACGAATCTCCCAAATATCGTTAGCCATCGACCACATTATGGAGAGGGGCGCAACCGGCCCAACGCCTATCGCGGCGGACTCTGCCGATCGCGGGCGCGGACATCAACGCCATTTTTATCGATGGTCAGGTCAAGCGGGACGCCTTCAATCTCTCCGCTAACGGTTACGCCCTTGTCGGGATCGACACGGACGTCGGGGCGCTGAACATCGAGGGGAAATTCAGGGATTTCGGGCAAGTCGAGCGGTTCGATCGGACCCTCTGGATCAGGCGTTTCCACCGGTTTGGGCTTAGGCCTGGGGCCAGCGCCCTTGACGGCCTGGCTCATGAAATCGCGCCAGATACGCGCAGGCAGGCCGCCGCCGGTTACATTTTTGAGCGGGCTGTTGTCATCATTGCCAATCCACACTCCGACCACCAGATCGCCTGCAAAACCAATGAATAATGCGTCGCGATTGTCCTGGCTGGTCCCTGTTTTTCCATAGGCAGGAATGGCCAGCCGTGCGGCCCGGCCAGTGCCGTCGCTGACGGTTGCGCGCAGCAGTTCCAGCAGCGCGCTATGTGTACGACCGTCAAAGCTGCGCGGGCCGGACACCAGCCAGTCAAACCAGCTTTGTTCCTCAGCGACAAATGCGCTGGGCACAACCGGCCACTTATTACCGGCAACGCCTGCATAAGCCGCCGTCAGTTCCAGCAGGGTCATCCCCGAACTGCCAAGCGCCATGCTTGGGTCGCGCGCCAGCGGGCTTTCCACGCCCAGATCCTTTGCCGAACGGGCTATCGCCGAATAGCCCAGCTGATCATAAAGCCGCACCGTGGCGACGTTGCTCGACTGGGCGAAGGCCTGTTTCAGGCTGATCTCACCGCGATAGCTGTCGCCATAATTTTTGGGCTTATAAAGGCCGTCGGTTATTGGATTATCGTTGACGACGCTTTCAGGGGTCATCCCTGAACGCAATGCAGCCAGATAAACGAACAGCTTGAAGGTTGAACCCGGCTGCCGCTTTGCCTGCGTGGCGCGGTTGAAGGGTGAATCTTTGTAACTCCGGCCGCCGACCATCGCGACAACTTCGCCATTGGGGCGCATCGCCACCAGCGCTACCTGCGCATTGCCGATGGGGGCGCGGGCAATGACATTGCGGGCGACATTTTGCAGCCGCGAATCGAGCGTCGTGCGGATTGTCTGGTCCGCATAACCAAGCTCTGCCTGTTGGCGCGCTTGCGGCATGGCCCAATCGGCAAAATAGGTGCCGGTGGGGAGCGTTTCCTTGTAACGCACATCCACCTTGGCAATTGGTGTGGCATCTGCCTGCGCTTCGGTGAGCGCGCCAGTCGCCACCATGGCATTCAGCACCAGCTTGGCACGTTTGGCTGCCCGCGCAGGATTGCGTGTCGGGGCCAACCGGTTTGGTGCCTGCACCAGCCCGGCCAGCATCACAGCTTGCGGGACAGTCAACCGTTCCGGCTGACGGTAGAAATAATGCAGCGATGCTGCGCGCAGGCCGTAAACATTATCGCCAAAATAGGCATTGGAGAGATAGCGCTCCAGTATCTCATCTTTGGTCAGCCAGCTTTCAAGCCAGAAGGCAATCAGCGCCTCGCGCGCCTTGCGGGTTATGCTGCGTTCTGGCGTCAGAAAGGTGAATTTGGCCAGCTGTTGCGTGATTGTGCTGCCACCCTGGGTGATGCCATCGCCAAATGTGTTGCTCCACAGCGCCCGGCCAATGCTGCGTGGGTCAACGCCCCAATGCGAATAGAAGCGGCGGTCCTCAATCGACAGGAAGGCCTGAACGACATGCGGCGGCAGGTCTTTTACCTTTACCGGCTTGTCCACCACAGCGCCGTTACGCGCAATGGGTGTGCCATCCCATGCCAGCAGCGTGATGCGTGGCGGCGCTATAGGCTGCAGCGATTTGGACAGCGGCGCGGTAAAGGCCAACCAGCCGATGGTTATGATCAGCAGCAGCAGGAAAGCGGCAAGCGCACGGCCAAACCACCACCAACGCGACTTGCCAAACCATGTCTTTTTGCGCGGAGCGTTGGGATCGGCGGGGAATGTTGGCGGCTGCGGAGCGGCCTCCGCCTCCCACGGCTTTGGGTCGCCGGGAAACATGCCGGCATAAGCCTGATCAAAGGCGGCTAGGCGGCTGTCTATGTCCGACGCAACGGGTTCTGGCTTTGACCGGCGGAAAAACATTCGGGCGCTGTATTATCCAAATAAGACAGTTAAGGATAGAGCATATTTTCGCTTGCTGGAAGCTGTATGCGTCAGGCCCAAGGTTCAAGCTTTGATCAGCCAGCCGCGTTTCTTGAGCCAGCCAAGCGGCGCGGTGCAGATTGCGCCAGCGATCAGGGCGAAAAGCAATGAGGCAAGGGGCGGCGATAGTCCAGTGGTTGCAAGTTTTGCATAGAGCATGTCCCAGATGCGCGTGCC
>CAYVQO010000085.1:0-2867 GCA_964452835.1 uncultured Sphingorhabdus sp. | reverse complement strand
CGCGCAGGCCAGATAGACAATTCCAATCCTTTGCAGCACGCCCATCCAGCGGATCTGATCAAACTCGACGGGTCGGATCAGCCATGCCAGCACCACGCCCAGCGAAAAGAGGACCGCCGCACGTTTCAGCACCTTGGGCCAAGGCGATCCTGTATGCGCCCGGTCCAGCGCCAGCGGCACTGACAGGCCAACAATGAAGAGAAACCAGGGAAAGATCACATCGGCAAAGGTCAGCCCGTGCCATTCGGCATGCTTCAACGCTGCAAAGGCCGCATCGCCATTGCCCTGAATATTGACGATGATCATCATCATCACCGTCAGCCCGCGAAAGGCATCGAGCGACAGGTCGCGCTGGCTTGGCATGATTTTCTCCTTCCCCCGCACAGCTTAGCGCTGCGTAGGAAAGTCACAAGAAGCTATAAGGATCGACATCCACGCCCACGCGCACGCCGCGCGGAAATTGCAGGCTGCCTAACCAACTACGCATAATGGTCTGCAGCTCGACCGAGCGCTGCGCATGCACCAGCAGCCTTTGCCGGTGTCGCCCGCGCAGCATCGCTAGCGGGGCAGGGGCGGGGCCATAGACATACATGCCCTCGGCCTTTGGTGCCGAGGCGCCTATGGCGCGGGCCGCCTCTATCGCCTCACGCTCATCTTCGGATGAGATGATGATTGCGGCGTAGCGACCAAAGGGCGGGGCGCCTGCATGCTGGCGCTGTGCGGTTTCCGCATCGTAAAAGGCATCGCGGTCTCCCGCCACTAATGCTGCAATCACCGGGTGTGAAGGATTCCGCGTCTGGATATAAACATGCCCTGGCTTCTCCGCCCGGCCAGCACGCCCGGCAGCCTGGGCAATTTGCTGAAAGGTGCGCTCGGCAGCGCGTAGGTCTCCACCCTCCAGCCCCAGATCAGCATCGATTACCCCGACCAAAGTAAGATTGGGGAAATGATAGCCCTTGGTCACCAGTTGCGTGCCGATGATGATGTCGATCGCCTTATTCTCGACCAGCGCGACAAATTCCACTGCCTTGTCTGGCGACCATAATGTGTCTGATGTTGCAACAAAGGTGCGTGCCTCGGGAAAATATTTGCGCACTTCATCGCTGATCCGTTCAACGCCGGGGCCGCAGGGGACCAAGCTGTCCTCTGCACTGCATTCGGGGCAGGCGTCAGGCGGCGGCATCACATGGCCACAATGGTGGCACGCCAGGCGGCGGACCAGGCGGTGCTCTACCATCCAGGCCGTGCAATTTGGGCATTGGAAACGGTGGCCGCAGTTGCGGCAAAGGGTCAGCGGCGCATAACCGCGGCGGTTGAGGAACAGCAGACTTTGCTCGCCGCGCTCCAGCCGCTCTTCCAGCGCTTTCAGCAGCGTCGGCGCAATCCAGTTTTGCCGTTCCGGCGCGTCCTGCGTCAGGTCGATGGCTTCGATAACCGGCATCTTGGCCGCACCATAACGGGATGGAATCTCAAGTCCTTTATAGCGACCAATGGCGACCATATGGCGGCTTTCCAGCGCAGGGGTGGCGCTTGCCAGCACCACCGGAAAGCCCTCAAATTTGCCCCGCATCACGGCGACATCACGCGCATGGTAACGGACACCGTCTTCCTGCTTGAAGCTGATCTCATGCGCTTCATCGACAACGATCAGGCCGGGGTTGGCAAAGGGCAGGAACAGCGCGGAGCGTGCCCCCGTCACCACCTGTACAGAGCCGTCGGCAACCCCGCGCCAGACGCGGCGGCGCTGCGATTGCTTCATGCCGCTGTGCCATGTTGCTGGCTCAACACCAAAGCGAGCCGCAAAGCGCTGGAGAAAGGGTTGAGTCAACGATATTTCCGGAAGTAGAACAAGAACCTGCTTTCCGGACTTCAGCGCCTCTGCGACAGCCTCAAAGTAGGTTTCGGTCTTGCCCGAGCCTGTCACGCCATCCAGCACAATGGGCTCAAAGCCACCGTCGCCTACTGCATTGCGCATAACCGCCGCCGCTGCCTCCTGTTGCGCTGACAAGGCGGGGTGATGATGGTCGGGATCGGGCGCTGGAAAGGGAGCGTCGACGCTGACATTGACCGGTTCCAGTGCGCCTGCCTTGATGAGCCCGCGAATGACGGCATCGCTAACGCCAGCTTCCGCCGCCAGCTCTCTCACCAGCCCTTGCATATCGACCAACGCATCCAGAGCTACGGCGCGCTGGGGTGTCATCCGCGCCGGTTCATATCCCGATGGCCGATATTCAGTAATTGTCCCGGCGGCCGATAGCGCGGCCGAAGATGAAACCACCATGCGCAGTACTGCTGCATGACTGGCAAGATAATAGTCAGCCACCCAATCGACCAGCCGCCTGAGGCCTGGGCGGATCGGCGGCACGTCGATAAGCTCCAGCACATTGCGCAGGCGATGCTCGTCGACAGGCTCGTCCGAAAAAACGCCTTCATCCCAGACCACGCCAAGTAGCTTGCGTGGCCCTAGTGGCACAACCACAATCGATCCCGGTTCAGCCGCCATTCCGGGGGGAAGCCTATAGTCCAGCGGGCCTATTACCTGTGTGAACAGGACGACACGGACACGGCTGCCGGATGGACGGGGGCGATTCATCCTGCCTGCTATAGGGGCGGCAACAGAAAGCGTCATCAGTTGCTGCGCGTTCATCAAAAGTCTGTTATGCAACAGATGCTTATTGGAGGAGAGCACCGATGACCATGACCTTTGATCGCCGCCAGCTGCTACTTGCCGGTGCTGCTGGTGCGGTACTGACATTGCCGGGTTGCCAAACCCTGCCTGGCTTTAGCCTGACTGAAGCCATCCGCCGACTGCTGACACTCGCCTCCCAAAATGCCTTTGCCTTGCTGCTGCAACCGGGCGGCTTTTA
>CAYVQO010000084.1:0-8253 GCA_964452835.1 uncultured Sphingorhabdus sp. | reverse complement strand
GCAGACGAACCCGAACCAATGGTGCGCGGCAAGCTGGAAATGGACCCAGCCCGCCACCATGTCCGCTGGAATGGAAAACCCGTGACGCTGACGGTAACCGAGTTCATGATATTGGAGGCCCTTGCCAACCGACCGGGTGTCGTGCGCACACGGAGCCAGTTGATGGACGTTGCCTATCAGGATGATGTCTACGTCGACGATCGCACAATAGACAGCCATATCAAGCGCCTGCGTCGCAAATTCCGCCAGGTTGATGGCGAATTTTCTGCCATCGATACCCTTTACGGCGCTGGATATCGTTTTGCTGAAAGCTGAAAATGAGCGGCTGACGCTGCGCTGGAGCCGAGGGCTTTCGCTGACTGCGCGCATATTGGCGGTAAACCTGTTCGCGCTGGCGCTGATGGGAGCCGGACTGTTTTTCCTTGATAGTTATCGCACCCGGCTGATCAGCGAACGGCAGGATTTCGCCGAAAGCCAGCTAATGACGCTGCGCGATGGCATGGAACACGCAGCAGAAAGTGAACATAGGGAGCTTGTGAGCCATTTTGCGGCTCGTGAAAATGTTCGCGTTCGCATCTACGATCGAAACGGCGCTAAATCCTTGGATAGCTTTAGCGACGACACGCCAACCTACCGGCTTGTTGATCCTGCGTCAGAACCCCTCCGAAAGCAGCTTGCGCGCGGAATGGATCGCGTTTTCGATTTTTTGGTTGCCTCACCGGAATTGGGTCGATTCAAAGAGCCCGCACGCGATGTGGCAATGCAATGGCCGGAATTGAAAACGCTCAGCGGCACTGCGCCGGTTTCACGGGTTCGTTTGGCCGATGACCTAACCCATATGATAATTGTTGGCGCAAGAACAACTGAGAACCGCTACCTGTTGATAACAGCCAACCCCCGGGATATTCGCGCATTAGTACGGGCCGAACGCTTTGATATTGGCATGTTCATCTTGCTTGCGCTTGGTATTGCTGTGCTCCTTTCGCTATTTCTCGCACGCACGATTGTCCGTCCGTTGCAGCACCTTGCTCGAGCCGCGGTGAAGGTTCGGTTGGGTCGTGCGCCAGAGGTGCATGTCCCACGACTGCCGGAGCGGCGCGACGAGATTGGCATGCTCGCTAGGGCGCTGTCCGACATGAGCATTGCGCTGCGGCAGCGTATCGATGCCACCGAAAGCTTTGCCGCCGACGTCGCACATGAAATCAAAAACCCCCTTGCCTCCCTGCGCTCTGCTCTTGATGGCATGGACAATGTAAAAAAGCCTGAGCTACGCCAGCAACTTATGGAAGTTGCAAAGGCCGACGTCCTGCGCATGGACCGGCTGATCAGCGATATTTCCGATGCCAGCCGCATTGATGCGCAACTGGCCAAAGCCAAATTCGAAGCCATCGATTTGGGCGACATGATCGACCAGCTGCTGAACAGCCGCGAAAGCCGAAAGGCGGATGGCGATGTTACTATTGCTTTTGCCCGCCCCCGGCGCGGTATAGCAAAGGTGATGGGCGAGGACTTACGCTTGGAACGCGTCTTGACCAACCTGCTTGACAATGCCGTCTCATTCTCGCCACCGGCGGGCTTGGTCGAGGTATCGGCCACGCGCAGCGGCGATGATGTGATTATTCGCATCATGGACCAAGGGCCGGGCATCCCTCCGCAGGAACGCGAGGCCGTTTTCCGCCGTTTCCACAGTGAACGGCCGTCTGGCGAGGACTTTGGCGAACATAGCGGACTCGGCTTGGCAATAGCACGCACAATTATCGAAGGGCATCACGGCTCGATCACGGTGCATGACCGCGAGGATGGGGCACGCGGAGCCAGTTTCCAGATCATGCTGCCGGCGGCCGGTTCTGTCATACCATGACCGCAGCCATCCATGCGACTGCCGTTGCCATTGATGGTCTGGCTGTGTTGCTGACCGGGCCATCGGGGAGTGGCAAGTCGGACCTTGGTCTGCGGCTGATAGACCGTGGAGCTGTGTTGATCGGTGACGATTATGTCGAACTGGATGCTGAGCTAATGGTTAGGCCGGTTGCTGCGCTTGCTGGGAAGCTGGAGATCCGCGGGTTGGATATTGTCGATGAGCATTATGTGGCACCCTGCCCGCTACGGCTGATTGTCGAGCTGGGTGCGGATGGTGAGCGGGCGCCTGCCAGCTGGCCAATGCGCGACCTGAACGGTTGGTCGCTGCCGCTGCTTCGCCTCAATGCCTTTGCCGCCAGCGCCCCACTCAAAGTAGAATATGCGCTAAAGTCTGTCGTTGACGCAGGCTTGCAACCGGTGCGATTACCTGCGTGATGGTTGATCGCCCACACAAGAAAATCCTGTTGGTCACTGGCCTGTCTGGTGCGGGCAAGACGACTGCCCTGAAAACGCTGGAGGATCTGGGCTGGGAGGCCGTTGACAATTTCCCCATACGTCTGGCTGGCCCGTTGCTGGCGCTGCCATCACCCGAAGGCCGAAGCGAACCTGATGTGCCACTGGCGCTGGGATTTGACACGCGTACGCGGGGCTTCAACACGGACAGGTTGATCGAGCAGATCAAGCAGCTGCAAAAGCGCGATGACCTGGAAATCATGATGCTTTTCCTTGACTGTGCAGGCAGCGAAATTGAGCGGCGATACAGCGAAACCCGCAGGCGCCACCCGCTGGCGCAGGATCGGCCTGCATTGGACGGCATTGCGCAGGAACGCCACCTCATGGGGCCATTGCGCCGATGGGCTGATCTGGTGATCGACACGACCAAGCTTTCGGCCAACGACTTGCAAGCCGAAATCCGGGAAAAATTCCGCGTTGCCACAGGTGGAATGACGGTATCGGTGATGAGCTTTGGGTTTTCACGCGGCGTACCCCACAATGCCGATCTGGTTTTTGATATGCGCTTCCTCAAAAATCCGCATTGGGATGTAGAGCTGCGCCCGCTGACTGGTCTAGATCCGACAGTTGCCGATTATGTCAGCAATGACCCCGAATATGCTGGGGCAACCGAGCGCATCCGGGACCTTTTGCTCCACCTACTGCCGCGTTATGATGCGCAAGGTAAAGCCTATGTGACCATTGCCTTTGGCTGCACCGGCGGGCGGCATCGCTCGGTCTTTGTAACCGAACAATTTGCGCAGATTTTACGGGCTGCGGGTTTCACGCCAAGCGTGTCACACCGGGACCTGAACTCGCGCCCCATTGACTCGCTTGAACAGCAAGGCAATCAGGGCGGTCCGATTTATAATGGCTAGCGGTAACGCACTGAAATAACGTCGAAACAGGGTATATCTCCGCATGATAGGTTTGATTCTGGTCACACATGGTACGCTCGCCAACGAATTTGTTGTGGCGATGGAGCATGTTGTGGGACCGCAAAAGCAGATCGCGACTGTCTGTATCGGGCCACGCGATGATATGGAGCTGCGGCGTAAGGAAATAGCGCAGGCGATCAAGACCGTCGATAGCGGTTCCGGCGTTATCATATTGTCGGACCTGTTCGGCGGCACGCCTTCCAACCTCTCTATCTCGCTGCTTGATGCCGGACGGGTGGAAGTGATTGCAGGGGTGAATTTGCCGATGCTGATCCGGCTCGAAAGCGCACGCAAAACCATGGCCGTTGGCGATGCAGTCGCCGCCGCACGCGATGCCGGGCGCAAATATATCAGCGTGGCCTCTGAAGTGCTGGAGGCATCGCGGTGAGCCGGTTGAGCCGCACGGTCACCATCGTTAACGAAAAGGGCCTGCACGCCCGCGCCAGTGCCAAGTTCGTTACCTTCGTCGCCCGCCTGCCCGACGGGTTGCTGGTGGAAGTGGAAAAGGACGGACAAAGCGTGACCGGCAGTTCGATCATGGGGCTGATGATGTTGGGAGCAGCAAAGGGCAGCGACATCACCATCCATGTCACAGGCGATGGTGCCGATATGGCGTTGGAAAAGCTCACTGGGCTCGTCACTGACGGGTTTGGCGAAGATTAATCCGCAATCGATGCGTCGCGAAATCACCGGATTTTCAAACCCGCTGGTCAAGCAGGTCAAGTCGCTGCGCGACAAGAAGCACCGCAAGCGCGAAGGGCTTTTCCTTGCTGAAGGCTTACGCATCCTGACCGAAGCACGTGAGGCGGGCTATCTCCCTGAAATGCTGTTTCGCACTGCCGACCGCGATAGCCATGCGCTGGAAATCGCCTTGGAAAGCGCTGTGCTGTCCGCAGGCGGCGATGTGATTGAGACCAGTGCTGATATTCTCAGCAAGCTGTCAGGCAAGGACAATGCGCAAACCGTGCTTGGCGTCTATCGGGAACATGGCACGCCGCTGGCAACGCTGGATCGCAGCAAGGCACCAATTTGGCTGGTGGCTCAGGCCATGCGCGACCCGGGCAATCTGGGCACCATGTTGCGCACGGGGGATGCAGTAGGTGCAGGCGGGCTGATCCTGGTCGATGATTGCACTGATCCGTTCAGCGTGGAGGCCGTGCGCGCCAGCATGGGCGCCATCTTCACCCAAAAAGTGGTGCAGTGCCGCTGGGAGGATTTCATTACATGGCTGCGCAGCGGACCGGGGCAGCTGGTCGGCACATGGCTCCACGATGCTGTCGATTATCAGCTACCGGCCTATCAGGCGCCCTGCTTCATTCTGACAGGCAATGAGGCGCAGGGACTTCCGGCAGACTATGCCGCAGCATGCGACTTACGCGTCAAAATGCCGATGCGCGGCAAGGCCGACAGCCTGAACGCAGCGGTCGCAACCGCGGTGATGGCCTATGAGGTGCTGAACCAGTTTCGGCGCTAGCTGCCGAAACGAACCTCGCTTGCTGTCACCAGTTTTGCAAAGCTGCCTTCCAGCGTAGCATTATGGTGAGCGACGATCTCGCTGGCGGCCAGAATCGGCGTGTCGAATGTCGTATGCCCGTCCGACACCAGATGAATATTGAAACCACGCTCTTTTGCGGCGCGGACAAAGGTATCGACACAATAGTCGGTCTGCATTCCAGTCACCACCAGAGTGTCAATCCCGGCTTCACGTAACGCGCCCTCCAGTTGCGTATCCTGAAAGGAGTTGCAATGGCGCTTCTGGATAACCAATTCCGACGGCAGCGGTGTCAAAGCCTCATGAACCGGAAATCCGGGCGTGCCGGGTTCAAGCGGATGCCCTGCCTCTCCCTGATGTTGGACGAAAAATACCGGCGTTGAAGTGGTTCGGGCCTGCGCCAGTAATGCAGCGATATTGGAAACCGTTCCGGACGCGTTAAATGGCTGCATTTCGGGAAAGGCGAACATTCCGCGCTGAACATCGATTATGATCAGTGCCATGCTCATTTGCTTGCCTCCGTCTCGATCAATCCCTGTTCCGCCTCGCCGCCATAGCGCGGGAGCGCTTCTACCAAAGGCACATCCTCCAGATCGCGCTTTCCAGTCTCGACGTTCAGCTCGGCAAATTTGCGACCCGTGCTCATCACATTACGTTCAAAGCTGCCGACGAACTTGTTGTAATTGTTGACCGCCGAAGACAGCCCCGACCCCACCGATTTCAGATGCCCTGCGGCAACTGCGATGCGATCATACATTTCCTTGCCCAGCGCACCGATCTGCTTTGCCTCCCGTGCCAGCCCCTCCTGCCGCCAGACGCTAGCGACCGTGCGCGCAATGGCGACCAGATTGGTTGGCGTTGCCAGCAGCACCTTTCGGTCAAAAGCATGGTCCCATAATTGCGGTTCATGCTCAAGCGCAGCTGCAAGGAAATGTTCGCCGGGCACAAACATGATCACATAGTCAGGAGCATCGTCAAACTGGTCCCAATAGGCTTTGCGCGACAGCCCTTCGACATGCGCCTTCATCGATGCGCAGTGCCGCGCCATGGCAATATCGCGCACATCCTCATCATCGGCGTTGAACGCGTCCTGATAATCGTTCAGCGAAACCTTGGCATCAATCACCAGGCTGCGTCCGCCGGGCACACGGATGATTGCGTCGGGCCGCAACCGGCCATCTTCCAATGTCACGCTGGCCTCGGTCACATAGTCGACATGTTCGGCTAGCCCGCAGCTTTCGAGTACGTTTTTCAGCTGCTGCTCACCCCAGCGTCCCCGCGCCTTTGGGGCATTGCGCAGGCTGTTCACCAGCCGCGCCGCCTCTGACTGCACACGTTCCTGCCCCGCGCGCATCTGGTCAATCAGGCCGGTCAGCGCACCATAGGCTTCGGTGCGTTCCTTCTCGATTTTGCCGACCTGCTCCTCATAGGCCTTCAACCGCTCACCCACCGGGGCAAGCAGCATTTTCAGGCGCTCCTCATTCTTCTCGCCAGCCTGATGGAAGCGTTCGTCGGCGCGCTGCAAAAAGGCCTGCTGCGCCTCACCCAACAACCGCTGGCTGATCTCGCCAAATTGCGCCGACAATGCCTCCTTGGATTCAGCCAAAGTTTTCAGTTGCTCGTCAAAGCTGCGCTCGCGTTCTTGCAGCGAGGTCTCCAGCCGAGCCAGCCGGTCCTTCGCCGCATCACGCTCTTCCACAACTTCGTTGAGCATGGCACGCAATTGCGTGGTCGTCTCCGCCCCTGCCCGCCCCACACGCCCGCCCAGCACCCAACCAAGCGCCAGCCCGCCCAGAAGGGCAAAAACGACAAGGAGTATGGCAATTAACGGATCCAAAGCTTCCAACCTCTAGTCAGAACGAAGATGGAACATAGCCCAAAGACAGATGGGGTCAAGCGCCTTGCGCTGCACTGGCCCGTCGCGCCCGCGTCACCCGGGCATAGCTGATGATGCTAAGTGGCAGAAGACCGATATAAACAATTGTTATAACAATTAAAGTTTCCCAAGGGGCTGTAACCAACCCCGCTGCCACCAACCCAACCACGGCAAGCGCCATGAAACGCATCGATCGGCGGATCTTGATTGATGCCCAGCTGAAGGTGGCGATGTTGGAGATCATGCCCAGTGCCACCAGCAGCAGCCATGGTGCCACAATCCGCCAGTCGCGCGCCATATCCCACTGCGTGACGATCCAGACCATCAGCGGCAACGAGGCCAGCCCCGCACCTGCTGGCGATGGAATGCCCGTGTTGAACCCCGCCGACTTGTGCGGCTGTTCATCGGCATCAATGCGAGCATTAAAACGCGCCAGTCTGAGTGCGGCGCAAAGCACGAAAAACACCGAAATCGTCCAGCCAAAGCGCGGCATTTCATGCAATGCCCAGCTATAGATGATCAGTGCCGGTGTTGCGCCAAAGGCAAGCACGTCAGAGAGCGAATCAAGCTCTGCGCCAAATCGGCTTTCGCCCTTTAAAAGCCGGGCAATGCGGCCATCCAATGCGTCCAGCACACCTGCGACGATAACAGCCGCCAAGGCCGAAGCCCAAAGGCCCTGCAGCGCAAACCACACGCCGGAAAGCCCTGTGCATAATGCCATTGCGGTAACCGCATTGGGGATCAGTGCACGCAGCGAAATGCCCGGCCGATGGTCCGGCACCTCACTCAATGGTTTAGCGCCCGCATATCCTGATCAACGCCCAGCTCTGCGATGATCGTTTCGCCAGCAACGCAGCGTTGCCCCTTGATAATGCGTGAAGCCGTGCCGTGCGGCAAATAGACGTCAACGCGGCTACCAAAGCGGATGAGGCCAACACGGTCGCCCGCCATCACTTCATCGCCTTCTTTCTTGAAGGTCATAATGCGTCGCGCCACCAGCCCTGCAATTTGCGTAAAGCCAATGCGCACGCCATCCGATCGCTCGACCAGAAAATGCTGCCGTTCATTCTCTTCGCTTGCCTTGTCGAGGTCGGCATTCAGGAATTTGCCCGCTATATAGGCAATCCGGGTGATTGTGCCGCGAATGGGGGCACGGTTGATATGGACATCAAACACGCTCATGAAAATCGACACGCGGGTCATGGGTTGGTCACCCAGACCAAGCGGCCCGGCCATTTCCGGCGGCGGCGGCACTTTTTCGATCAAGGTGACAAGGCCGTCGGCAGGCGCAATCACGAAACGGTCATCCTGCGGCGTGGTACGGGCTGGATCACGGAAGAACGCCAGCGTCCAAACCGTTACCCCGGCCATTGGCCAGGCGAGCGTCTCCCACGCCATGAAAGCGAAGAATATGGTAACGGCCCCAGCGATCAGCCCGAATTTGCGACCCTCGGGATGGACGGGTGGGAAGGCCCATTTGGCGACCCCGGTGCCCCGGTTGGTCAATTCTGTTTTGCTCATGACGGCGCTATCTAGGCGCGGTTGGCCGATGTTACAACCTTATAGCGGCGATTTGGCAAACACATGGTGCCATA
>CAYVQO010000083.1:6949-8762 GCA_964452835.1 uncultured Sphingorhabdus sp. | reverse complement strand
CGCTGGATACTTTCCTGTTCCAACGCGGCGAACATTATACCCGTGAAATGTCATCCCCCATTACGGCTGAACATGCCTGTTCGCGGCTGTCATGGCATCTGGCCTATGGATCAATCTCCATGCGTGAAACAGCGCAGGCTGCCCAAGGCCGATATGCTGAGCTGCCACTATCGGAGCGGGCATGGCGATCGGCAATGCGCAGCTTTATTGCCCGGCTGCATTGGCACTGCCATTTCATCCAGAAGCTGGAGAGCGAGCCAGAGGCGGAATGGGAACCCTTTGCCAAAATCTATAAGGGCCTGCGCCCGCGCCCAGCAAACCCGGAAACGCTGGCCGCTTGGGAACAGGGGCGGACTGGTTATCCTTTTATCGACGCGGCCATGCGTTATCTGAATGCCACGGGCTGGATCAATTTCCGCATGCGGGCCATGCTGATGAGCTTTGCCAGTTATGATCTGTGGCTGCCATGGCAGGATAGCGGGTCGGTGCTGGCCCGCAAGTTCATCGATTATGAACCTGGCATCCATTGGCCGCAAAGCCAGATGCAGTCGGGCGAAACCGGGATCAACACGGTGCGCATCTATTCACCGGTAAAACAGGGTTATGATCAGGACCCTAAAGGCCTGTTCATTCGGCAATGGGTGCCTGAACTGGCTGCTGTACCCGACGCTTATTTGCATGAACCCTGGAAACTGGCCGCCGATGAGCGTGCCGCTTTATGCCCCGATTATCCCAAACGTATCGTCGATCATGCCACCGCTGCCAAAGCCGCCAAGGACAAAATCTATGCCCTGCGGCGCAAACCCGAGGCGCGGGCAGAGGCAAAGGCTGTTGTCCAGAAACATGGCAGCCGCAAACGCACCGCTGACTGGAAGCGCAAAGGCGCAGAAGCTGAGCAGATGAAGCTGGAGTTTTAGCCCGTGCCAAAAATGCGCAAAAAATCGGACCTCCCGACAAAGACCTGCGCCGCATGCGGCCTTCCCTTTACCTGGCGGAAAAAATGGACGCGCGATTGGGATAATGTGCGCTTTTGCTCGGACCGTTGCCGGTCTGGCAAAAGCTAGACCAGAGCGCCAATCCGTAAAGCGACCATGTCTTTCAGCGGCATCCGCGCTTTCATGCGGATCGCCAGCAGCGCAGTGCCGCTTACCTTCCGCTGCACGAATAACGTATCAACGGGCGGGATGTGCCAGGCGCTCTTATCGGCAAAGATGGTCTCGCCATGCTGGCGCAACCGCTGAACAAAGCTGCGGTCGGAAAAATCAAATTGGCCACCTCGACCCAGATGCTCCATCAATATGGCAATCATGGCGTCTATCGCAGCGCGATGGCGACCAAGAGCGGTGTCAGAGATAAAGCCATTTTCAACCAGAGCATGGCGCAAGCCGCCATGATCGCCGGCAAGGCCCGCACGCATCAACCTTGTATAGGCGGAAATGGTTGCCGCAGGGATGGGCCGCGCTGCGCCAAAATCGAGCAGCACCAGCCGACCGCTGTCTGGCTGCCAGCGATAATTGGCGAAATTGGGGTCAGTCTGCATATAGCCAAATTCAAATAATTCGCGCAGCACCAGATGGAGCAGCGCTGTCATAATGCGGTCCCGCAGTGCCTGTGACTCTCCTTCCAATGTCTCAATCGACCGCCCTGGGATGAAGTCCATCGCCAAGATTCGCTTGCCAGACAGAGCGTCAAAGGGGGCGGGTACCAGAAACTCCGGCTCGCCCTTCAGCAGTTGCGCATAATGGCGCATTTGCTCTGCCTCGCGGATATAATCCGCTTCCTCATGCAACTGCTTCTTCGCCTCTGCGAGCAG
>CAYVQO010000083.1:0-6849 GCA_964452835.1 uncultured Sphingorhabdus sp. | reverse complement strand
TCAGCACCTTGTTCAGCTGTTGCGGTGGCATATGATGCGCGGAATCGCGCAGCCGGGCGAGGATCGCGGTCAATTCGGCGGGCAGCACATCCCCTGCATCCATGGAGATCATCTGCCCTAACTTCATCGCCGCGCCGCGCAACTTGGAAAGCTGATCGGTAACGCGCCGGGCATTGCCGGGAGTCAGCAGCAAATCGGCCATGCGTGGCCGCTCTCCACTCGCCAGCCGCCGCGCACCTTCGGCCAATACATTGCCGGCTATTCCCCCCGCCAACTGCCCGAAAGACGACAGGCGCGAGAGGCGGCCAGAGGGAACCTTGCGATAGCGGCTGTCACTCATTCAAAATATCTTTGCAAACGCGGCCTCACGCGCAGGAAATGCCCATAGGCCCAGTCGAGCAGCCGTACGCCTCCGGGCAGCTTCGCGAGCATGCCAAACGGCCAGAGCAGCGGAATTGCACGCCACATCGCGGCAAAGGCTGCCGCGCCCGACAGCATCCGGCCACTTTCTTCGGCATGGAAACGGGAAAGGATCGCAGCACGGTCAATCGGGCAGGATGTTGCCGGATCAGTTGCATCGATAAAATTAATGCGCCCCTTGCGGTCCAGCCGCCGCATCAACGCAATTTCCCGCTGGCACAACGGGCAGCCTGCATCATACCAGACGGTGACTTTGCTCATTGGCTCTCCAGTCGGGCAAGAAAACGGGCACTATCCTCCGCAATCTCTGTCTGCCTCGCTGCGCTAAACTTGTCCCATGTCCGCACCATTTGCGCCATGCGGGGATTGCCCTTTATCCGCTTCCGATGCCGCGCAATAAAATCCCAATAGAGGTAATTCATAGGGCAGGCGTCAGGCCCTGCTTTAAGCTTCACTTGATAGCGGCAGCCGCTGCAATAATCCGACATGCGATCAATATAGGCCCCGCTTGCTGCATAGGGCTTGCTTGCCAAAAGCCCGCCATCGGCAAATTGGCTCATGCCAACGGTGTTGGGCGCTTCCACCCATTCATAGGCATCAGCATAGACCGCCAGATACCATAAATGCAGCGCGTGCGGATCTACGCCTGCCAGCAGCGCGAAATTGCCAGTGACCATCAGCCGCTGGATATGGTGGGCATAGGCCTCATCCCGGGTCTGTTCAATCGCGGCGCGCAGGCAGGCCATATCGGTTTCGGCAGTCCAGTAAAATGCCGGCAAAGGCCGCGTCGCGCCAAGCGCGTTGCGGTGGACATAGGCCGGCCCTTCGCGCCAATAAATGCCGCGCACATATTCACGCCAGCCGATGATCTGGCGGATAAAACCCTCGGCAGCATTGAGCGGGGCGCGCCCGGCGCGATATTCCGCCTCAACCGCCCAGCACATGGTAAGCGGATCAAGCAGCCCGCAATTCAGGTAAAGCGAAACAATGCTGTGGTAGAGGAATTTCTCTCCCGCCAGCATCGCGTCCTGATAGTCGCCAAATTGCGGCAGGGCGGTTTTCAGGAAATGGGCAAAGGCCGCCTCAGCGCCTTCGCGGGTAGTGGCAAACCAGAAGGGGCGAAGCGTGCCGAAATGGTCGGCAAACCGATCCTCGACCAGCGCCAGCACATCCTCTGTTATCGCATCAGGCGCGGCCCGCAGGGGTTGCGGCATCAGCAAGTCCCGCGCCGCTGGCTTGCGGTTATCATGGTCAAAATTCCACTGACCGCCTGCGGGCTCATCATCGCCCTTAGCATTTTTGGCCATCAACAGCCCGGTCTTGCGCCGCATTTCGCGGTAGAAATATTCCATGCGCAGCGCCTTGCGCCCTTCGGCCCAGCTTTCAAACTCGGCATGGCTCGCGATAAAGCGGTTGTCCTGATGGATCGTTAGCGGAATAGCCTCATCCAAGGCACGCAATTCCCCGAGGACGCGAAATTCGCCCGGTTCGGTCACATGCAGATGCGCCGCGCCATGCCGCCGGGCCGCACGCAGGACCTCTCCCGACAAAGAACCGGCATTGTCGGGATCATCAAGCCGGACATAATCAACCTGCCAGCCAAGCGCACCAAGCTCCTCGGCAAAATGGCGCATCGCAGAAAAGAGGAAGGCGATCTTTTTTCTGTGATGCTTCACATAGCCCGCCTCGGCCGCAACCTCCGCGATCAGCACAACCGTGGTGGCAGGGTCAGCGCCGCGCAACGCCGCGATATTTGGCGTCAGCTGGTCACCCAGGATCAGGACAAGTGTTTTGGCCACTGTCCGCAAATAGGAGCCCCGGCTGCCTAGCACACTACAGGGGTTTGCTTGTGTTGGCTGAAACCGTGGCAGGTCCTAGCGGTTCCTGATGCAAGACGCGCCGCCGCCACTCACAAAAACTGCTTTCATGCTGGGCTATGCCGGGCTGATCCCGCAGCTGATTGCCGTGCTGTTTCTGCTCGATGGCTCTGAAATGCGCTGGATCGCGACTGCCGGCGGCTATGGCTATGCCGCGTTGATCTTCAGCTTTCTGGGCGGGCTGTGGTGGGCGATTGCGATGCTGAACGCCCGCGCGCCGAGATGGCTATACGCCGTAGCAATTGCCCCCAGCCTGATCGCGCTGGCAACTTTCCTGCCCTGGACATGGGGTTGGAACTGGCCCGGGCCTTCGCTTGCGGTGCTTGCGGTTGCCCTTTGCCTGTCGCCATTGGTCGACCGCGCCATCAAAAAGGCCCTGCCACTGCCGGAGGGCTGGCTGCGCCTGCGCTGGCATTTGTCACTGGGATTGGGCGGATTGACCGCCATATTGGCGATTGCGGCCAATAGTCAGGCCTAATCGGCTTTCTTTGCCTTGATCGCCGGAACCGCCTCCGCCGCGTCTTCGGGGGTGATGCCGGGGGGCGGGGCGGCGGCGAGCGTTGCTTCGCGCCGCATCACCCGCGCGGCCTGCTTCACGGCATCCCGCACCCGTGGATAGACGCCGCAGCGGCAGATATTGGTGATTGCTTCGTTGATGGCTTGATCATCAGGATCGGGATTACGCTTCAGCAGGGCCGCCGCCGCCATGATCATTCCCGGCGTGCAGAAACCGCACTGCACTGCGCCCGACGCGACAAAGGCCTGTTGCAGCGGATGGCTGCGATCCATCGACAGTCGCTCGATGGTGGTGACAAAGCGGCCCTCCGCCTCGGCCAGCGTTACCAGACAGGATCGCAACGATTCGCCGTCAATATCGACAATGCAGGCGCCGCAATCCCCCTGCCCGCAGCCAAATTTGGTGCCGGTCAGGTTGGAGGCATCGCGCAGCGCCCATAGCAGCGGGGTTTGCGGGTCCATGCGATATTCGACGGGGCGATCATTGACAGTCAGCTTGGTCATATCCGCCACAGGCTATGCCGGGCAGGCGGCGGTTATGCAACTGCGCACGATTCAGGGTTGAATTTCGTTGCGAGTCGGTATAGTGGCCCCCTCTGTAGACGCTGCAGTCCCTGCGGCGCTTTTTTGTTTTTGCTATAGTAGTGGCATTTGCGGTGTCAGCGACACTGGGCCGAAAATGATGCGGAGTGTGAGTTTTTATGCAAATTATGGTTCGCGATAACAATG
Organism: uncultured Sphingorhabdus sp.; assembly: GCA_964452835.1. Classification (GTDB taxonomy): domain Bacteria; phylum Pseudomonadota; class Alphaproteobacteria; order Sphingomonadales; family Sphingomonadaceae; genus Sphingorhabdus_B. The sequence goes on along the minus strand of CAYVQO010000083.1, from coordinate 3,307 downwards.
TTGACCAAGCGCTGCGCGCGCTGAAGAAAAAGCTGCAGCGCGAAGGTGTGTATCGCGAAATGAAGCTGCGTCGCCATTTTGAAAAGCCTTCGGAAAAGCGCGCTCGTGAAAAGGCTGCTGCTGTCCGCCGCGCCCGCAAGATGGAGCGCAAGCAGGCAGAACGCGACGGCGCGAAATAAACGCCGTTTGCATCATGCAAAAAAGAGGGAGCGTCCGGTCCGGGCGCTCTTTTTTTATGTCATAAAGCCGCTATGAAGCGCGCAAACCTATATCCATTGGGAGCAAGCCATGACCGTCACTACCGTTCCGATCCAGCCGATCAAAAAAGGCTCGGTTGCCAAATATTGGGCTGGCATCGGTGCCGTGCTGCTGACTGGCGCCGCCCTGGCATGGTGGGGAACGGGCGATATCCGCGCCCAATATGCAACGGACGAGGCTTTTCTTGCTGAAAATGCCAAGGTGGACGGCGTTGTCACCAGCAAGTCCGGCCTGCAGATGCAGACGATCCGCAGCGGCGAAGGAAAGCCGCCGAGCGACGAGGACATTGTCCTTGTCGGCTATAAAGGTACGCTGCGTGATGGCACTGTTTTTGATGAAAATGCACAGGCGCCGATGGAAGTAAGCGGCGTTGTTCCGGGATTTAGCGAGGCGCTGAAGAAAATGCAGCGCGGTGGCAAATATAAGATCTGGATCCCCGGCGCGCTTGGCTATGGTGAAAACCCGCCCCCGGGTTCAGCGCTGACGCCCAATGCAACGCTGATCTTTGAGGTTGAACTGCTCGACTATCGCTCGCGCGCTGAGGTGGAAGCCATGCGCAAGGAAGCTGAGGAAATGCGCAAGAAGCAGGGTGCTGCGGGCGGCCAGGCACAGGGTGCGCCCCAAGGCATGCCACAGGGCCTTCCGCCCGAACTGCAAGCGCAGCTTGAGGCGCAAATGCGCGCCCAGCAGGGGCAATAAGCACAACGGCAATAGCCACAGGGCGGCAATAATCCAGACCTTCGGAGGCATTATGCAGTTTTCAGGAAAAACCGCAGTCATCACCGGAGGGGCCACGGGTATCGGCTTGGCCCTTGCCAAACAAATGGGTGCCGCCGGGGCACGGATCATCCTGTTTGAACCCCGCGCCGATGCGCTGGCCGAGGCCGTTGACGCGCTGAAGGCTCTGGGCATCGATGCCAAATATCTGGTCGGCGATGTAAGAGACGCTGACGGTGTCGAGGCACTCGCCGACTTTGTCTGGGCAGAAAATGGCCGCGGCGACATCATCATCAACAATGCCGGAATTGGCGGACCGCGAGGCGGCGTCCTTGATACTGATCTGGCCGAAGCCCGTGCGCTTTACGACGTCAATTTCTGGGGTGTGTGGAACGGCATCCAAAGCTTTGGCAAGCGGTATCGCGAAGACGGCCTGCCCGCCGCCATCTATACAACGGCCTCAGAAAATGCCCTTTTCAACGCGCTACCCTCTGGCGGCGGGGCCTATGTATCGGGCAAGCATGCGGTGCTTGGGCTGATGGACGTATTGCGCCGCGAAGTGCGCAACAAGGCCGAGCTTGCCAATGTCGAACTGGGCGTCATCATCCCCGGATGGGTCGCAACGCCGCTTTCGCGCAACATGGGGATGGATGCCGACGTCTTTGCAGCGAAGATATTCGCACAGATGCAGGCGGGCGAATATTATCTGGTCGGCCATGCCTATAATGTCGTGCGGCTGCGCGAGCGGATTGCAGAGCTGGAAGCGGCCTACGCCAATTATGCCCCGCGCTATGATGGCGATGAAGAATTTGATGTGCAGTTGTTTGCAGCGCGGGCAGCTGCCGCTCAACAGCGTTAAGCTGCAGAGTGGCGCGTCAGATTTTTGATGGCAGCGCTTGAAAAATCACGTCTTCGCGACGGGAATCGAACGTGAGGCTGTGCGTCGCACTATCGCTTTCCAAAACTTCCGCCCATGCCGAAACCGATCCGTCACTCCGCCTTTGGCAATAATGTTGCCGGGTATTGTTGGGCTTGAACCAGGTCCAGCTCGACCCTTCAGGCCCCTGTTTGATGAGACTCTCCGTATCGGCGAACAGCGACTCGCATTTTGCCGCCTCAGCCCCCGCCGCCATTTTTACATTGACCGTGATCACCGTGACGCCGCCTTTTTCCGAAGGCGAACAAGCGACGAGTAGCGATCCAAGGGCTGTGGCACCAACCATCGCAACAAGGGGACTGACGCCGGCAAACATTCTCTATCTCGCTACAATCGTAAAGCCCGGCACGGCGTTTTTCTCATCATGTTCAGGGTGGTACATGTCGAGGTAAACCGCAACATTGCCCGGCGCAGCAGCACCGCAATTGACATCATAGACATCAACAATCGAACCGAACGGACCGGGGCCAACACTGCCGCCGCGTTCAAAGTCAGGCTTCTTACCATCGCTGCACCGAAGCCGGGCCAGATAGGCACGCTGGCCCGGCGGCATATTGACGCGCACAGGGTTCTTTTCGCTGCCCAGAGGATGTTCTGCGGCCCTCTCAATTGCCTTTTCCAGCTTTTTGCCCTTCAGCCGCCCGCCACCGAAAATGTCGTCGAGGTCATCGGCATGGATCGCTGTCAAAGGAACAGCGACAACAGCCAATGCCGCCGCAAAAAATTTTAGCTGCATCAACTTCTCCTCTGATCCCCTTATGCCGGTAACAAACCCTCTTCTGCAATCTTCTTCTGCCACAGCGCGGGCGCGCTCTTGTGGACATTCTCGCCGCTGGAATCGACTGCCACTGTCACCGGGAAATCGCTGACCTCGAACTCGTAAATCGCCTCCATGCCCAGATCTTCAAAGCCGACCACTTTGCTCCCCTTGATCGCCCGCGCAACCAGATAGGCCGCACCGCCAACCGCCATCAGATAGGCCGACTTGTGCTTGGCAATGGCCTGTGTTGCGGCAGGGCCTCGCTCGGCCTTGCCGACGCAACCCAAAAGCCCCTGTTCCAGCATCATGTCCATGAACTTGTCCATCCGCGTCGCGGTGGTAGGCCCGGCGGGACCGACAATTTCCTCACCCACCGGATCGACCGGGCCGACATAATAGATCATCCTCCCAGCGAAACTGACAGGTAGCTCCTCACCCTTGGCCAGCATATCGGCAATGCGTTTATGCGCAGCGTCGCGTCCGGTGAGCATCTTGCCATTGAGGAGCAAACGGTCGCCCGCTTTCCAGCCCGCGACCACCTCCGGCGTCAGCGCGTCCAGATCAACGCGGATCGCAGCGCTATCGGGTGTCCATTCGACCTTGGGCCAATCGTCCAGATTGGGGGTCTCAAGGAA
>CAYVQO010000082.1:0-8782 GCA_964452835.1 uncultured Sphingorhabdus sp. | reverse complement strand
CGGTGCCAATGCCATATTCCTCTCCCCAGCCTTTGATTACCCTATGACGGGCATTTTGCGTCGCTTTGCACGGGGTCTATCCGGACATCGCGAATAGTGATTCTCGTGCCTGCATTTGCCTGAATCCGCAAGGCTGAACCGACAGCGTCCAGGTTGGCGCCCTTGTCTTTGAAACAGCGCAGCGGAATGCGCGTTTCCATCGCCTTGTCATTTCCGGCCTTGGCCAGATCGCCTGCAAACTCAACCTCTGCCCCGCCTAGCCCAAGCTTCAGCGTGTCGCCCGCAACGGAATCAACGCGCCAGTCAATGAGCAGGCTGTAATTTGCTTCCATCTGCGGCATCAGATTGACTGCCGCGCCCTCAATGGCAAGGCTCGCCGCATTGCCCCAGACAAATTGCCGTGCATCTTCCTGCGCGCCAATATCGACGGCGCGTGATGTGACCGAGCCGTCCTGAACCAATCGCCATGGGGCAGGGACCTTCCCGCGGCGCATGAAGATGGGGGCCTTGCCCTTGTCGGACAGATCGACGCCGGGATCTTCGTTGACCGGGCCAAGCTGCGCCTTGCTCGCATAGGTCAGGCCATAGCCTAGCGGGAATAACGGCTTCGTCATCGCCGCATTAGCATCGACGGGCCAGGCAAAGGGCAATTTGCCGGTAAAGTCACGCTTGCTCTTGCCGTTTTTCCCGGCGACCAGAACATCGGCGACGCCTTGCCCTTGGCTACCGGGTAACCAGCCTGCAACAAAGGCATCGGCAAGGTTCATCAGCTTGCCGGTGAACATAGGGCGGCCGGAAAGGAAAAGTACCACCACCGGAACGCCCTTGGCCTTCAACTCCTCGATCAATTTCAGATCAGCAGGATCAGTGTCAAAGGCGAGGTGCGGCACATCACCTTCAAACTCCGCATAGGGCCTTTCGCCCAGCACGATTATCGCGGCATCAGGTTTGCTCTGATAGGCACCATTGTTTGCGAGCTCAGCCTGACCGCCCGATGCCTGTACCGCTTGCTGGATCGCCTTGCCGATGGTCTGCCCCTTGGGGAAATCTTCGGCTTTGGTGTCAGTGCCTTGCCAGCTGATGGTCCAGCCACCGGCCTGCATTGCCATGTTGTCAGCACCGGGCCCTGCGATCAAGATGCGCGAGCCGCTTCGGATTGGCAGCACGCCATCATTGTTTTTTAGCAGCACTAGCGATTTGGCCACGGCTTCGCGGGCAAGGTCTAAATGGAGCTTTGAACCAATCGCTGCTGTGTTGCCCCGGCTAACCGGGCGATCGCCCATCAGCCCCAGCTTATATTTCACCCGCAAGATGCGGCGGACCGCATCATCCAGACGCGCCTGCGAAATCCGCCCGTCCTTTACGGCGGCCAGCGTGGAATCGAATAATGGTTTCCAGCTGTCGGGCGCCATGAACAGGTCAAGTCCGGCGTTAATGGCAGCAGGGCAGTCCGTGTTGGAGCAGCCTGCAACCTGACCATGGCCGTTCCAGTCACCAACAACCAGTCCCTTGAACCCCATCCGGTTTTTAAGAACATCAGTCAGCAGCGAGCGGTTGCCATGATGCTTGGCTCCGTTCCAGCTCGAAAAGCTGGCCATGACAGTCAATGCCCCAGCGCTGATGGCGGGTGGATATCCCTGCGCATGGAGCTTGATCAATTCGGTTTCTGAAATCCGTGCATCACCCTGATCGCGGCCGTCCACTGTTCCGCCATCGGCCAGATAATGTTTGGCAGTCGCTGCGACCTTTGCCGGGCCAAGTGGGCGTTTCCGATCAAGCTTGCCTTGCAGACCCAAGGTCATTGCGCCCGAATAGCGGGCGACGATTGCCGGGTCAGATGAATAGCCTTCATAGGTGCGCCCCCAGCGCACATCCTGCGGCACGGCCAGCGTTGGTGCAAATGTCCATTCAATTCCGCTGCCTGCAATCTCGGCAGCGGTGGCGGCTCCAATGCGCTGGATCAGCTTCACGTCCCTTGCTGCGCCCAGCCCGATATTGTGCGGGAAAATGGTTGCGCCCGGCAGGTTGGAATGGCCGTGCACCGCGTCAACGCCGAACAATATCGGTATGGCAGCACCGCTATCCAGTGATACGGCCCGAAACTCATCAACAAGCGCCTTCCACTGTTCGGCGGTCGCCCGCTCATTGCCATAGGGACCGGAATTCCCCCCCGCCAATAACGATCCGAGCGGATATTTTTTCAGGTCAGAAGGCGTGATCGCGCTGATGTCAGCCTGAATGATCTGGCCGACCTTTTGGTCAACCGTCATCTTTGCGATTAGAGCATTTATTGCCGCCTCGGTTTGTGCAGACGTTAACGCTGCCGGACTTTGCACACTCGGCCATGCAGAGGGATTTGCCTCTGCCTCTGCGGCGTCATAGCCGATTGCCGGCGACTGAACAGACAGGGCTGTTGCGAGCACGAGCAGGCTGCATGAATAGCTTTTTTTCGTCAATGGGATAGCTTTCAACCGGCACTATGTGAACGTTCCCATACTGCTTACACAGCCGGTTTCCTAAATCAAGTGCCATGTTATGCTGCAAGGAGCGGGCGGATTATGCCGCAAATTTTGATAAGCGACGGCAGTTGGTGATACCAAGGCAGCACGGTGGCCGGTGGCAGAAACCAGATCCCATTGTTGTTACCGGCTATTTGAAGTATTCGCCTTTCTGCTAGGCCGCACCATTCACTGCGCTCAATATGGCCCTGACGCTTGCGGTGGCTACATCCTGACTGATTCCTATTCCAAACAGCACTGGTCCATCACCAATACGGCATTCAACATAGGCTGCGGCACGCGCATCGGTACCGTGCCCAATAGCATGTTCTGAATAATCGATAATGTCCAATGTCCCGCCCAATGCAGGTTCAAGCGCGTTGGCGAGGCTGGAGATCAGACCGTTGCCGCGCCCGCTAACGGATTGCTCAACACCGTCGATCCGAACCTTACCGACAAAGATGCGTTCGGCCAGTGTTTTGGGGCTTTGGCTCTCCTGAAAATCAATCAGGCGGAAGCGGCCCTGGCCCTTCAATTGGTAGCGCTCTTCAAATGCACTCCATATGTCCTGCGCGGTCAGTTCCCGGCCTTCGCGATCTGACAGCTCCTGCACCGTTACAGAGAAATTGGCCTGCATGCGCTTTGGCAATTTCAGACCATAATCCTGCTCCAGCACCCACGCGACGCCGCCTTTGCCCGATTGCGAGTTTACGCGGATAACCGCTTCATAGGAACGCCCCAGATCCGCCGGATCGATTGGCAGATAGGGTACTTCCCACAATTCGTCATTCCGCTTGGCCTGATGCGCAAAACCCTTTTTGATCGCATCCTGATGGCTTCCGGAAAAGGCCGTGAAGACCAGTTCACCGGCATAGGGGTGGCGCGGATGAACGGGCAACTGGTTGCAATATTCCACTGTCTGGATGACTTCATCAATATTGCTGAAATCAAGGCCGGGATTGAGCCCCTGCGTGTACATGTTGAGTGCAACGGTCACCAGATCGACATTGCCGGTTCGCTCTCCGTTGCCAAACAGACAGCCCTCAACCCGGTCGGCGCCAGCGAGCAGGCCCAATTCGGTTGCCGCAATGCCCGTGCCGCGATCATTGTGGGTATGCAGGCTGATCACCACAGCCTCGCGGTTGGGGATATGCCGTCCGAAATATTCGATCTGGTCGGCATAGATATTGGGCAGTGCGGCTTCAACCGTGGCAGGCAAGTTGAAGATGATCGGTTTTTCCGATGTGGGCTTAAGCACGTCCATAACCGCCGCGCAGACTTCTATGCTGAAATCAATTTCGGCTGTGGAAAAGGTTTCTGGCGAATATTCAAAATGCCAATCTGTCTGCGGATATTTGGCCGCCTGCTCAGCAAGAATTTGAGCTCCCTCTATTGCAATCGCTTTCACCCCCGCCTGATCGAGGCCGAACACGATATTGCGCCAAGCCGGGCTGACGGCATTGTACAGATGCACGATCGCCTTGGGTGCGCCCGCCATTGCTTCAAATGTTTTCTCAATCAGGTCGCGGCGAGATTGGGTGAGCGACTGGATTGTCACATCTTGCGGAATACGCCCGCTATCCACCAAGCCACGGATGAAGTCGAAATCCGTGGCGCCGGATGAGGGGAAGCCGACTTCAATTTCCTTGAGTCCGACTTTCAGCAACAGATCAAAAAAGCGGTTCTTCTTTTCCGCGCCCATTGGGTCAATCAGGGCCTGATTGCCGTCGCGCAAATCGGTTGAAAGCCAGCGTGGTGCTTTATCAATCGTTCGGTCCGGCCACTGCCTGCCGGGCAAGTGGATTTGCGGGAAAGGGCGGTATTTCTTTGACGGATCATTTAACATTGGAAATTTCCAGCTGCATCATGCGCGGCGATGTGTGTGACGCATGTTTTATCGGGAAGGTGGCAAACCCTTAGGCGGGTGTCTGGCCATCCGCCAGACAACAATCCACGCGCCTAAGGGCGCGTAAGTCGAATAAGCAGCGAGAGTTGGCAATGCTCTTTCATCGTGTGCGGTCCTTTTCACACTATGTTGCGCAGGTAAAGGTCAAAACGCATTTTTTGGTCTCATATTGCGCGCATTGGAGGCGATCTTTTGCTTTCCCTTACGGTATCGGGCCTATCCGATGCAGCCGTTTGACAGCCCCTTCTTAAGCCGTCTAACCCGGCCCACAGCTCATTTTCAAACAGGATTCGTGCGCCATGGCTCTCCCCGCAATATTCGACAATCTTCGCTTACCGCTCATTGGTTCACCATTGTTTCTGGTATCGGGACCGGATCTGGTGATCGCGCAGTGCAAGGCGGGTATTGTCGGTAGCTTTCCGTCACTGAACGCTCGCCCGGCAAGCCAGCTGGATGAATGGCTGCATCGGATCACTGAGGAACTTGCAGCGCATAACCGCGACCATCCGGAACGCCCGGCCGCTCCCTACGCCGTCAACCAGATTGTGCACAAATCCAATAACCGGTTGGAGGAAGATCTGACCATCTGCGCCAAATGGCAGGTGCCGATCACAATCACTTCGCTTGGCGCGCGCGAGGACCTGAACCAGGCCGTACATGGCTGGGGCGGAATCACGCTGCACGATGTGATCAATGATCGTTTTGCCCGTAAGGCAATTGAAAAGGGCGCTGACGGGCTTATCCCTGTTGCAGCAGGGGCTGGTGGCCATGCCGGGGTGACTTCGCCATTCGCGCTGGTCCGTGAAATCCGCGAATGGTTTGATGGTCCGGTCGCGCTATCCGGGGCTATTGGCCACGGCGCCTCCATCCTTGGCGCACAGGCAATGGGCGCGGACCTCGGCTATATGGGCAGCGCCTTTATTGCCACGAAAGAGGCCAATGCCGTCGATGGCTATAAACAGGGCATTGTCGATGGCCGCGCATCGGACATTGTCTATTCCGATCTGTTTACTGGTGTGCACGGCAATTATCTCGCACCGTCGATCCGTGCCGCTGGCATGGACCCGGACAATCTGCCGAAAGGCGATATATCGACCATGAACTTCGGCTCGGGCGGCAATACCGAGGCAAAGGCCTGGAAGGATATTTGGGGTTCAGGGCAGGGGATTGGTGCAGTCAAGGACGTGCAATCGGTGGCACAGTTTGTTGATCAATTGGAGGCCGAATATCGTGCCGCCAAAGCATCGCTTGATGCTGCTTATCGCAAGGGATGGTGACTTTGCGCATTGTCGAATATCGCGACGATCTGGCAAAGGATTTCCACGATATCAACGCCGCATGGATCGAGGCGATGTTCGTGCTGGAGGATGTTGACCGGCACGTTCTGCAAAATCCGCGCAGCGCAATCATCGATCCCGGCGGCGCGATATTGTTTGTCGAGCATGAAGCGCACGGCATTATCGGCGCCGGTGCGCTTCGCTGGTCCGCGCCGGGGCAGCTTGAACTGACTAAAATGGGCGTAAGGGCAGAGGCACGCGGGCTGAAAGCGGGTGAGTTTTTGCTGACTGCATTGATCGAACGGGCAGCAGCTATGCAGCCCGAACGTCTCTATCTGCTAACCAGCAAAAAATGCGAGGCGGCGATCCATCTGTATGAAAAAGCCGGATTTGCGCATGACGCGGAACTGCTTGCTGAAGCGCGGCATCATTATGAACGTTGTGATGTGGCGATGACATATCGTCCTTCGATCCCATAGATCGCACAAAGCCACAAAGCGCGACTTTGGTCGCGCTGTGGCTTTGTGGGAAATTTATTCTGCGATTATCCGGCCTTTTCAAAAGCAACGCTGATATCAAGCGCCACGTCATCCGACACCAACGGCACAGCATAGGTGATACCAAATTCACTCCGCTTGATCGTCGTAGTGGCATGAAAGCCGACTGTATCCTTCTTGTTGAACGGATTGGTCCCTGCGCCAACAAATTTGGTGTCGAGCACAACCTGCTTGGTCACGCCGTTCAGCGTCAGGTCGCCGGTGATCTTGGCAGTCATGCCGCTCGCCTCCACCTTGGTTGACACGAATTTTGCATCGGCGGGGGCAGGGCCAAAGAAGTCGGGCTTTTTCCCGTCCTTTCCGGCGCGCAACAGATGCTCGGTCAGGCCAGCGCTTGCTGTGGTTACCTTGCTGACGGGAATGGTAATGTCGACCTTGGCTTCATCCAGCTTCGCAGGGTCCAGCGACAGGGTTCCTGTCGCATCTCCGAAAATGCCGAAATAATCGTTGAAGCCAAAATGGCTGACGCGCCAGCCGACCAAGGTGTGGCTAGGGTCAACAGAATAGCTCCCGGCAGCGACGCGGCTGGCATCCTGCACACCCGGCATTTGCGGAGCGCTTTGGGCGACCAATGGAACGGCTGCGAACAAGGAGAGAGCGATAAGGGCTTTGCGCATGATGAGACTCCAGTGAAATAGAAAAGGGGACAATGCCAAAGTGGCACTGCCCCCCAATGTTTCAAGCCCGGAATAACCCTTTAGTTGACTGCTTTGTCCACCAGCTTGTTCTTGGCAATCCATGGCATCATTGCACGCAGTTTAGCGCCGGTCTCCTCAATGGGATGCGCAGCTGCGGCTTTGCGCGAGGCCTTCAGCTCGGGCTGGCCCGCGCGGTTGTCGAGGACGAAATTTTTCACGAACCGCCCTGATTGAATGTCGGCGAGCACGCGCTTCATTTCGGCCTTGGTCTCATCGGTTATGATGCGCGGCCCCGTGGTGATGTCGCCATATTCGGCGGTGTTGCTGATCGAATAGCGCATATTGGCAATGCCGCCTTCATAGAGCAGATCGACGATCAGCTTGGTTTCGTGCAGGCACTCAAAATAGGCCATTTCGGGCGCATAGCCCGCCTCGACCAGCGTTTCGAACCCGGCTTGAATGAGGTGGGTGATGCCGCCGCAGAGCACGGCCTGCTCGCCGAACAGATCAGTTTCGCATTCCTCGCGGAAATTGGTTTCGATGATGCCGCTGCGCCCGCCGCCAACGGCAGAGGCATAGGCAAGCGCGACATCATGGGCATTGCCCGACTTGTCAGTATGCACCGCGATCAGGCAGGGAACGCCGCCGCCCTTTTGATATTCGCTGCGCACGGTGTGGCCGGGGCCTTTGGGCGCTATCATGATAACGTCGAGGTCAGCGCGCGCCTCGATCAGGCCGAAATGGATGTTGAGGCCGTGGGCGAAGGCGAGGGCAGCACCCTGCTTCATGTTCGCGTGAAGGTCGTCGGCATAGATTGCCGCCTGATGTTCGTCGGGCGCGAGGATCATAACGATATCGGCCCAAGCGGCGGCTTCCGCATTGGCAAGCACCTTGAAGCCGGCGCCTTCCGCCTTGGCGGCCGTCGCCGAGCCGGGACGCAGCGCAATGGCAACATCCTTCACCCCGCTATCGCGCAAATTCTGCGCATGGGCATGGCCCTGGCTGCCATAGCCGACAATCGCGACCTTCTTGTCCTTGATCAGGCCAAGATCGGCATCGGCGTCATAATATACTTTCATGGTTTTCGCTTTCCCTCAATTTTCGACATCGTGAACTTGCTTCAGGATGACGATGAATTCATATTTGTCGCTAACCCTCTAACTCGCCTCCGCCCCGCGCATCAGGCCGACTATGCCGGTGCGACCGACTTCGACCAGACCGACCTCGCGCATCAGCGCCACAAAGGTATCGATTTTGTCCGGTCCGCCGGTGATTTCGAAGATGAAGCTGGAAACCGTCGCATCAATCACGCGAGCGCGGTAGATGTCCGCCAGCCGCATTGCTTCCACGCGCTTGTCGCCCGTGCCCGACACTTTGACCAGCGCCAGCTCGCGTTCGACATGGGGACCCGCATCGGTCAGGTCAGTCACCTTATGCACCGGAACCAGCCGCTCGCATTGCGCAATGATCTGATCGATAACATGCGGCGGACCGTTGGTAACAATAGTGATCCGGCTGGTGCGATGATCCTCGGTAATGTCAGCCACGGTCAGGCTGTCAATATTATAGCCGCGCGACGTGAACATTCCCGCAATCCGCGCAAGCGTGCCTGCCTCATTATCGACGGTGAGCGTCAAGACGTGCCGCTCCGACTTTTCCTGCGTGATGCGCATCAGACCAACGCCTTCGCTTCATCGTCCATGGTGCCGGATACCTCATCCGAATGCAGGATCATCTCAGTATGCGCAGCGCCTGATGGGATCATCGGGAAGCAGTTTGCCTCCTTTTTCACCCGGCAATCAAACATCACTGGCCCAGGATAAGCAATCATTTCAAGAATCGCATCGTCCAGCTTGGCGGGGTCGTCGCAGCGTATGCCTTTCCAGCCATAGGCTTCGGCGAGCGC
>CAYVQO010000081.1:0-8812 GCA_964452835.1 uncultured Sphingorhabdus sp. | reverse complement strand
AAGGATATCCAGACTAGCGCCCTCGCGCTGCGCCGCGATGTTGATTATTTGCCGACCGGCAAAACCCGGTTCAAGGGCTATACGGTCTCAAACCAGATCACCGCCACGTTGCGCGATTTGAGCCGACTGGGCGATGTGCTTGATGCACTTGCAACCGGCGGTGCGACCGAATTTTACGGTCCGAATTTTGCCTTGGACAATAATGAAGCCACAAAAATGCAGGCGCGTGACAAGGCATGGGCAACGGCGACCAAAATGGCGGAATATCATGCGAAAAAGGCGGGATTCACTGGCGTGCAGGTCGTCCGCGTTGCGGAAACCGTTGTGCAATCCAGCAGCACGAATGACGTGGAAGCAAAGTTCGGCCTGATGCAAGCCATGAATGAGGCTACTGCGGACGCTGTTGCCACACCGATGCAAGCCGGAGAAATCGCCACCAGCGTGACCCTGACGGTCAGCTTCACAATGCGGCGGTAGATATAACAATGCTTGCCGGAAAGTTACGCTTGCATTCAGATTGCGTTCAACGCTGGCGGCCTAGCGGCGAAATTGCCATGAAAAAAACCTTGCCTTTCCTGCTCGCTCTTGCCGTCATCACGGTGAGCATCACGCCCGTCCATGGCTTCGCCCCCAAGGCGGACCAGCAGGACGCGCGGAAGCAGATGAGCGATGGCAAAGTGCTCTCGCTCCGCCAGATCGAGGCTATCATCCTGCCCAAAATGCGCGGGATGGAATATCTTGGCCCCGAATATGATGAAGATACCAAAATCTACCGGCTGAAATTTATCGATGACGGCCGGGTGATATTCGTCGACGTCGATGCCCGTTCCGGTTCAATCCTTCGTCAGCGGTAATGATCTCCAAGCCTTTTGCGGATGCCGATTTTATCTGTTAGGCAACTGCCATCTGAAACATGCCAAGGGAAATGAGGGGCATCAATGCGCATCCTGATCGTGGAAGACGAACCGACGCTGGGCCAGCAATTGAAGAACACGCTTGAGGGCGCCGGCTATGCCGTTGACCTATCCAATGATGGTGAAGACGGCCATTTCATGGGCTCGACCGAAAATTATGATGCGGTCGTGCTCGATCTTGGGCTTCCCACCATTGACGGGCTGACGATACTTGACCGCTGGCGGCGCGAGGGGAAGAAATTCCCAGTTCTGGTGCTGACCGCGCGTGATAGCTGGTCAGACAAGGTTGCAGGGCTCGATGCCGGGGCGGATGACTATCTCGCCAAGCCCTTTCAGACTGAGGAACTAATTGCCCGCCTGCGTGCACTTATCCGCCGTGCTTCTGGCAATGCCTCGTCGGAATTGACTGCAGGCGATGTCCGCCTCGATACCCGCTCCGGCCGCGTTACACTGGCAGGTGAGCCCGTGAAGCTGACCGCACAGGAATATAAGCTGCTGTCTTATCTGATGCACCACAAGGGCAAAGTCGTCAGCCGTACCGAACTGATCGAGCATATTTACGATCAGGATTTTGACCGCGACTCTAACACGATTGAGGTGTTTGTAACGCGCATCCGCAAAAAGCTGGGGCAGGATGTGATCTCAACAATACGCGGGCTTGGCTACAGCTTGGAGGAGCCGCGCGGCTAACCCGATGGCAGACGGCGGAGAAGTCATTGCGCCTCCGGCTGTAAAGGAGAAGCAACGCGGCACGGGCTCGCTCAGCCGCCGCATGATTGTAATCGCCACTGGCTGGATCACGCTGCTTTTGATTGGCGGTGGCATTGCGCTTGATCGCGTGCTGACCGATGCCGTTTCCGACAATTTCGACGATCAGATGCAATATGTGCTGACGGCAATGGTGGCCTCAGCGGAAATCGACCCGGTCGGTGATGTTCGCCTGAACCGACCGCTTGGCGATCAACGTTTTCTGGAAACAAACAGCGGTATTTACTATCAGATCAGTGGCAAGGGACATGAGGACTGGCCGTCGCGCTCGCTATGGGACCGGCGGCTGAAATTGCCCGAAAAGCAACATAAGAAACCCTATTATTACAATAGCAACCAGTTTCCCGGCGAACCGCTGCGGGTGGTCACGCGAACGGTTACTTTGCCGGATTCTGATACCGAGTGGACTTTTCTGGTCGCGCAAAATCTGGATGGGCTGAATGCCCAAATCAGCACGCTGAGAACGGTGTTGATCACCAGCTTTGCCGTTCTTGGCGTCGGTCTGATTGTGCTTGCCGCGTTGCAAACCTTTTATGGGCTGTGGCCGCTGCGCGATGTTCAGCGAGAAATCGCCAATATGCGCAGCGGACGGCAAAACCGGATCGATGAAGATTCGCTGCCCAGCGAAGTGATGCCCATGGTCAAAGAGCTAAACGCCCTGATCGACCATAATGAGCGACAGGCAGAAGAAGCGCGGCGCCACGCAGGCAATTTGGCCCATGCGCTGAAAACCCCGCTGACGGTAGTGATGAACAGTGCGATGGCACAGGCGCCTGACCTGTCCGAAACGGTGATCCGTGAGGCAACCACCATGCGGCGGCAAGTCGATCACCATTTGGCCCGCGCCCGCGCCGTTGGGCGGCGGGGCCATAGCCATAGTCGTGCTGATATCTGGCCAAGCCTGGAATCCGTAGAACGCGCTGTTGGGCGGCTTTATGGGCATGTCCGGCTGGATATGAGCGGCAAAAGGGATCTGGCCGTACGTGTCGAGCGGCAGGATCTGGATGAAATGCTGGGTAACCTGATCGAGAATGCGGCCAAATATGGCGGGGGCAGCGTGTTTGTTACCGTGGAGGATGCAGGCGATTTTGCCGAAATTCTGATTGAAGATGATGGTCCTGGTATTCCCGAAAATGAGCGTGTGCGCATTTTCGATCGCGGTGCACGGCTGGATACAGGGAAACCAGGCACCGGCCTTGGCCTGGCCATCGTCCGCGACGTGGCCGAAATCTATAATGGCGAAGTCGCTTTGGAGGAAAGCGAGGATATGGGCGGTTTGCAGGTCCGACTGAAACTGCCAAAGGCACTGCGCTGAAAAACCAAGCGAAGGGTCAATCATGCGGATAGCGGTTGTGGGTTGCGGCCCGGGTGGTCTGGCATGTGCGCTTTTCCTGCACCGTGCCGGACATGAAGTTGCTATTTTCGACCAGTTTGAAAAACCCCGGCCAATGGGTTCTGGCTTGCTGATCCAGCCTTCGGGCCAAAGCGTGTTGGCGCGGCTTGGATTGCTGGAGCGGATTGTGCAGCTATCCGCACCCGTCACGCGGCTTTACGGTATAAATGTTGCTGGCGGAAAACGCGCACTCGACATGGAGTATCGCCATCTGGGCACTGATAGCTGCGCCTATGGAATTCACCGGGCCAGTTTGTTTGAAACGCTGTTTGATGCGGTTCGCGGTGAAAATATTGCAATTTACACAGGTCATCGCCTGATTGGTGCGGCTGCAAATCAAGGTGAAGGGGTCGAGTTGCAATTTGAGGGTCTGGCAAGCACAGCTTTTGACTTGTTGGTCGATGCAAGCGGCAGCAACAGCGGGCTGGCAACCGGCAAAGTGAATGTTTTGCCCTTTGCCGCATTGTGGACCACAGTCGATATGGCCGCTGGGACCGAAGTGGCTGTGTCGGCATTGGATCAACGCTACCTTGGCGCTCAAAAAATGGCAGGGATAATGCCCATTGGTGCTAATCCCGACAGCGGTAATCCCGGCGCGGCGCTATTCTGGAGCATCAAGCCCGAAGAATGGCCCATCGTGCAAGAACGCGGCTTTTCCGCATGGCAGGCTGAATTCTTAGAGCTGTGGCCGGAAGCACGTCCATTTGTGGAGCAGATCGACGGTTTCGAAAGGCTGACATTGGCGGTCTATCGCCACCGAACCGGGCGCGCGGTTTCGCACAGCTCTATTTTCCACATTGGTGACAGTTGGCATTCCACCAGTCCGCAATTGGGGCAGGGGGCAAATATGGCGCTGCTCGATGCAGAGGCATTGGCGAATGCAATTTCCGATGCGAGCGATATTAATGATGTAGCGCGCCACTATAGCTACGCTCGGGCCGATCATGTCGCACTATACCAGGCGCTTAGTTACATATTCACCCCGCTTTACCAATCGACAAGCGCGTTATTGCCCGTTTTGCGCGATACGATCATTCATCATGGAGCTCGGCTCCCGGTCGTGCGGTCCATGATCGCGCACATCGTGTCTGGAAATCTTGGCCGCTTCAGCTGACCTTGTCGCTGCCAACGCGCATCAGCCATTGCCCTTCGCCTGCGACTTCATAGCTTCCAATATGCGCGGCGATCAGCGGCATATGTTTCATGAACTGGTTGAATTCACCCATATGGTCGCCGGCAAGATGCGCTGCCTGCGCTGCTTTGTCGCGCCAGCGTTCGGACACCCAGACCAGCCCCGGCACGCCCGGGTCTTCCGCTATGCTATATTGCAGACAGCCGTATAACATCTGCACATGCGCCATGTGCAAAACGATACGCCGTTTATAGCGCGCAAAATCCTCTGGTTGGACCTTTAGGAACCCCTGAACAATAATCATGGAACCACAATTATCTGCGTCGGATTACCAATGCGTAAAAATCAGCCTCAGCGTGTTGCGCTAATCCGCTGATGATGGCGAATGACTTCGTCGATGATGAAACGCAAAAATTTTTCGGTAAAGTCTGGGTCCAGCTTGGCGTCTTTGGCCAATTGGCGCAGCCGCTCAATTTGACGCTCTTCGCGGCCGGGATCGGCGGGTGGCAGATTTGCGCGTGCCTTATATTCCCCGACAGCTTGCGTTACCTTGAACCGCTCTGCCAACATGAAAACAAGGGCAGCATCGATATTGTCGATGCTTTCACGATAGCGGTTAAGTGTTGAGTCGCTGGGCGCTGCTTCTGTCATGGGCGATAACTTGCCGCCACTTTGCGCTTGCGACAAGCTGTTTTGCCCCTTTTGCACTTGCGTTGGCGCGGGCGGCTTGCCACAGCGTGGCCAAATGACGGCTACAATTCACAAATTGGGCGGTAGGGCCGCCCCATCGCTTGATCCCATCATGGCGCTTGTGGCACCTGAGATGAATCGGGTGAACGCGGTCATTCTGGATCGCATGCAAAGCGAAATTCCCTTGATCCCCGAACTGGCGGGGCATTTGATTGCAGGCGGCGGAAAACGCATGCGACCCATGCTGACGCTCGCATCGGCGCGGTTGCTTGATTATCCTGGGGATCGGCATCACAAGCTTGCAGCTGCTGTCGAGTTTATTCACACAGCAACTCTGCTTCACGACGATGTGGTCGACGGCAGCGAGATGCGGCGCGGCAAAACTGCCGCAAATTTGATCTTCGGCAATCCTGCGGCAGTGTTGGTAGGCGATTTCCTGTTCAGTCGTTCCTTTGAGCTGATGGTTGAGGATGGTTCGCTAAAGGTGCTGAAAATTCTGAGCCATGCCAGCGCGGTTATTGCCGAAGGCGAAGTCAATCAGTTGACCGCGCAGCGGCAGGTCAACACCAGCGAAGAAAAATATCTCGACATTATCGGTTCGAAAACAGCAGCCTTATTTGCTGCTGCCTGTCGTATCGCCGCAGTTGTGGCGGAGCGCGATGAAAATACCGAAATGGCCCTTGATGCCTATGGCCGCAATCTGGGTGTTGCATTCCAGCTTATTGATGATGCCATGGACTATACCTCTGATGGTGAAACAATGGGTAAGGCGCGTGGTGATGATTTCCGCGATGGCAAGGTGACTTTGCCGATCATTCTCGCCCATAGCCGCGGCGATGCCGATGAACGCGCCTTCTGGCGCGCTGCTATGTTGGGGCATAAGGCAAGCGATGCCGACCTTGACCGGGCAATCGCTCTGCTGCGTCAGCACAACGCCATTGACGACACCATTGAGCGCGCCCGGCATTATGGTCAGCGGGCTATTGATGCCCTTGGTGCTTTTCCGCAAAGCACCGCAAAGGCAGCGCTGGTCGAGGCAGTGGAGTTTGCCGTCGCCCGCGCTTATTAAGGGTACGTGTCTCTTCCTGTTGAAGCCGTCCTGCCCGAACTGAAGGCTGCGTTGAAAAATGGCACTAATGCCGTTCTTGTGGCGCCACCTGGGGCAGGCAAGACCACTATTGTTGCACCTGCCTTGCTGGCAGAGCCCTGGTGTAATGGGCAAATCCTGCTGCTGTCTCCACGCCGTCTGGCTGCCAGAGCGGCAGCAGAGCGTATCGCTGAGCTTTTGGGAGAGGCAGTAGGTGGATTGGTCGGCTACGCCACTCGGCTGGACAGTAAGCAGTCTGCCGCCACGCGGATATTGGTTCTGACCGAAGGCATTTTTCGGAACCGGATACAGGACGATCCGGAACTTAGCGGCATATCAGCGGTGCTTTTTGACGAAGTGCATGAACGCAGTCTCGATAGCGATTTCGGGCTGGCCCTTGCGCTTGATGTGCAGGGTGGGTTGCGGTCGGATTTGCGGCTGGTGGCAATGTCGGCAACGCTGGATGGCTCGCGCTTTGCGGAACTGATGAATGCGCCGCTGATAAAAAGCGAAGGCCGGTCATGGCCGCTGACGCTTAGGCATATAGGCCGAAAGGCCGAGGCGCGGATCGAAGATGAAATGGCTGCGGCGATCCGCCGCGCCTTGGGCGAAGAGGGCGGCGACCTGCTTGCCTTTCTGCCCGGTGTGGCCGAAATTGAGCGCACGGCAGAGCGGCTTTCGGGCACGCCCGCTGAAATCCATATGCTCCACGGCAGTCTTGACCCAGCGGCGCAACGCTCAGCCATCCGCAAAGGTCAGAAGCGCAAGATCATATTGGCGACGTCCATTGCCGAAACCAGTCTGACCATTGATGGTGTGCGTATTGTGGTTGATAGCGGGCTTGCCCGGCGGGCGCGCTATGATCGGGCGGCTGGCTCCACCCGGTTGGTGACGGAACGGGCAAGCCAGGCGGCAGTAACGCAGCGTGCAGGGCGCGCTGCTCGGCAGGGGCCGGGGTTCGCCTATCGTCTGTGGGAGGAAGCCGCCATAGCGGGCATGCCGCCCTTTGATCCGCCTGAGATATTGGAAGCCGATCTGTCGCCATTGCTGCTCGATTGCGCGCTGTGGGGTGTGCACAATCCGGCAACCCTTAACTGGCTCGATCCGCCGCCCAAGGCCGCACTGGACGAAGCGCGCAGCCGCTTGGTTGAATTGGGTGCACTGGACGATAGCGGCAGGCCGACGGCGCATGGCAAGGCTATTGCAAAGCTGCCTCTCCCACCGCGTTTGGCCCATATGCTGGTCTTGGCAGGTGAAGGTGGCTTCGGTGGATTGGCAGCAGAGGTTGCTGTTTTGCTGTCGGAGCGCGGACTTGGCGGCAATTCTGCCGATCTGGAACAAAGGCTGGAACGCTGGCGTAGCGAGCGCGGGAAGCGGGCAGAGGCGGCAATGGGATTGGCGAAGCGTTGGGAGAAACTGGTTCGCCCCTCCGCTGTGCAACAGGGGAGCATCGCGACTGCCATCGCCCTTGCTTACCCAGACCGCCTTTGCCGCCGCCGCGATCCATCGGGTGAATATTGGCTCAGCGTTGGGGGCAGAGGCTATCGTCTTGACCCCACAGATCCGCTTGCGAAGGAAGAGTGGCTTGCCGTTGCCGACATTCAGGGCGCGGCATCAGGGGCACGTATCCTCTCGGCTTCTGCCATCGATTTTTCTGAAATAGAGGCACTGTATGGCGACCGCATCAAGAGCGGGGCGCATGCGATATTTGACCCGGCAACCGGCGGCGTGCGGACGGAAAGCGGGCGGCGGCTGGGCGCAATCATAATCAGCAAGGGGCAGGATGCGAAGGCTGATCCCGAGGCCATTTCCGCAGCATTGCTGGATGGCGTGCGGTCGCATGGATTGTCGCTCTTGCCGTGGCAGGACAGCGCGAAACGCTTGCGAGAGCGGGCTGCTTGGGCCGGTGTGCCGGGATTGGCGGATGAAGCGCTGCTTGGTGCTCTGGAGGAATGGCTTGCGCCTCTTCTGGTTGGAAAACGGCAGCTTTCGGAGATTGAGCCGACAGCGCTCTACAACGCCCTGCTTGACCTGATCGGCTGGGATGGGCAGCAGGCCATCGAACGCCTCGCCCCACCGCATTTCACCTCGCCTGCAGGGACGACGCATGCCATTGATTATGCAGCCGAAGCAGGCCCCACGGTCGAGCTGCGCGTACAGGCGCTGTTCGGCCTTGCGGAGCATCCCGTCATCGGCGCGAACCGCACGCCACTGGTCCTTTCGCTCACATCACCTGCTGGCCGCCCGATCCAGACCACCCGCGACTTGCCGGGTTTCTGGAGAGGCAGCTGGGCCGATGTCGCAAAGGAAATGCGCGGACGCTATCCGAAACATCATTGGCCGGATGATCCAACAGCGGCGGCGGCCAGTTTGAAGACGAAGAAGAAGCAAGGGATTTAGGCTTGATCGCGGCTGGCAAATCCAGCAAAGAGCGCGGCATGTCTCAGGCCCGCATCATCCAGAAATCCAAAAACGCCATGCAGTCGGGCCGTTATGGCAGCGGTGAATGGGTGCTAGAATTTATCGCGCAAGACGCGCAGCGTCCTGATCCGTTAATGGGTTGGGCCGGTAGCGCGGACACGCGGCGGCAGCTGAATTTGAAGTTCAAGACGCTGGACGCGGCCAAGGCCTACGCCGACAAGAATGGCATCAGCTACACTGTGGTGCCGGCGGCGGCCAAGGTGCTAAAACTGCAAGCTTATGCGGATAATTTCCGCTAAAATTCCAATAGCGTTGTTGCTTTGGTCGGCGACTGTGCCACTTTCGGCCAGCGACATTGAATTTCCGCCGGAACGCATCAAAACCTATCGCAGCTACGAAAAATGCCT
>CAYVQO010000080.1:6636-8897 GCA_964452835.1 uncultured Sphingorhabdus sp. | reverse complement strand
CCAGCACGGCTCACCAGAGCCGGCATATGCGGCACATTCAGTTGGTCAGCGCAACGATCAGCGGGCCGGAGAGCAGCGGGACAACCTGCAGCGCATCCTTGAAGATTTTGCGCGCTTCGGATTCGCCAACCACAACCACGTCATTGGCAAACACTTCCGGATCAGCATAGTTGCCGCGGCGGATCGCCTTCAAATTGTATAGCGCGGCAAGCTTTTGGCCATTAACCGTCCGGAAAATCACAACGTCATTCAGCTTGGCAAATTCAGCGGTGCCGGAAGCCGTCGCCACAGCGCGCATCAAGGTCATCTTGCCAATCACCGGGTAAAGGCCAGGCTCTTTAACCTGTCCGTCAACGGTGATGACCTGGCTGACCGTTTCCTTCAGGTTCACGGTTACCTGTGGTTCGCGCACATAGCGTTGACGCAGGCGCATCTCGATTTCTTCTTCGACCTCGCCCGGCGTGCGGCCCGCAGCTTCAATAATCCCGGCAAGCGGAAAGGAAATCCGACCGCTGGCGTCGGTCTGCACTTCCTTGTCGCTCAACTCTTCAATGCCGAACACATCAATGGTCAGCCGGTCAAATGGGCCGATCAGATAAGCACGCGATTCCGCGACCAGATCCGACCTGTCGGGTGCAGGCAGCTCATTGCCATCATAAATGGTCAGATCGCTGGCACCGCCAAGGGCAGTGGAGCCCCCACAGCCGGACAGCGCGCCTAGGACCAGAGCAAGTGCTGCAAATTTTTTCATCACAAAAACCCCGAATTGATTTTGTTCCTGCTAGACGATGGTGCCTGAAGGTTCCAGCCGCTTTTTGTCAAATGATAAACCCCTTGTGCATGATTTGCCATTATGGGCGTCGTCGAAGGTCATGCTGGGCATCGGCGGGTTGCCGGAAATCGCCATAGCTTCTAAAGCGCTACACGGGTTCAGTGCCTGAAATGGAAAGAAAACAATGAAAATTGCGATGATTGGTTCAGGCTATGTCGGTCTGGTTTCAGGCGCCTGTTTCGCCGATTTCGGCCATGATGTTGTTTGCATCGACAAGGATGCGACCAAGATCGAAAGATTGAACGCCAATATCATGCCGATATACGAGCCCGGGCTTGACGCATTGGTGAAATCCAACGTCGACGCCGGCCGGCTGAGTTTTTCAACCGAACTCGCGCCGTCGGTAAAGGGCTGCGACGCGGTTTTCATCGCTGTTGGTACGCCGTCTCGCCGGGGTGATGGCCATGCCGATCTCAGCTATGTCTATGCCGCCGCGGAAGAATTGGCTCATGCAATAGAGCCCAAAACTATTGTTGTGACCAAATCCACCGTCCCGGTTGGCACCGGAGACGAAGTGCAGCGCATCATATCAGAAACCAAGCCGGGACTGGAATTTGAAGTGGTTTCCAACCCCGAATTTTTGCGCGAAGGTGCGGCGATTGGCGATTTCAAGCGACCGGACCGCATTGTCGTCGGCACGGATGTGGAATGGGCGCGTGAGGTGATGCGTGCGGTCTATCGTCCGCTGTTCCTGAATGAATCACCGATACTCTTTACCAGCCGCCGTTCTTCTGAACTGATCAAATATGCGGCCAACGCCTTTCTGGCGACCAAGATCACTTTCATCAACGAAATGGCCGATTTGTGCGAAAAACTGGGTGCGAATGTGCAGGATGTATCCCGCGGCATTGGCCTTGATAACCGGATCGGAGCGAAATTCCTTCATGCCGGGCCGGGCTATGGCGGCAGCTGCTTCCCCAAAGACACATTGGCTCTCCTCAAAACCGCGCAGGACAATGATACACCGGTCCGCATAGTGGAGGCGGTGGTGCAAGCCAATGACCTGCGCAAACGGGCCATGGGCAGGAAGATTATCAATGCGCTGGGCGGGGATGCACGGGGCAAAAAAGTGGCACTGCTTGGTCTGACCTTCAAACCCAATACCGACGATATGCGCGATGCGCCTTCTATTGCTATTGTGCAAACGCTACTGGATGCCGGCGCGACCGTGGCCGCGCATGACCCCGAAGGCATGGAAGAAGCTGCCAGGCTGATGCCCGATGTGATCATGACCGGTAGCGCCTATGAAGCGGCAAATGGCGCGCATGCGGTGGCGATTGTTACCGAATGGGATGCCTATCGTGCGCTTGACCTCACCAAGCTGAAGGACGCGATGGCAGGTGACGTATTGGTTGATTTGCGCAATATATACCGTCCGGAAGAAGGCGCAAAGGCCGGGTTCGACTATTACAGCGTGGGGCGCTGAACA
>CAYVQO010000080.1:3412-6536 GCA_964452835.1 uncultured Sphingorhabdus sp. | reverse complement strand
GCGTTGCGGGGTAGTGCGGGGATAACGTCAACAGATTTGGGCACCTTAAACCCGGCAATCCGCTCACGCGACCAGTTGATAATGGCTTGGGCATCGATGGTACACCCGGGCTTTGGCACGCATACGGCCTTTACCGCCTCACCCCATTTGTCATCGGGAATACCGATCACGGCTACCTCCAGCACATCGGGATGGCCGAAGATCGCGCTTTCGACTTCAGCCGGATAGACATTTTCGCCGCCGGATATGATCATGTCCTTCACCCGGTCATGGATATAGAGATAGCCATCCTCGTCCAGATAGCCGGCGTCACCGGTCTTGATCCAGCCGCCCTCTGCCATGGTTTTCTCGGTCGCGTCAGGCAGGTTCCAATAGCCAAGCATGTTGTTGGAAGACCGCGCCCAGACTTCGCCCACTTCGCCGTTCGGCACGTCGTTCCCCGCACCGTCGACAATGCGCAGCTCGACACCGGGCAGCGGCTTGCCCGCGCTGCGCATCCGCGGATTGCCATTGGGGTCATGGTCTTCAGGCGGCAACATCACGATGGTCCCGGTCGTTTCGGTCATCCCGTAAGCCTGAATAAACTCGCACTTGAACATCTGGATACATTGGCGCAGCAACTCAAGCGGGATCGGCGCTGCGCCGTAGAGTATATATTTCAACCGGCTGAAATCGACCTGGGCGCAGCGCGGATGTTGCAACAGGATATGCAAGGCGGCAGGCACAATGAACAGCCGCGTGACTCCCCCCGTTTCTACCGCGTCGAAAAAGCCATCGGGTGTGAATTCTGCAAGAATATAAGCGGGTAAGCCCGACGCAATGGCCATAATGCCAAGCCCGGTGCCACCGATATGCGCGCAGGGCATGGCCACGAGCACGACTTCATCCTCGTCCCATTTGGTATAGGCCAGCTCCGCCTCATTGGCATGTTTGCGCAGGCCGAAAAGATTGCGGTTGGAAAGCACCGCGCCCTTTGGGTTTCCAGTTGTTCCCGATGTATAGAGTTGCAGCACGGCATCATCTGGGCCCGCCGGTTCGAACGCCATCCGCTGTGCTGCCGCTATTTCAGCACGGGCTTCCTGCGCGGTTACGGTATATTGCACATGGGGCAGCTGCCCTGCCAAAGCCGTTTCCGCATCGTCAAAGCCGGGCCCGGTGAACAGCAGCTTTGCCTGCGTGTCGTTGACAATAAAGGCCCATTCGGCCGGTGCCAGCCGCCAGCCAACGGGCACCATCACTACACCCATGCGCGCCGCGCCGTAAAACAAGCTGAAATACAGATCGCTATTCTTGCCAATCCAGGCAATCCGATCACCCTTTTTAAGGCCCGCATTCATCAGATAAGCAACGATCTTCGCCGTCCATTCCTCCAGTTCGGCATAGCTCATCCGGCGGTCTTCTTCGCGCATCGCCATAGTGCCAGGACGCTCTTCAGCCCAATGGCTTATAAAGCCATCAAAGGTCAGCAAATCCGAAATATCGCGCATGCCGTGGTCTCTCCTTACCATTTTCATGCCGTTGGCCGATCACCTGCTGGTCTTTGTCGAGAGATTTATTGCGCCTGTCAATTTCGAAGGCCATAGCGCCCCAGATATCAAATGATATTTCAGAAAATGGAGCATCCTCGCCATGGTAAAAACTGCATCTTTATTGTTGGCAAGCCTGTTGGTGACCACAGCGCTTCCCGCCGTTGCCGAAGATGGGAAAGACCGTGAAATCATCGTCATTGGTCAATCTTTGAAAGACACCGAAAAGGCGCTCCAGGATTGCATTGCCCGCGGCTGCCCACCCGATGAGGAAATTCGTGTGGCCTTGGCGCATGCCGAAAACCAGTTCATTACAGGCGACTATCGCGATGCGAAATCAACGCTGAACAAAACGGTAGGCCGTAACCGCAAACATGGCGAAGAATATCCGATTGAAGTGTCTGACCTGTTCCGTGCTTCCAGCCGGATCGCGGAGCATCTGGGCGAAGGCGACCAGTTCCGGCTTGCTGTGCTCGATATGCGGGACGTATTGCGCGGATCGCTGCCCGAAGGCGACGCGCGCGTAATGGTTGCACAGGTCGAAGTGGGCGACAGCCGGTATAAGCTTGGCTACCCCAAAGAAGCCATCCGCATCTACAAGGATGTCGCCGAAAAGGCCTTGGCCGCAGGGCATAACCGCGTTGCGACCTTTGCCAATTTGCGCAAGCTGGTGCTCGAATATTCGATGGCGACCGATACCGACGCCAAGAAAGATATGGAAGCGGCCATGGCCGGATTGCGGCAAATTGCGGAAAAACCGCTGCCGGGCGCAGAAGATTTCGCAATGGTAGCCGAAGTCACTTTGGCGCGCATCGACCGCAAGCTGGGCAAAAAGGATACAACAGCTTCGATCGTCAAGCGCTTCGCCGATAAGGGCGGCGCCAATCGCCCGATCTTGCTGGCGTCGGATCGGATTAAATTGCCCGAGGCAGGGGGCAGCAACTATTTGTCACTCACACAGGGAATTGTCGAAGATCGCTGGATCGATGTCGGCTTCTGGGTCAATGCCAACGGCCTGCCCAGCGACATTGAAATATTGCGCTCATCCGGGAATACCAACTGGACAAAGCTGGTCACTGACTCAATTGCAAGCCGCGTCTATGCGCCGCTGAAGACCACGGAAACTGATACGTCACCGGGTTTTTACATGGTCGAGCGTTATTCGCTGACCGCACGCTATATGGACGAAGTGACGGGCACGCGAATCCGCCAACGCTCGGCGCAGCCGCGGATTGAACGGATCGACATTACACCGGAAAATTACGACCAGCCATTTGTCGAAGCGCCAAAAGGCGAGGCTGCGGCTGCCAAGGATAGCGAGTTAGGATGACAAGGAGCCGGATTATATCCGGCTCCTCCTCCTGCCAATCTGGTCAGCCTTCGGCCTCGCGTTCAAATGCGGCTTGCCCGCCAATGCGTGAGGCAATTTTGCCAAGCCAGATGAGCACGATAACCGCGATCAGCGTTGCAACGATTGCATAGGTGAACAATCCAGCCAGATTGTCACCCAAATGTAGTTCGGCCAGCAATGCCTTGATCGCCTCGTTCCACGCCAGCGCCGCGACCAGTCCGAGCGATGCCGAGGCAAGCGAGATCAT
>CAYVQO010000080.1:0-3312 GCA_964452835.1 uncultured Sphingorhabdus sp. | reverse complement strand
AGCAAGCGCGCCGCACCGGCAAACAGCCCCTCAACAGCAGCCCAGGGCGCGATATGGACCATGTTGATGCAAATCAGGGCATCAGCCTCCTTGACCGGCCATATCGGCGCGCTGGCATCGATGTGCACCGGCGGCAGAATATTGGCGAGACCGCTGTCGGCGCTCCAGGCGCTGATTGAGGCGAGGCCCGCCGGGTCATAGTCGCTAGGCTGCCAGCTCAGCGCCGGAAAGGAGCGGGCAAAATGCACGATATGCTCGCCGGTGCCGCTGGCTATTTCGAGCACGGTTCCAGTGGTTGGCAATATTTCGGCGATCACCGCCGTAATCGCTTCCCGGTTACGCTGCGTTGCCGGGGCGAAGCGCTTGGCTTCGCCCATAGCGTCGAAAATAAAGGGCTTTGGCCCCTCGCTCACTCTGCCGCGACCGGCAGCTCTGGCTCTTTCCAAGTCAGCATTGGCTTCCTCGCCGCCAGCGTTTCATCAAGGCGGCGGCGCGGGGCATGATGCGGCGCGGATTTCAGCGAAGCGTCTCCCGCCTTTGCCCGCTCTGCCACTGAACGCAACGCGCCGATGAACTGGTCAAGCGCGGCCTTGCTCTCGGTTTCTGTCGGCTCGACAAGCATGGCACCATGCACCACGAGCGGGAAATAGACTGTCATCGGGTGATAACCCTCGTCAATCAGCCCTTTTGCTATATCCAGCGTTGAGAAGCCGTCTGCCAGATTGTCGTCGCTGAACAAAGCCTCGTGCATGCAGGGGCCCGACCCGGCAAAGGGGGCATCCAGCGTGCCTTCCAGGCTGCGCAGGATGTAATTGGCGTTCAGCACGGCATCTTCAGCCACTTGCCGCAGGCCATCCGCGCCGTGGCTCATAATATAGGCAAGCGCACGCGTGAACATGCCCATCTGGCCGTGGAAGGCAACCATACGGCCAAAGCTTTGCAGCGGTGCCCCGAAATGCTCGGTCTCAAAGGCCTCGGCATCGGCTTCCTCAATCAAATGAATAAAGCCGTCCTTGGTCCGCGCTGTATAGGGCAAGGGCGCAAAGGGGCTCAACGCTTCTGACAGCACCACTGGCCCAGCCCCCGGTCCGCCGCCGCCATGCGGGGTGGAGAAGGTTTTATGGACATTGATGTGCATGGCATCCACGCCCAAATCGCCGGGGCGAACGCGGCCGACGATGGCGTTGAAATTCGCGCCGTCGCAATAGACATATCCGCCGGCTGCATGAACAGCATCGGAGATTTTCTTCATATCACGCTCAAACAACCCACAGGTATTGGGATTGGTGATCATCACGCCGGCGACATCAGGGCCAAGCCGTGCCTTCAGCGCCTCCAGATCAACACGGCCTTCGGGGGTTGCCGGAATATTCTCAACGGCAAAGCCTGCAAAGGCCGCTGTCGCCGGATTGGTGCCATGCGCCGATTCAGGGACAAGAAAGACCGTGCGGTTCTCACCGCGTGCCTCAAGCGCTGCCTTGATTGCCAGCACTCCGCACAGCTCGCCATGCGCACCTGCCTTTGGCGTCATCGCAACGCCGTGCATGCCGGTAAGGGTAATCAGCCAATGCGCCAGTTCATTGATCACGCCAAGCGCGCCCTGAACCGTCTCCTTCGGCTGCAATGGGTGCACGTCAAGAAAACCCTTCATCCGTGCCACTTTTTCATTCAGGCGCGGATTATGCTTCATCGTGCAGCTGCCGAGCGGGAAGAAGCCCAGGTCAATCGCGTAATTCTGGCGGCTCAGGCGGGTATAGTGCCGCACCGTTTCCGGCTCTGACAGGCCCGGCAAGCCAATGTCGCGGTTCCGCTCCAACCCGCCAAGACGCGACGCCACCTTGGGTGCATCGGCCAAGTCGACGCCTGTCGTCTGGCTGTTGCCAATCTCAAAGATCAGTGCCTCTTCCAGCATCAATGCCTTATTGCCGGTATAGGTCGCGGGCTTCCCGTCATTATCCGCTACGGTCATTTCGGGACGCCAACCGCTTTTGTTGATCTCGCTCATGACAACACCTCCTGCAGCGCAGCGGCAAATGTTTCGATATCCTCTTCGCTCACCACTTCAGTGACGGCAACGATCAGGCCATTTTCCAGCGGTTTGATACCCGGATAAAGCCGCCCCAACGAAACGCCGCCCAGCACCTTGCGGTCCGCCAGCCTGTGTACCACCTCGCGGGCTTCCTTGTTCAGCTTCAATGTGAACTCATTGAAGAAGCCATCATTGACCAGCTCGACACCTGGCACCTGCGCCAGGCGTTCCGCAGCCTGCACGGCCATGGCGTGGTTCAGCTGCGCCAGATCGCGCAGGCCCTTCTCGCCAAGCAATGTCATATGAATACTGAAAGCCAGCGCACAAAGCCCTGAATTTGTACAAATATTGCTCGTCGCCTTCTCGCGACGAATATGCTGTTCACGGGTCGAAAGCGTGAGCACAAAGCCGCGTTTTCCCTCCGCATCTACCGTCTCACCACAGAGTCGCCCCGGCATTTGCCGAACGAATTTTTCCTTGCAGGCGAATAGGCCGACATAAGGCCCTCCAAATTGCAGCCCCACGCCAAGCGATTGCCCTTCGCCGACGACAATATCCGCGCCCATCTCACCGGGCGATTTGATCGCACCCAGCGCCACCGGCTCGGTCACCACTGCAATCAGCAGCGCGCCATGCTCATGCGCCTTGGCGGCAATGGCCGACAGATCCTCTATCCGGCCGAGAATATCGGGATATTGCACAACGACGCAGCTGGTTTCGCCATCAATAGCCTCAAGCAGGCGCGCACTGTCTGTGCCTGCAAGTTCAGGCAAAGCGGTATCCAGCCGGTCACCGGTATATTTCGCCATCGTCTTGGCAACACTGACATAATGGGGGTGCAGCCCTGATGACAGGATCGCCTTTGACCGTTTGGTCACACGCCCGGCCATACCAATGGCTTCCCAGCAGGCAGTGGAGCCATCATACATGGACGCATTGGCGACATCGCAGCCATAGAGCCGCGCCACCTGCGTCTGGAATTCAAACAGCATCTGCAGCGTGCCCTGCGCGATTTCCGGCTGGTACGGCGTGTAGGCGGTCAGGAACTCACCCCGCTGGATCAAATGGTCCACCGATGCCGGCACATGATGCTTATAGGCCCCTGCCCCCAGGAAAAAGGGATGATCCGACGCCGCCATATTCTTGCGCGAGAGCTTGGCAAAATGCCGCTCCACCGCCATTTCGCTTGCGTGCATGGGCAGGTCGGCAATCGGGCCCCTGAGCCGCGCCTCTTCGGGGACATCGATGAACAAATCATCGATGCTGTTCACACCGATTGTCGC
>CAYVQO010000079.1:7528-8940 GCA_964452835.1 uncultured Sphingorhabdus sp. | reverse complement strand
ATCGCCAGCAGCGTTGGAATGGCCGTCAACAGCCGCCGTGCGATTAATTTGCCCATGGGTGCTGATTGACCGAAAAGCCACATCAGGTCCAGCGTGCATTTAGCGCTTGAAGTTGACCCAGCGTCAACGTGCATAAAGCGCCTATGGATGATTCGTTTCTCAGCTCTGCCCTTGATATCCGGGATGTTGCCCGCCGCACCGGGCTGACCAGCCGCGCCTTGCGTTTTTATGAGGCAAAGGGGCTGGTTGCGCCGCTGCGCACGGCATCGGGTCGGCGGCTTTTTGGTCCAAGGGAGCTGGAGCGGCTGCACCAGATTGTTGTGCTGAAATCCGCAGGGCTTAGCCTTGCGCAAATGCACCAGCTATTCAATGGCGGCCATGTTGACCTGACCAAATTGTTGAACGCCCAGCTGAAAATGCTGGGCGAGGAAGAGGCGCGCGTCAAAAAGTCGCAGGCGCTGATCCATTTGACATTGTCCCGAATCGACCGCGGCGAGCTGCTCGATGCCGAGACTTTTTGCTCGCTGATCGAAAGTGGAGACAAGATGATGAACCAGGAACCAAAGTTATGGCAGGAGGTTACTGACCGCTATTTCTCGCCGGCTGAAAAAGCTGAATGGGCCGAGAAATGGGCGCAAATGCCCCGCGATTTCGATCCTGAAGCCTATCAGCAACAATGGAAAGAGTTGGGCAGCAGGATCAAGGCTGCCCTGCCCATCCCGCCGCATGGTGAGGTGGCTCAAGGCTTTGTCGATGAATGGTACGCGCTGTTGAAGCCCTTTGCCGATGTTGCCACCCCAGAAATGTGGAACGGTACAGTCAGCATGTATGACAATATGGATCAATGGGCAGGTGAAGGCGAAGGTCGGCCGGACCCCGGTTTTGACAAAGCGGTTTGGGATTTCATGAAGCTGGCCACTGCCGCACGATTGGCGCAAGGCGGAACTCTGACCCCGCTGGCGCCAACGCTTTGGGGCAGTGCCAGCGCGGCAAAAGGAGATTGAAAATGAACGCATGGATGCTGCTGGCCATTGCCATAGGCTTTGAAATTGCCGGAACCAGCTTGCTAAAGGCGTCCGACGGCTTTGCCCGCTGGGGTTTGGGGGCAGCATCCATGGCCTGTTATTGGGTATGTTTTGGCTTCCTAGCCGCCGCCATCAAGACCATTCCCGTGGGTGTTGCCTATGCCATTTGGTCGGGCGTTGGCATCGTTGCCATTGCGCTGATCGGCTGGATTGCTTTTCGCCAGACGCTCAGCATGGCGCAAACAGGCTTCATCCTGTTGATATTGGTTGGGGCAATTGGCCTGAACCTGACTACGCCACAGGCAGAATCCGCTAAATTGCCATCTTCGCAAAGCAACGCCTGATTTCGCTGACAAACAGCTCGGGTTCTTCCATCGCGGCAAAATG
>CAYVQO010000079.1:0-7428 GCA_964452835.1 uncultured Sphingorhabdus sp. | reverse complement strand
CAATCCGACCAGCCATGGAATTTTTCGACGATCCAGGCCATTTGCCCAACGGGTGAATCGGTCAGCGCATAGCCCAGGGTTTGCGGGCGAGTGGCCTGGATGATGGCATAGCCATTATCTTTTGCCCGGTACCAACCAAGCCGGGCGAGCGATTCCGCCTCAAATGGCGTAGGGTTAGCCAGCACGTCTGCGGGTGGCTGCGCGACGGGCATGTTGACATGGATGGCAGCACAAGCCCCTTTGTCCTGTGCACCCATTGCCATCGTGACAGCAGCGCCCCAATCGCCGCCTTGGGCAAAATAGCGCTCATAGCCAAGGGCGCGCATGAGCAGGTCCCAGGCCTCAGCAGTCTTTTCGACCGACCAGCCGCTACCGGTTGGCTTGCCTGAAAAGGCATAGCCGGGAAGCGATGGCAGGACGAGGTGAAAGGCAGGCTGCGATGGATCTTCCGGCTCTGTCAAAGGCGCGATTATATCAGTAAATTCCAGCACCGAGCCCGGCCAGCCATGGGTGACGATCAATGGGTGCGCGTCGCTGCGCGGGCTTTTCACATGAATGAAATGCAGGGGCAGGCCGTCGATATGCGCATGATAATGCGGCCAGCGATCCAATTCGGCCTGCAACCGGTTCCAGTCATAGCCATCCTGCCAATAGCCCAGCAGTTCCTGCACATAGGCCAGCGGAATGCCCTGTTCCCAGTCGCTGACTGTTTCCGCCTCCGGCAGCCGCGTCAGCGCAAGGCGGGCCTTAAGATCGTTGATCTGGGCTTGCTCTATCCGGGGATGAAAAGGTTGAATTGCAACGGGCACGGAAAGTCCTTCACACAAGCATATATTCGTGGGTGCGGCCTGCATCTTTTGATGTCTTGGCAACACAAGGACCCTTGGCGAGCGACTGGCACGCACATTATGGATTGGCAAGGGCTGGGTTGCCTTGCACGCGCAATTATCGGAAAGTTTTACAAAATCCGCCAGGCACGGAGCGCTTGCACCACGCCCCATAGCAGCAGCAGCACGCCCCCAGCCTTGCGTATCGCAGGGATTGGCAGCCGCGCCGCCAGTCGCTCTTTCAGAACAATGGCAGGCACAATAGCGCCCATGATTCCAATCCAGCCGCCAAGTGCAGTAAAGCCCCAGTGCGGAGTCATTGCGGCATTGGCTGCGATGATGAATTGCCCCTTGTCGCCAAATTGCAGAATGAACAGGCCAAAGAACGCAGTCAGGAACGGGCCTATCCTCCAGCCTTCCAGCAATTCCACGCGCCGCCGCCACATCAGCATGCCAAGGCCCGCCAGCACATAGGCAAGGCCGTTGAACAAGCGGACAGGATCTTCGCTGATCCATTGGTCAATGACCGAGCCCAGCGATGCCGAAATTGCACAGTTGATTGCCGTTGCCAGCGCTAAAGCGGCAATCACGACCTTGTCATTGCCAAAACGCAGCGCCAGCGCGGCAGCAAGGATTTGCGGTCGATCGCCAATTTCGGCAATCAGAACAGAAAAGAGCGTGGCAAGCAGGCTGTCCATAGGCGCTGCTATAGCGCAGACAGGTTAATCAACCGAGACGGATTGCAACCGAGGCCAGCAATGCTTCCGACGCGGTGGGATGCACATGCGCGATTCCAATGGCATCGTCCAATATGGCCGAAAAATTGTCGACGACATTATGGCCGCTGCCTTGCACCCGCTGCAACGCAGCCTCAAAGGTAGAGGCGATTTCGGCAATTGCCGTCAGTCCATGCACAGCGGCGGTTGCGCGTATCTGTTCCAGCCGCAGCAGGAACTGCACCGGATTTGCATCAAATGCCGTCATCCGCAACACTTCGCACAGATCATACAGCTCTGCACGAACCATCAGCAATTGGTCATGATCATATTTCATTGCCTAAGCCCCCAAGCTCCGAGGGCGATTGATGCGCCAACATGGTTAACGCTTGGTAAAGCCGATTGATTTGCCTTTCACGCCCAGCGCTGACACAAAAGTGCAACAATGTCTTGGCAACGCCGAAGGGAATGACAGCAGCATGCGGCATTTGGGTTCAGGACCAGATCATATGACAGCAAAGGCTGATGCCGCGGCGCGTTATTTCAACCGTGAGCTATCCTGGTTGAAGTTTAACCAGAGGGTGCTGGAAGAAGCTGCCAATCCCGCGCACCCCTTGCTGGAGCGCGTGCGTTTCCTGTCGATCTCCGGTGCCAATCTCGACGAGTTTTTCATGGTCCGCGTTGCTGGGCTTTATGGGCAGGTACTGCGGAAAATCGAGGAGCCATCGATTGATGGACTGACGCCGACCGAACAGCTGACAGCGACGGTCAAAGCAGCAGACGCACTGATGGCGCAGCAGCAAAAGCTTTGGAAGAGCTTGAAGCGTGGTCTGAGAAAAGAGGGTATCAAACTGCTCGACCCCTCCGAAATCGGCAAAAATGCCTTGTCGGCAGTTGCCAAACATTTTGCCGAGCAGATTCTTCCCGTCCTCACGCCGCAGGCGCTCGATCCGGCTCATCCTTTCCCCTTCATCCCCAATCAGGGGATCAGTCTGATCTTCGAAATGCGCCGCAAGGATGACGGCGAGATTGTCCAGCAGTTGGTGATGATTCCGCCTTCACTTCCCCGTTTTGTAAAAGTGGCGGGGGCAGGCGAGCGGTTTGTGACAATGGAAGCGCTTATCATGCGCTTTATTGGACAGATGTTCCCGCATCATGAACCCATCGCATCGGGCGCGTTCCGGGTGATCCGCGACAGCGATATTGAGATTGAGGAAGAGGCAGAAGATCTGGTCCGCTATTTCCGCAGTGCTGTAAAGCGCCGCCGCCGCGGCCGGGTGATCCGGCTGAAACTGGGCGCTGGCCTGCCGAAAAAAATGGCCAACCTGATCCGGCGCGAAATGGGCGCAGGTGGTGATATTGTTGCAGAAACAGTTGGCTTTCTCGGCATTGGTGATCTTGCCCAGCTTGTCGAGCTCGACCGACCCGATTTGAAATTTTCGCCATATTCGCCGCGCTTTCCCGAACGTATATTGGAACATGATGGCGATTGCTTTGCCGCAATCCGGCAAAAGGATCTGGTCGTCCACCACCCTTATGAGAGCTTTGAGGTGGTGCTGTCCTTCCTTGAACAGGCAGCACAGGACCCGGACGTCGTTGCGATCAAGCAGATGCTT
The DNA here is from genome assembly GCA_964452835.1 of uncultured Sphingorhabdus sp. Classification (GTDB taxonomy): domain Bacteria; phylum Pseudomonadota; class Alphaproteobacteria; order Sphingomonadales; family Sphingomonadaceae; genus Sphingorhabdus_B. The sequence goes on along the minus strand of CAYVQO010000079.1, from coordinate 4,269 downwards.
TACCGCGCAGGCAAACAGTCAGCGGTTATCCGCGCCCTGTGCGATGCGGCAGAGGCAGGCAAATCGGTGACGGCAGTCGTCGAGTTAAAGGCGCGCTTTGACGAGGAGCAGAATCTGCACTGGGCGTCACAACTTGAGCGGTCTGGCGTGCAGGTTGTCTACGGCTTTGTTGATATGAAGACCCATGCCAAGATTTCGCTGGTTGTGCGGCGCGAAAAGGAGGGCTTTCGGACCTATTGCCACCTTGGCACAGGCAATTACCATCCCATCACCGCACGCATATACACCGACCTCAGCTTCTTTACCGCTGATCCGCGCATTGGGCATGATGCCGGGCAGATTTTCAACTTTGTTACCGGCTATATCGAACCAACCGACCTGAAAATGCTGAGCATGAGCCCGTTGGGGCTCCGTGATGCCGTTCTGGGACTGATCCAGGATGAGATCGACCATGTGGCTGCTGGCAAGCCCGGAGCGATCTGGGCCAAGCTTAATTCGCTGGTCGATAAGATCGTCATCGACAAATTATATGAGGCAAGCGAAGCTGGGGTTGAGATCGATCTGGTTGTGCGCGGCGTCTGCTGCCTGCGCCCTGGGGTAAAGGGGTTGTCATCACGCATCAGGGTGAAATCAGTAATCGGTCGGTTTCTTGAGCACAGCCGCATCTGGGCCTTTGGCAATGGTGCCGATCTGCCCAACCCAAAGGCACGCGTATACATCTCCTCGGCCGACTGGATGAGCCGCAATTTTGACCGGCGCGTCGAATATATGCTGCCTGTTGAAAACCCGACTGTGCATGACCAGATCCTTGATCAGGTTATGGTTGCAAACCTGCTCGACAACCAGCAAAGCTGGATGCTGCGACCCGATGGCCGCTATGAGAGGGTGAAGCCAAGCGACGTGCCGTTCAATCTGCACCAATATTTCATGACCAACCCCTCGCTTTCGGGGCGCGGCGGCGCGCTTGCCGAGGCCAATGATGTGCCAACGCTGAGCCTGATCCGTAAAAGATGAGCCGCCCCCAATGAGCGGAGTTCGCCAGGCCGTTATCGACATTGGCTCAAATTCTATCCGGCTCGTCGTCTATGCAGGGGCCCTGCGTGCGCCCATGCCGATCTATAATGAAAAAAGCCGAGTGAGCCTTGGCAGTTGTCTTGCCAAAGACGGCATTATCAATCCGGAAACGATGGAGCGGGCACTGGCAGCCATTGGCCGCTTCCATACTCTGGCGCGGGCCATGGATGTCGACATATTGCGTGTGGTTGCAACCGCCGCCACCCGCGAGGCGAAAAATGGCGCGGAACTTGTCAGCCGCGCCGATGATATGGGCATCCGCATCGAGGTGATTGACGGGCTGACCGAAGCCTATCTGGCCGGCCTTGGTATCATCAGCGAACACCCCGCCGCCGATGGCTATGTCGGTGATTTGGGCGGCGGCAGTCTGGAACTTGCGCGCATATGTGATGGCGAAATCGGCGCACGTGTCTCGCTTCCCTTTGGCACATTGCGTTTGGACGCGTTGAAAGATGTTGGGGCCAAGGAATTTGCGGTGCAGATCAAGGATGCGCTGGACCGTGCCCGTGGCGGCGAGGATTTTCCGGTTGAGAAAAACCTGCCATTTTTCATGGTCGGCGGATCATGGCGTGCGCTGGCACGGCTGCACATATATCATAGTGAATTTCCCCTTTCGGTATTGTCCAACTATGTCATGCCGCCGGATGCGCCCGCACAATTGCTGGCACTCAGTCATGACCGGGAACTGCTTGCTACGCATAAAGTTGTGCCATCCGGTCGCATCGATGCCTTGCCGGGTGCAACTGCGCTTTTGTCGGGCGTAGTCCGGCTGCTCAAACCCTCTATGCTGGTGACGAGTATATCGGGGCTGCGTGAAGGGTTGCTCTTTGATCGGCTGTCGCTGGAAGAACGCCGGCGCGACCCCTTTGTAGAAGCCGCGCGGCATGAGGGCAGTCGCCTTGCTCGCTTCCGCTTCCACGGCGATGCGTTGGCCGACTGGATCGCACCTATGTTTAAGGATGAAGGCGCTGATTTTGATCGTTTGCGACGTATTGCCTGCCTTCTCGCCGATACCGCATGGAATGTGACGCCTGAGTATCGCGGCGATGTCGCGGTCAGTCTGGCGCTGGATGGGAATTGGCCAGGGGCAACGACGCAGGATCGGGCTATCCTGGCCGCCGCGCTGCTTGCCGTCCACAATAATAAGCGCTCGCTTGATGACTTGCTTCAGCGTCTGGCGCCCGCCGAACGACTGGTAAAGGGAACGGCATGGGGCCAGGCCATTCGCTTGGCGCACCGTCTGGATGGCGGCACAGGGTCTGCGCTCTCCGATACACAGCTTGTACATAAAGGCGACAGGCTGGAGCTGCGCCTGTCGCGCCTTAGCCGTCGGCTGCGTTCGGGCTCAGTCGAACGGCGGCTGAACCAATTGGCGCAATTGGTCGGCCTTTCAGAGGGGCATGTGCTAGAGGACCCCAACCCTACTTGACTTTTGGCTGGCAAATGCGCAAAGGCGCGGGCCAACAGGGGTGGCGCTGCGCCGCCCCCTTTCATTTTACCCCTTTGTCTGAAGGAATGGGCCATGGCGAAGCCAGCCACTGTGAAGATCAAATTGCTCAGCACCGCTGACACCGGATTTTTCTATGTCACTAAGAAAAACCCGCGCAATCAGACGGAAAAGCTGACCTTCCGCAAATATGACCCGGTCGTGCGCAAGCATGTAGAGTTTAAGGAAGCGAAGATCAAATAAGCTGTTTTTGCAGCTGGCGCACAGTCATGGGGCGCTATCGGAAGGGACGCGATTGGCGTCCCTTTTTGATTCGGGCAGCCTAGCTTTGTCGATTCGGGGCGGCGGCTATTCGAAGCAGGGAATAGCCACATAGTGCCGAAGCAAGCGATCCCATAAGCACCCCGATTTTCACAGCGTCGCCCAGCGCTGGATCATAAAAGGCAAGCCCGCCGATAAACAGGCTCATCGTAAAGCCGATGCCGCACAGCAGCGCGACGCCATAGATTTGCGTCCAATTGGCATCCTTGGGCCGGCTGGCAAGGCCGAATTTCACGGCCAGCCAAACGCTGCCAAAGATTCCGAACTGCTTTCCAAGGAATAGCCCAAGTGCAATCCCCAGCGGCAGCGGGGAGAGTAGTGTTTCGACGCCTACGCCCTGCAGCGAAACGCCGGCATTGGCAAAACCAAATAATGGGACGATAAGAAAAGCGACAGGCTTCGCCAGCGCATGTTCCAGCCGGTGGAGCGGCGAATCTTCGGCATCCGGGGCCGCGATTGTCCGGCGCAGTGGAATAGCAAAGGCAGCCAGCACCCCTGCAATGGTTGCATGCACCCCAGATAGAAGCATGGCATACCATAGGGCTGCCGCGATCAGCATATAGGGCCAAAGGCGCATGACGCCGAAGCGGTTGAGCCCGAACATCACCGCCCAAAGCGCGAGGGCGATGGCAAGCGCTGTCATGTTCAACTCGGCCGTATAAAATAGAGCAATAATCGCCACCGCACCCATATCATCGACAATGGCCACAGTGGTAAGGAACAATTTGAGCGACGCTGGCGCACGCGACCCCAGCAGTGCCAGTACGCCTATTGCAAAAGCAATGTCTGTCGCCGCTGGAATCGCCCATCCGCGCACCAGCGCCGGATCACCGCCTGCAATGATCAGGTAGACCAAGGCCGGGAACACCATGCCTGCTGCCGCTGCAATAATCGGTAAACGCCGGTCAGTCCATGTCGACAGATGTCCGTCGACAAATTCGCGCTTAATCTCCAATCCCACGAGCAGGAAGAAAATCGCCATCAAACCATCATTGATCCACAGATGCACAGTCATCGGCCCCAACTTGGGCGTCAATTCAGGGCCGGTAACGGCATGGATCGTGTGAAAATAGCTATTGGCCTGGGGCGAATTGGCAATGATCATGGCAAGCGCGGCAACGGCCATCAGGATCAGGCCGCCAGCTGCTTCACTGCGCAAAAATTCACGCAGCGCCGATCGTGCCCCCTTGGTGGGTAGTGGTGCAGTCATATGTATCTTTGGCCTTTGCGCTCGTTTGGATTTCGATAGCGGTCCAAGAATTTGCAAGGCAAGCCAAAAACGATTCCATGTAACGCCGTATATACGCTAAGGACTAGTGGATGTGGAATGTTGAGACACATATAATCAGATCAATGGGATGGGGCAGGGGCGACAAACCAATGAAATGCTGTGGTCTTGACAGGTAGGATGCCATGAGCGGGCTGAT